>CBDTVN010000010.1:0-43254 GCA_965364195.1 uncultured Sulfitobacter sp. | reverse complement strand
TTGGGCCGCGGGGGAGCAGGGTCTCAAGGAAATCGGGAGCTTTATCGTCAATCCGTTCAAAGGTGTGCTGTGCCTATTCCTGCTCGATGCGGCTTTTGCTGTCGTAGAGCAGAATATCTGTTTTGTGAGCATTGTCGATTGTGACGTCCTCAGGGCTGAGCGGTTTTAAGAGGCCTTTAACCATACCCACCGCAGTCTTGGGTATGGAAACAGAATCAGTCACACTCAAACTACCCCGCACCCTGTTGTCTGGCGCACAGCGCGTGGCAACAGCCCGTGATGTTACAATCGGACATATGGTGCGCCAACTGCTCAAGCGGGAGGTGGAGCGTCAACTTGGTTCGAATAGATCTGACAATACCGACGAACGGCTCCTCGCTGCTGTGCAGGTGCTCCTCGCACGCGATATGGCAGAGGCGCGTGATTGGGATGATCTGGCTGCGCGACTTCGCCCTCATGGTTATGAGGTACGCGCGCCGGGTGGCGGGATCGTCCTGTTCAAATCAAGCTGCGGCACCCGGATTTGTAAAGGATCCGAAATTGGCTTTTCATACGGGACGTTGGTGAAGCGTTTTGGCGCACAACTCCCCGAGCATGAAATTGGCAAAACACATCTGGGCATTATGCCCGCAGGTCAGATCGACCCTACCCGTCAAGGCATACTGACCGCTCATTTTGCGGTGGCAAGCAGTTGGCCTGATCTCATAAACCGCCTCGCATGCGAGGGGCTGGAACTGCGCCTTCTAGGTGCGGGCCTTGGCATACATGTCTCGGCAACTAACAGGCATTTATGTAATTCGGAGACGGTAGGCGCAGCCTACGACATGCTCATCGAGCGTTTCGGCGCGATGCTTCCAATGCTTGCTACTGATTTGCCCCCTCAGCCTACTCAAGGGGAAGCGTTGCGCTGATCACGCGACATCCTTGTTAGCGCAACACTTTTCCATCGGGCCAACGAATGACCTGCTCGATCGTAATCTCTTGGGTCGCTTCTGGAGCAAGGGACAGGTTCCATTGCGCAAGCCCGCGCCGGTCATCAACGTCAGTTTCGCTAGCGCTCGGCCGCGCGCTCCATTCAATATCCAGATCGTCCTGCTCGCTGTAGGGGATGCCCTCAAGAAGCTCGATTTCCCAAGCATCGTTTCCAAGGTTCTCGATGCTCATACGCACTTCTTGGGTTCGGGCATTACTGCGGTTGATAAGGCCACGATCGCCTTCGCTTTGATCGATGATCTTGTGATTGAGGCGCAGATCTTCAATCGGGCCAAACGCTTGTGTGAACGTGTCGCCCGCAGGAACAGCGGCAAAGCTACTCCGACCGACCAACGTCCCATCAATAAACACCTGCGCACTGTCAGCGGCGAGCAGTGGCTCGCGGCTTTCGTTTGTGGCCTCGGCCATCAGATAGGCAGTTGTGTCGCGGACGGGTACGGCGCGGGCAAACACGCGGGCGTTGAATTCAAGAGCATCCAGCTCAACCCGTGCACCTTCGGCGTTTTGCGCAATGGTGAGCGGGTTCGGTAGCGTATAGGTCACGCCGGGTCCGTCGAAATTGGGCTGTGGGACCGGCGCTGCCTCCATCGCGACCATTGGCGCATCCGCAAAATCCGCACTCAAGCTGGACCTGGCCCGTTGCGTTTTTTCGCGCAGTTGAGGGTCCTCGAACCGCAGCAGGGGGGGATAAAGCTCTGACGGTACAACCTGCCCGCTGGGGGCGAGAGTCGACAGGGTGAGGGTCACATTATCCCAGTTCTCGCCGCTGTTCTGGTAGATCAAAGCAGCACGGCGCAATGTCATACTGTCCCTATCGCCACGTGCCAGAACCACATCATAGGTTGGCTGCCAAGAAGCGCGCGCGGGGTAGCTGACAGATGCAATCACGGTGCCAGCGCCTTCTGCTGCCACGGATAATGCCAGCAATACCTTCGGTTCCGCTGGCGGTGTGAGCGCCGCCAAGGTTGCGCGGGCATCTGTCAGGTCTTTCTCTAAGTCTGGGCGAGCTTCCTCGACATCGCGGACGGCACGCTGGGCAGTGATCTGTGTCTGCGTCGCCGCTAGTGTTTGGGCCTCAATCATCGTGCCCAAATCGGCAAGTGCATCTGGCGTGGACGGCAGCGTATCGCTGGAGGCCAGTCCCATGAGAAACTTGAGCCGCGCTTCGGCAGCTTGGGACGCGACGCCTGCATCTGCCGCAGCATCACCGAGATCACGCAAAGCGCGTTCTGCTGCTTCAATCCGTTCTTTCGCGGCGGTCACTGCGGCACTGTCACCGTCCGACTGTGGAGGAAGCGCATCGGTGCGCAACCGCGTTCCACCAAGGTCCGCACCACTCAGCGTTACACGCAAGCTGCCCGTATCCACCCACTGTGGTAGATCGGGAAGGATTACCTCATGCGCGCCCGCCGCGACCTCGACACTCACCTCACGGGTGACCATCGCAAATCCGTTATAGACGGTGACGGAGGTCGGGGCTGAAGTCACTGTATAGGTGTCGGCCAAAGCGGGAAGGGGCAGGGCGGCGAGGGCGAGAGGGAGTAAGCGCATATTCATGGGTCCTTATGTTCAATCCAACATGCAACGCGGCACACCAAAGAAAAAGGGGCGCCCGCGCAGGCACCCCTCAACCGTTTCCGTATGGGCGGAAATCAGCCTTTCTTGAGACATTCGCGGCCCAGCAGCTCTGCGATCTGAACTGCGTTCAGCGCGGCACCTTTGCGCAGGTTGTCCGAGACGCACCACAGGTTGATCCCGTTGTCGATCGTGCTGTCCTGCCGGATGCGGCTGATGAATGTCGCATAGTCGCCCACGCATTCGATGGGCGAGACATAGCCGCCGTCTTCACGCTTATCGATGACCATGATGCCCGGTGCTTCGCGCAAAATATCGCGCGCCTCGTTCTCGTCGAGGTGATCTTCAAACTCGATGTTGATCGATTCGGAGTGGCCGACGAAGACAGGGACACGTACGCAAGTTGCCGTGACCTTGATCTTTGGGTCGATGATCTTCTTCGTCTCGACCATCATCTTCCACTCTTCCTTGGTATCACCGGAATCCATGAACGCGTCGATCTGCGGGATTACGTTGAAGGCGATTTGCTTTTGGAATTTCTTCGGAGGTACGTCGGTGACGGGGTTATAGATGCTCTTGGTCTGGTCCCAAAGCTCGTCTGCGCCTTCCTTGCCGGAACCGGAGACTGACTGGTACGTGCTGACCACAACACGCTTGATCGTGGCGCGGTCGTGCAGCGGCTTGAGCGCTACAACCATCTGCGCGGTGGAGCAGTTGGGGTTCGCGATGATATTCTTCTTTGAATACATGTGAACCGCTTCGGGGTTCACTTCCGGCACGATCAACGGAATATCGGCATCATAGCGATAGAGAGACGAGTTATCGATCACTACACAGCCCTGCTTGGCCGCGATAGGTGCGTATTTCGCAGTCGCTTCTGAGCCTACAGCAAACAGCGCCATGTCCCAGCCCGTGAAGTCAAACGTATCAAGGTCTTTCGTCTTGAGTGTTCTATCGCCAAAGCTGACGTCCGTGCCCAATGACCGGCGGCTGGCCAGCACGGCCATCTCGTCCACAGGAAACTGACGCTCGGCCAGAATGTTCAGCATTTCGCGGCCCACATTTCCGGTGGCCCCCACGACTACAACGCGATAACCCATCTCGTTTTCTCCAATTTTGATGGTTGATGGTCAGCGCGTGTTATACCGCTTTGGGTTTTATTGAAAGAGGCGCAGCATTCAGCGCTCCGTATCGCGGGAAAACAGATATGCGATGAGGCCGATGCTCAACAATATCGCGAAAAATGTGAGAATCATACTGTAAGGGAGCGCCGCAGATGCCCCGCCTGAATACTGTGTGTGCATCTTGCCTGTTACGAATTGTGCGATGCCAACCCCACCGATGCTGCATAGGTTGAGCATGGTCACGCCGCGCCCGACCAAATGCGGCGGTAAAAAGCTGCGCCCATGCGCCATGATCGCGGGATAGGTTGAGCCAAACAGCCCAATCGCGCACATCAGGATGATGACCCACACCACACTGTGATCAACCAGCATAATCATCCCGAAAGTGGACAATAGCATGCCAAAGCTGCCGACAAAGACGACCCATTTCAACGTGCGAAAGACGTTGTCGAGTTTGCTGTAGATGAGCGGGCCGATCACCATTGTGATCCCCATAGCGAGGGTTGCCTGCCCGATCACGCGCGGGGCGGCGTTGAACACTTCGGTGAGATACGGACCGATCCACAGACCGCGCAACGCACCAACCTCGGCATAGCTCACAAGCATCAGCGGAAAGATGAACCACAGCGCACGGATGCGCAGGACCTCGGCAAAGCTGCCCTTCTGCTCGGTCGGCTCCTTGATCGGATCGCGTACGGTGATCCAGATGCCTGCGGCCGTGGCGCTGGCCAAAGCGCACAACACCCAAAGGGCTGCGCGCCAACCCATCGTCTCGGCGGCGAGGGTGGTGGGATAGGAGGCGACGATGTTTCCCAACGTGCCAACGCCAACCATGAGCGCGGCGAGAAACGCAAAGCGCACAGGCGGGTGATCCAGAGCAAAGATATAGTAGGAGGCCATCAGTACGGGCGCGCAGCCGATCCCGATCAAGGCCATGGCAATAGAAACGTGAACTGGCGTTGTGGCGAGGGCGAAAACTGCGGCACCGCCACCGCCACCTAAGAGCAAAAGAGTCGCGGCAGTGCGTCGCGGGCCGATGGTATCAAGCGCCCAACCGATAGGCGGCTGCATCGCGGCAAAGGTGATGAACCAAAGGCCGGAAGCGAATGCGAGATCCTCTGGTCCCGCGCCGATATCCGTCGCGAGAAACGGGCTAAGGACTGCGAGAAAAGCGCGGAAAAACTGGCTCAGGACATACGCAAAGGCGAGCAGCGCTATGCCGGCATTCATCCTTTGGTTGCCTGCCACTTTTTCGCCAATGCGCGCGCCGCTTGACCGAGCAACAGAACATCCGCACCCACAGCGACAAATTGCGCGCCAGCAGCGATGGCATCATTGGTCATCTCATCACGAGTGGACAGGATACCGGGTGCTTTGCCCGCTGCCCTGATGCGTGTGATTGCATCCATGATCGCCGCTTGTACGTCCGCGTGCGCCGCGTTGCCCATGTGACCCATATCAGCGGCCAGATCGGCAGGGCCAATAAACACACCGTCCACACCATCAAGCGCCAGAATATCGTCCAGTGCCGCCAGCCCGCGCAGGTTTTCGACTTGGAGCAGCAGGCAGATTTGCGCATCTGCCGTAGTGCCGTAATCGGCGATGGTGCTGAACTTTGAGGCGCGCGCCAGCGCATATCCGACTCCGCGATCGCCATGTGGCGGAAAATTCACATCGCGCACCAATTGCTGGGCTTGCTCGACACTCTCCACCATTGGAATGAGCAAAGTTTGTGCTCCTGCGTCGAGTGTCTGCTTGACCATATAGGTCTCGCCAACGGGCAGGCGCACAACCGCGTGGGTATCTGTTGCGCTTAGAACTTGAAGCTGTGCAAGGATCGAGCGCAGGTCATTGGGCCCATGCTCTCCGTCCACCACGACCCAGTCAAAACCGGCTTGCCCCATCATCTCGGCGGAGAAGGTATCGGCCAGACCCAACCAGCATCCAAACTGCATTTCACCCTGCTTGAGGGCTTTCTTGAACGGGTTCGTGGGTGCGGGCATTGGGCTAGTCCTTTTTTACGGTATTGCCGCACCCTAACGCCTGTCTCTCATGGTTTACCAGAGAGACGTTATGGTCAGTTGCTTTTGCCGGTTGCCTGCGGACCAAGGCAAAAGAATTCCCGAGCTAAAGGACCTTAATCACGTCTTTATCGATCGCGAGCATATAGCCGCGCCGCGCAATGTTTTTAACCAGCAACTCGCTGACCATCTGGTTGCCCAATGTGTCGCGCAATCGCTTGATACGTGTGGCGCCAGCCGCCTCATCACAATCTACTGACGAGCGGCCAGAGATCACGCCCTCAATCTCGGAGCCGGACAGGATATCGTCATCCATCCGCGCCTCGGCCAAAACCGCCAGTGTTTCCATAGCCGCGTCGGTAAGTTTGAAGCCAAGGTTGTTGAGGTATACCTTATTCTCCTCACGGCTGATCAAAAGGGACGATACCTGAATTCCCGTCCGCTCAATCTGTGCCATGCGGCGGTTAAAGGTGATCAGCAAGGTGAGAAACACCACCGCCGCCACCAGCATCGCAGCCGCGAAGATGAGTAAGACGCCAATCAGCACGCGGTAGTTTCTGAGCGTGTCCGAGAAGGCAGTGCCAGACTGCGCTAAAATCTCCAACAGCTTGATCTCGGAGGCAGAGGTCAGAGTGTCGTTCTCGACAAAAATACGCTCAACCCGCGCGTTAAACGCATTGGCATCAGGCAGGGACCATAACATCACGATGGCCCCAATCACGAGCACCCCTGCAACGGTACAGATGCCCATGACGACAAACCGGCCACCACTGCGGCGCATGTCAGAAGCGGAGGAAGTTTGATCCGGCACTGTTTTTCCTTTTCGCGAGGCCCTCGGGACCGAAAACCGATACAACATTGAGCAGTTTCCAGTTTTGCGCGCTCAGCCGCTGGGACAGTTGCGCGCGTGCAGATGCTTTGGAGCACTGTCCTGTCACTTCGGCAACACCGTAATGCAGACGAAGCGGGTTGTCCTGCTTGGCCTTATAATCGGCATAGCAATCAGCGGCGAATGCAGGTGTGCTGAGCACCATTATCATTGCTGCGATGAGGGGGAGGCGAGTGTATTCCATAGCGTCAAACATGCGTTTTTCTCAATTGATATACAATATCCTGTGTCGCTTGCTCCATTGTTATCCGATAGCGGCGCGATGTTATTGCTTGGCCCGCTGGCCCCGCTCCAGACTGATCCCATACCGCAGCACGTCCCCGGCGTGCCGCACCTTCATAGAACAAAGGATCATTCTCATGTGCATTAGAATCCCCTCCCGCCTGATCGGCACTTTTACGGCTGTTGCGATTGCCCTCACGACGGTTTCCGCAGCCCCGGCATATGCAGGAAACGATCGGGACAAACGCAACGCACGTGCGCTGGCGACAATCCTTGGGATCGCGATTGTGGGCAAGATCATTCACGACAACAAAAAGGACCGCGACAAGAAGGTGGTCCGCAAATCCAACAGATCAACTCACAGTCAGGGGCATCAAAGAGTACAGCGCCACGGACAGCGGACCTACGGAAAGACAAACCGTCATGTTCAACCCAGGCCGCTGCCGCGCCGCGTTGATCGTAAGCTGTTGCCGCAAAACTGCTTTCGCAGCTTCAACACGCATCGTGGTCAGGTCCATATGTTTGGCCGCCGCTGTCTCGAGCAGAACTTCCGCTTTGCGAACAATTTGCCACGAGACTGCGCACAACGGGTCCGTACGGATAGAGGAGTCCGTGCCGGTTTTGACGCCCGCTGCTTACGTCGCAACGGCTACCGTCTGGCGCGTGGATAACTGAATTTGGCGCATGGAGTATCAACGCTTTTGCGCCGATCACCGTGTGGCATGTTCCGCCGCACGGTACAGGGAAGGGAGAGATGTTCGGGCATCTCTCCCTTTTCTCTTGCGCAGCCTGAGTTGATCCGGTTTCCAACACGCATGGAACCTGATTATTCATTTGAGATCGCGGCCCAAGAACGCGGGTTTGTCCGCATCGCGGGCGTTGACGAGGTAGGGCGCGGCCCTTTGGCCGGGCCGGTGACCGCAGCAGCAGTTGTACTCGACCCTGCGCGAATCCCTGAAGGGCTCAACGACAGCAAAAAGCTCAGCCATAAAAAACGTGAGCTCTTGTATGCGCAAATCATGGAGGTGGCGGATGTATCCATCGCCCACGCGAGTGTTGAGGAAATTGACGAACACAATATTCTGCGTGCAAGCCACATCGCGATGGTGCGTGCGCTGGAAGGCCTCAAGACCCCGCCCGACTATTGTCTGATCGACGGGAACATGATCCCACGCGGATTATCCCTGCCGTCCGAGACAATCATCAAGGGTGACGCCCGTTCGGTTTCCATTTCAGCGGCCTCAATTATGGCCAAAATATGTCGAGATTATGTCATGTTGTCCTTGGCGCAACAGCACCCCGGGTATGGCTGGGAGACAAACATGGGATATGGATCAAAAAGACACATGTCTGCGCTTCAAGAATTGGGAGTAACCCCACACCATAGACGTTCGTTCAAGCCGGTACACAATATCTTGTGGCAAGAATAATTCTTAACATTTTGATTCAATAAACAAATTGACCACGAATCGCTCTGCAGTCATCTTGGTCAGCAAGCAACGAGTGCAAAAAATGCACCGGGCAATGAGGCAGAGCAATGACAGCAAAAACAAAGGAAGCGCATGCGCTTCCCCTGAATACGATCCTTGATGGCGACTGTATCGAGGTGATGAATTCACTTCCCGAAGCAAGCGTCGATCTTATCTTCGCCGACCCGCCCTATAACCTTCAATTGCGCGGTGATTTGCACCGCCCCGACAATTCCAAAGTGGATGCCGTCGATAATGATTGGGACCAGTTCGACAGCTTTGCCGTCTATGATAAATTCACGAAGGCCTGGTTAAAGGCAGCGCGTCGCTTGCTCAAACCGAACGGTGCGCTCTGGGTGATCGGCAGCTACCATAATATTTTCCGAGTTGGCGCTGCTTTGCAGGATCAAGGCTATTGGATTCTAAACGATGTGGTCTGGCGCAAGTCGAACCCTATGCCCAACTTTCGCGGCAAACGATTTACCAATGCTCATGAGACAATGATTTGGGCGGGTAAAGACGAGAGCAGCAAGTACACGTTCAACTATGAAGCGCTCAAAGCGCTGAATGAAGGCATTCAGATGCGCAGTGATTGGGTTCTGCCGATTTGTAACGGTCACGAGCGACTGAAGAATGAGGACGGTGACAAGGCGCACCCCACCCAAAAACCCGAAAGCCTGCTGCACCGTGTGCTGGTCGGCTCCACCAACCCCGGCGATGTAATTCTCGATCCGTTCTTTGGCACAGGCACAACTGGTGCCGTAGCCAAGATGCTCGGCCGTGACTTTATCGGGATCGAGCGTGAGGAAGAATACCGCAAGGTGGCTACCAAACGCATCGCAAGCGTCCGCAAATTCGACAATGAGGCGCTCCAAACCACAACCTCCAAACGTGCCGAGCCGCGTGTCCCCTTTGGCCAGTTGGTCGAGCGTGGCATGCTGCGTCCGGGCGAAAACCTATATTCCATGAACAACCGTCACAAAGCCAAAGTGCGCGCCGACGGCACGCTTATCGGTGCTGACGTCAAAGGTTCCATTCACCAAGTTGGCGCGGCCTGTGAAGGCGCCCCCAGCTGTAACGGATGGACATACTGGTGCTATAAAAAAGAAGGAAAAACCGTCTCAATCGACGTGTTGCGCCAGCAAATCAGGGCAGAAATGCAAGCCTGAGTTACCCCAGAATTCGAACACCGCCAGTGTCACCGCACCCTCCAAATGAGGGATGCGCTGATGACACTCACCTTGGCCCCGCCTTTATGGCGGGGCTTTTTTTATACGCTGATCAACGAACTGGAAAGTTTAAATATCAAGGAGATCCAGAACACGATCATGCTGCACCGATTTATCTCGTTGAGCACCTTGCCAAAGCCCTCGGTTGGAGGAGTTCTTTTTCTCTTGTTTCCGAACTTAATCCCTTCACCCAGCCAATCGCTCTATAATTCTGCCAAGACTGAAATAGACAGGGATATAAAGGCCATCAGATGAGCATTGGATTTGATGCGCACTGAATGAAGTTTACAGGAGCTGCGGAGCAAGTGATCACTCGGCGCGTATCGCGAAAACTCACCCTCCCCCGCTATCGGTCTTTCAGCTCAACCACGCCTCTTTACGTTTTCCGTTGCGCATAGCCTGCTCGACGTACCGAACACCAAATTCTGCTTTATTTACGATGTAAAGAACACCGGCAGAGGCGGCTTTTTCCCACATGAACGGGGTGGGCCAATCGCTGAACATGATAACAGGAATGGAAGAGAGTTTCGGGTTAGACGCGAGCTCAATTGCGAATTCGGCACCCAAACCGTCCGGCATATTGTTGTCCAAAAGGATGAGCGAGATTTGCCCTACGGCCAGCGCCTCACGCGCGGATTGGAGGGTTTCCGCGACTTGCACCTGCATCTTGCCCTGCGAGCGATCCACCACGCGGGTCATCATTTGTTGGTCAAACTGGCTGTCTTCAATGATCAAACAGGTCGTATTCTGCGACGTCATTGCGGTGGCGTACTGCTGCATAAGAATCTCCTAACGGCTGTAATGCTCAGACAGGTATCACAGCGGGGGATTAATATGAGCTTAGCGCGGATGTGGCGTCTCGGCTTTATTATAAGCCCGCCAATCTGTAATCTCGGGATAGTACATTTCCCTCCAGCGGCGCACACGCGGGTTCATAAAGCGGCGCCAGAGCGGGGGCATCATCGCTAGAACGGTCATCACCGGATAGCCGTAGGGCAGTTGTGGCGCTTCATTAGTGCCATAATTCTGCAAGACGGCAAAGCGACGGTCGGGTTTATAGTGATGGTCCGAGTGCCGCTGTAGGTTGATCAACAGCCAGTTCGACGCTTTATGCGCTGCGTTCCAGCTGTGGCGCGGTTGCACATGTTCATATTTGCCTTCGCCCAGATGTTTCCGGGTCAAGCCGTAATGCTCGATGTAGTTGACCAGCTCCAACTGCCAGATGGCAACGCCGGCTTGGACAACAAACAGCCCTACAGCGGACCAGCCACCAAGTGCGAATGCGATCACAAAGAGGGCCGCTTGTAAGCCCCAATACCGCCAGAACGGATTACTACGGTCCGTCCAGGGCAGATCCTTGCGCGCCAGCATCGCTTTTTCTGCACTAAACGCGCTGTGCCAACATTCGCGCAGTACACGGGGATAGTAGCGGTGGAACCCCTCGTTATAGCGCGCGGTAACCGGATCGCGCGGCGTCGCGACATAGCGGTGATGGACCAGCAGATGCTCAGAGCGGAAGTGGGAATAGAGCACCATCGCCAGTAGAGCATCGGCCATCCAACGCTCCATCTTGCTCTTTTGGTGCATGAGCTCGTGAGAGTAGTTGATCCCTACCGTACCCGTGATCACCCCAAGGCCAAAGAACACACCAACCCGTTCAGGTGTACTGAGATGCTCCGCTTGGGGGACGTACCACAGCAGGTTGATCAGCAGTAGAAATTGAACGGGGGCCCAGACGATAGTGAGCATCTTGTACCAGTAAAGATCATCCTCACCCGCACTTAGGTCGGCATTTTCCGTATTCAGCCCAAGCGCCGCGTCTAACACTGAGAACAGATACCACGTCACCAGCGGCACAATCAGCAACGTCCAACCACCATAAAGCGCGCCGACCCACACAAGGGGGATCAGCCCAAAAGATATCCAGAACGGCAACGCACGGCTTAGCCTTGCCATTTCGGCGGGAGGAACGGGAGTATCTGTCATGTTTCTGACCTTACAATGCTCGCTAGACTATATCAGCGAGCCGTCAGTTGTCATATGTGGCGTTACGTCATCACGCAGCAGGTCAAAAGCCTTGCGCATCACGGTTGGTAGATCGGACGGGCGAAATTCCCTGTGTGGCTTGAATTCCCCCGCCTGAGGGTTGGCGCCATGTGGCAGTTCTGCGGTCATCACGCGCAAGATGAGGTGGAAGTGTGTGAATGTGTGGCGCACTTCGCCCTCGAATTCCTCCCAATCACCATGAACAGGTGGCGCATTGTCAGGATGCGGCAGGCTCACATCAACCCAGTCTGATCCGGGCCAGCCGAGCATACCACCCAACAACCCCTTTTCGGGCCGTGTCTCTAGCAGCCATGCCCCATCGGCGCGGCGACCCAGATATACGGTGCCGTGACGCACGGGCTTAGCCTTTTTTGGCGTCTTTTTGGGCAACTCGGCCATGGTGCCTTTCGCGCGTGCCTCACAAGGGTCGCGCACAGGACAGATGCCACAAGCAGGTGACTTGGGCGTGCAAATCGTTGCCCCTAAATCCATGACCGCCTGCGCATAGTCGCCGGGGCGCCGTTCGGGGGTGTGGATCTGCGCATGGATCATCAGCTGTGGTTTGGCATCGGGCAGGGGCGTATGCTCGTCATAAAGCCGTGCCATCACGCGCTCTACATTGCCGTCCAGCACGGCATGGGGCAAATCAAATGCAATCGAGGAGACCGCCGCTGCCGTGTATGGCCCGATGCCGGGAAGCTTAAGCAGGGCGGCATGATCGGCAGGGAATACGCCATCATACTCATCCACAACGCAGCGTGCGCATTTCAGCAAATTGCGCGCGCGCGCATAATATCCAAGTCCCGCCCATTCGCCCATGACATCCGCGTCCCGCGCCGCTGCCAGATCGCGCACGGTGGGCCAACGGGCGATGAATCGTCTGAAGTATTCTTTTACTGTCGCAACAGTGGTCTGTTGCAACATGATCTCACTCATCCAGATGGCGTAGGGATCGGGCAACTGCCCTGCCGCACGGTCCTGCGGCGACACGCGCCATGGCATTTTGCGGGCATGAGCATCATACCACGCCAGCAACATTACAGAGATGTTATCGTTATCACGCACTGTTTATGAACCAATCCTGAATTGCTATGGTGGCAGGGCCGCTGCGTTGCGCTATGATAGTATTTGAAGACATAGCGCGGCATCCCCTTGGGTGCCAGCATCCACAGCAGAAAGCCCGCAATGCCGCCCCGCCGCACGACAACAAAAGGATTCGCTCGCACCGCCAGCTTGCTGACGAGCAAGATCCGCAAGGCCTCCGAGAGCCGTGGGTTTGCGCAGTCGCGACTGCTGACCAACTGGGCCGAGGTTGCAGGCGAAGATGCTGCTGCAATCTCGCGGCCCGTTGAGGTGTCATATGGCCGTGGTGGTATGGGGGCTACGCTTACCTTATTGACGACGGGGGCGAATGCGCCTGTGCTCGAGATGCAAAAAGAACAACTGCGTGTGCGGGTGAATGCGGTTTATGGCTATAACGCCATCGCTCGGGTGCGCGTGACCCAAACCGCCGCGACAGGGTTTGCGGACGGGCGCGTCGCCTTTGACCACGCACCCAAAAAGAATATTGCAGTGCCTGACCCTGCGATCAAAGCACGCGCCACACAAACAGCAGCGCCCATCGGTGACGAAAGCCTGCGCGACGCCCTTGCACGACTGGGCGAGAACATATTGAACAAGCAAAACCGCTGAGCGTACGCCAGCTAGACAATTAACGAACGAAGGACATCCGATATGAACCGTAGAAATCTCCTCCTTGGCTCCGTTGCAGCACTTGGTCTTGGCGGCTGGTACATGACCAGCAACCGCAGCTCGACGACAGTCGCCTTTCCTGACGCGCCTCTGCCCGGCGCCGCAAATGCACAAACAACCAGCGGCGATGTGGATACGTCCTCTATCCCCGATATGATCTCTGGCAATCCCGACGCAACGGTTGAGGTGATTGAATACGCCTCCTTCACCTGCCCGCATTGCGCAACGTTCCACAATGGTGCGTATAAAAAGCTCAAGGCTGAATATATCGACACGGGTAAGATCAAGTTCATCTACCGTGAGGTCTACTTTGATCGCTTTGGCCTCTGGGCCTCCTTGATTGCGCGCTGCGGCGGTGAAGAGAAATTCTTTGGCGTCGCTGACCTGATCTATGCAGATCAAGACGGGTGGAGCCGTGCAGGTGACCCCGCAGCGATTGTGGGCGAGTTGCGCAAGATTGGTCGCCTCGCAGGTCTCGATAACGACACGCTTGAGGCATGCTTGCAGGATGGTGACCGCGCGCAAGCCTTGGTCGCATGGTACAAAGAGAACGCCGAAGCAGACGGGATCGACAGCACACCAAGCTTCCTGATCAACGGCAAGAAATACTCCAATATGAGCTATGAAACCATGAAAGAAGCCATCGACGAAGCATTGGCTGGCTGATGGCTGCTCCGCTCACAGGTCTCAAAGTTATCGAATTGGCCCGGGTGCTCGCAGGTCCTTGGGCAGGTCAAACGCTCGCCGATCTGGGCGCGGAAGTGATCAAAGTGGAAAGCCCCGCTGGCGATGATACGCGCCAGTGGGGCCCACCCTTTGTAGACCGCGATGAAGACCGCTCAGCGGCCTATTTCCATTCGGCCAACCGTGGCAAAGCATCTGTAATTGTCGACCTGCGCACGGATGAGGGGCAAGCAAAGATGCATGCTCTTCTGGAGGACGCCGACATCTTGATCGAAAACTTCAAGACTGGCGGGCTCGCAAAATACGGCATGGACTATACTACGTTGAAAGAGCGGTTCCCCAAGCTGATCTATTGCTCGATCACTGGCTTTGGCCAAACCGGCCCCTACGCCCACCGCCCGGGATATGACTTCATCATCCAAGGCATCTCCGGCCTGATGTCCATCACTGGAGAGCCGGACCACCAACCGCAAAAACACGGTATGGCGATTACCGATATTTTCACCGGCATCTACTCAACTACGGCTATTCTGGCGGCGGTGCACCAGCGCAACAGCACTGGCGTGGGCCAGCATATTGATATGGCGCTCTTGGATTGTGCGGTTGCGATCACTGGTAATCAGGCGATGAACTACCTCACCACTGGCACCGCACCGACACGTCTGGGCAACGCGCACCCGAACCTCACACCTTATGAGGTGTTCGAGACATCCGACGGGCATCTCATTATTGCCACTGGAAATGACGGGCAGTTCCAACGGCTGTGCGAATTACTGGGTCTTGAGGGGATGGGAACCGATCCCGACTATGCGAGAAATGCAAACCGTGTGGCAAACCGTCCCGCGATGAACGCGCGGATCGAGGCGGCCACGCGGCTGCGCACAC
Source organism: uncultured Sulfitobacter sp. (assembly GCA_965364195.1). Lineage (GTDB taxonomy): Bacteria > Pseudomonadota > Alphaproteobacteria > Rhodobacterales > Rhodobacteraceae > Sulfitobacter. Next base: position 28,365 of record CBDTVN010000010.1, on the reverse strand, counting down.
GTGACGATCTGTTGGCGACTTGCGAGGCGAATAATGTCCCCGCCGGTCCGATCAATACGCTGGAAGATACGTTCAACGATCCGCAGGTAAAAGCACGGGGTATGCAGATCGAGCTGGACGGCGTGCCTGGCATTAACTCTCCATTTAAGTTCTCCGGTGCCGAATTGGCACTGAATCGCCCCGCACCAAAACTTGGTGAGGATGATTAAGGGAGCGGGCGATTATTTCGAGAATTCCGGCTCAGGTTGCAGCTGTCGCTACCTTCTTTAATGCATCCAGCAGCGCATTATCTTCGTCCATTTGCAGCCGCACAGGCAGGGTAATCACCTTGCTTCGAAACGCAGGCGGTAGCCGTACTGCGTCTTTCTCGGTCGTGACAAGCTGTGCCCCTTTGGCACGAGCGTCCGTCTCCAGCCGCCCCAATAATGCAGCGGTGAGCGGCTGGTGATCATCCAACGGTTCGGCATGGACCAACGTGGCCCCAAGGCCGCGTAGGGTAGAAAAGAATTTTTCTGGATGGGCAATGCCGGCAAATGCCAGCAACGGCGTGTCAGTCCAATCCATACCCGTCTGCAGCGGGGCAAGTGACGCACGCACATGGGGCAAACCATCGGGCAAGAGTGGGGTATCAAATGCATCTTGCGCCGCCATATCTCCAATAGAAAGCAGGACATCCGCACGCGCGAGGCCCGTTTTAACAGGCTCGCGCAGGGGGCCAGCGGGCAGGCACAGCCCGTTCCCAAAACCCTTCTGCGCATCTACGACCACAATGCTGAGATCATAGGCTAGCGCGGGGTTCTGGAAGCCGTCATCGAGCACAATCGCTTTCGCTCCTGCTGCTTGTGCCGCTGCGGCACCTGCTGCGCGATCCCGTGCCACCCAAACTTCTGCAAAGGCGGCCAGCAGCAGCGGCTCATCGCCAACCTGTGCCGCCGTGTGGTGCGCAGGATCAACGCGGACAGGCCCTTCCAACGTGCCGCCGTAACCGCGCGAAACAATATGTGGCTCGAGATAGAGATCGCGAAGATACTCGACTACGGCAATCACAGTCGGCGTTTTGCCCGTCCCGCCCGCATTGATATTGCCCACACAAATCACCGGCACATCCATCTGCACGCGCACACCATGCGCCAGCCGACGTGCGGTAGCGTGGGCATAAAGCGCGCCGAGCGGCTGCAACAGCCGTGCGCGGAGCCCGGCGCGTGGGAGGTGCCAAAAATCAGGTGCGCGCATCAGTCCGCCGCCTCAAGAGTGTCGAGGGTGTCCTGTACCAGATCGGTGATCCGGTCTGTCAGCGCGGCCCCTTCAGTCACGACATCCCATCCCGCATGCGCCATCAGCGCCGCCTGATCCGGTGCCACAAGGCGTGACACGGCCATGCTAAGGGCGGCACTGTCATTGATGATGCGCGCAGCACCCGCCGTTGCAAGCCGCGAATAGCTTTGTAAGTGTCGCCCGACGCGGGGCCCGTACAGGACGGCAGACCCAAGTGCTGCCGCCTCCAGAGGATCGACACCGTGGCGTCCGGCAATCAATGAGCCACCCAAAAACGACACAGGTGCCACGCGGTAGAACAGACCCGCATCACGGATATCATCACTGATAAGCACTTGGGTCGTCTCGTCAGGATAGTTGCCATCGTCCCAGCTCAGCACTCTAAATTCCTGGGTACGTGCTACTTCAAGAGTCTCTTCTGCACTCAGGTTTTCGCCGGGGCGCAGCACCAGCAATAGCCGATGAGATAGTCTCAGCGCCTGACGATGTGCGGCCAGCACTGTTTGTAACTCTTCCTTCTGCACACCATTTGCGAACCAGATTGCGCGGCCGACACAGGTTGCGGCGAGGTCGGCGAGGTCCGTTTCGCTGCAGGGCAGCGCCTGCCCGCCTGCTTGCAACGCTGTGGTGATCTCGATGTCGTCTTTTTCAAGGCCGAGCTGCATCAAGCGCTGCGCGGCGGCAGGGGTGCGCACCATCACGGCCGTGAACAGCGCCAGCAGATTGCGCGCCACATCAGGCAGCCATCGGTCGCGCCGTCCGTCAAAACCGGCACTATCAGCGTTGATGAGATAGAGAACACAATTCCGCTCTGCTGCGGCCAGGATCAGGTTCGGGCGCAGCCCGCCCCATGTCCAGACGCAACAATCAGGACGCCAATGATCCAGAAACGCGGTCACGCTGTCAGGATGATCATCGCAAATCTGTACCACATGAATACCGTCATCAAACATCGCTCCAGCGCCCCCATTATCGTGGGGAAGCACAACCATAGAGATGAGAATATTCAGTTCCGGACGGCTGTTAATTTGGCGCTGCGTAAGGTCCTGAACAGCAAGAAATGCGTCAGTTTCCGCGCAGTGTATCCACAACAGCTCCCCCTTCGGGCGGGGGGTGTCAAAAGTCGGCAGATGCGCCTCCCCACGCCGCGCAAGCGCGCGATACGCGGAAAGACCGAGTGAGCCGACCATACCGGTTTAACCCAGCTCTTCGGTCGAGGAGGCGGGTGTCTCCTCGTCCCGCAAGCGGTGCAGATGCGCGATGAAATAGCGCATGTGGGCGTTGTCTACGGTTCGCTGAGCTTCGTTCTTCCACGCGTCATAGGCGGCATCATAGTTGGGAAAGATGCCAACCACATGCAAGTCATTGACGTCCTTGAATGTATTCTCGCTTGGGGTCACGAGCTCTCCGCCAAAGACAAGGTGCAGACGTTGGGTCATGGGAGTGTATCCTTTGATATTGCTTAGAGTGTGTTTGCACGGCGCAAGCCTATGCCGTCAAGCGGACAAGGGGGTCAGGTCAATGCGTCAAGTAAAGCGGCATGGATCGATGCACCGCCCGCGACGACACCATCAAGCCGTGGATCGGCGTTGTTAAAGCGCAAGGGAGCGCCGCGTTGATTGCTGATGGTTCCGCCTGCCTCTGCAATGATCAAAGCCCCCGCTGCGATGTCCCATTCCCAACTGGGGCGCAGGGTGAGCATTCCGTCAAACCGCGCCTCCGCCACAAGTCCCAACCGGTAGGCAAGCGACGGGCGGTATGCGCGTTTGAACGGTGGGCACGCGCCACTGCGCCATGTGGGACCCGCAAGCGCAGGCTTGGCCGCGAGGATTGTCGATTGCTCGAACGCGGTTTCAACAGAAGCGCGAATGGGCGTACCGTTAAGATAGGCCCCACGCCCGACTGCGGCCGTATAGAGCAGGCCGCGCAGGGGCAGATAGACCACCGCTGATGTGATCTGGCCATACTCTGCTACGGCAATCGCATGCGCCCAAGTGTTTGCCCCTTCGGTAAAGCTGCGGGTGCCGTCGATAGGGTCCACGATAAACACGCGATCATGGCCAAGCCGTTTGGTCCCGTCCTCGGTTTCCTCAGACAGCCAACCATAGTCGGGCCGAGCCAAAAGCAGCTGCTGCTTGAGCATGTCATTCACGGCCAGATCAGCCTCCGTGACAGGACCGGCTCCATCCGCCTTGTCCCACCGCTTGGCCGATTTCCCGACAAAGCTGGTGGCGACGCGGCCCGCCATGCGCACCGTGTCGATCAGAAGGGGAAGGTCAGCTGCCGGCAATGGTCATGCTCGGGATCAAAAGCGATGGCACAACGCGGCTGAGATGCGCGCGCGCGTCATTGGCAGGGATTATCGCCAGTAACATATCCCGCAGATTGCCCGCGATGGTACATTCGTTAATCGCATGGGTGACCTCACCGTTCTCGATCCACAAACCCGCGGCGCCACGTGAATAGTCACCTGTGTTCGGATTGATGGTGGAGCCGATCATGGAGGTGACCAACAGGCCCGTCCCCATGTCGCGGATTAGATCATCACGGCTCACGCCGCCTTGGGTCAGTGCCATATTCCACGGGCTGGGTGAGGGGCCAGAGCTGGTCCCGCGCGCGGCATTGCCTGTCGAGGGAAGGCCAAGTTGGCGGCCCGTGCCCAGATCAAGTGTCCAGCTTTTCAACACACCATCTTCAATCACAGCGCGCTTGGACGTTGGCAAAAACTCCCCGTCAAATGGGCGACTGCCTGTGATGCGGGGACGGTGCGGATCCTCAATCAACGACAGGCCTTTTGGCAAAACCTGCTCTCCCATCGCATCGCGCAGAAATGACGCACCGCGGGTGATCGCACTGCCGTTGATGGCGCCAAGCAGATGCCCGATGAGCGAGCTCGAGATACGCTCGTCAAACAAAACGGGATAGGTGCCTGTAGGTGGTTTGCGTGGATTGATACGCGCCAGTGTTCGCTCGGCGGCAATGCGGCCAATCTCGGTGGCGCTGCGCAAGTCGCTTTGAAAAATGCGGCTGTCCCCGTCATAATCCCGCTCCATCGACGCACCTGTGCCTGCAATCGCGACACAGCTCAGGCCACGATCGGTACGGCGGTAGCCACCGGCAAATCCGTTGGAGCCTGCCAGATGGACCTCACGCGCACCGTACCCAGCGCTGGCAGATTGCACTTGGCTAATGCCTTCAACGGCCAAGGCTGCGGCTTCTGCCTGTGCGGCATCCTCTTGCAACGCAGCGGGATCAGGTTCCGCCGCGGAATCGAACAGCTCAAGCGCATCTGCATCCCAGTCAGTGGCAAGTTGTGAAGGATCGGCAAGCCCTGCGTAGGGGTTCTCGGGCGCTTCACGTGCCATAGCAACAGCCCGCTCCGCCATCTCTGACAGGGTGCGTGATGACGTATCGGAGGCTGAGACAATCGCGCTGCGCTGGCCGACAAACACCCGCAAACCGATATCAGTGCCCTCCTCGCGTTGCGCTTCTTCAAGCACACCTGCCCGTACATCCACCGAAAGGGAGGTTCCGCGCACGGCGATTGCATCGGCACTGTTAGCACCAGCAATTTTCGCTACGTCCAGCATTTGCGCCGTGAGCGCATCGAGGGCTTGGGTCATCATACTCTCCTGATTAGGGGATAGAGGTAGCTGCGCGTACCTGTCCCCGCAAGGGCGCACCCCAAAAAGAAAAAGCGGCCCGCGCTGGGCCGCCTCAATCCTTTGTTCACGCGTAGCGGCCTATTTAATCCGCTGCCCATTGGCAAGGATTTGACCCGCCTCGTTGAATTCGATCTTTGATTTCAGCGTGTCCGGCGCGGCACCCGGCACGGCAAACAGCCCCATCATCATCCGCGCACCCATTGCCTGTTCAGCAGGAAGCATGCCCATCGCCGTAAGCTTGTCTATCAGCGCATTTGCACCGGCGATGTTAATGTTGATGTCACCCACCGGTTTGGGAAAGCCCGCCATGGTGGTGGTGTCGGTCTGGTCGAAAGTCATATCGCCTGTGGCCTCCAATTTTGCTCCAACTGCATCCACAAGCAGGCGATTAATCTTGAGCGCGTTGACCTCGGCAGGGGGCTTGCCGTTGGCTGCAAGCTCTTGTGCGCCTTGAGCGGAGAAACCGTCCACCAGAACCTTGGCTTTGCCGCTCAGATCCAACGCTACGCTCGCAGGATCGCGGGGCAGTTGGCCGGAGGCATCAAACAGCGCCCAGATAATGTCGGACATGGTGAAATCAGTCAGATTGAAACCGAGTTTGAAGTCCTGTGGATCATCGGATTTGGCCAGTGGTGCGCGCAGCTCGAAACCATATTGTGCCATCTCGAAAAACAGTGGGAAGGGCAGGCCAGCCAACTGTCCGCCCACCTGTACCTGTTCCGCATTCACGTCATAGCGGACGCCATCTGCTCCCATCGCCACACCGAGGGTGGAGCTTGCCGATCCTGTTTTGAACTTTGATGTGCCGTCTTCCGACGTGACCTCAACCAGCGTTTCAGTCCCATTCGCGCCGAACGTGCCGTCAAACATAAAACCTGCGGCAAGCAAAGGTATCATATCTTGAGTTGTGGGTAGGCCACCTGCGGGCATGTTGCTGTTGCCGCTAAAAGACAGATCGTTGAGTGTGCTGTTAAGGCTCATCGCTTCGACACCGCCGGGCTGCTCAAAGAACATATCGTATACAACACTGCCGATTTGCATGGTTTGGGCATACGTGCGCTGATCAGCAGCTGTCACTTCGGTCCGTGAGGCCAGAGCAGCGCCGTTAAGCGTAAACCGCGCAGTATCATTGCCCATTGTTTCGCCATCAACAGTAAGCGAGGTCAACGCCATGCCGAATGTGTCCGCCGAATAGTCATAGGCCAGCGCCGCAGCATCACCGCTGGCGGTCATTTTTTGGCCGCTCTGGGTATAGACGACTTCAACCTGAGTTGCTGGATTGACGCCTTGGGCCGGAATGTCGATCGTCATGGGCATACTGGCAGGCATCACGACATCGACGCCGCCATCGCCGTTCCCGACAAATTGCAAACTACCCAAACGGATTGTCATCTGGCCTGTATCTGCGCCGTCCGTACTTGTGACTGCGATGTCATTCACAGCAATTGTTTCACCATTTACGGTCTCGGTTGCGGTCACGGTGTATCCCATGCCCTCGATATAGGCACGCCAGTCCCCCCAAACGTCTTGGGCCGTGAGATCGGCAGAGGCGGTAGATGCAAAGAGCGAAAGGCCAATTGCAGTGGTTGCCATAAAGGAGCGGGCAAGTGACATATCTGGAAATCCTTGTGGTTCATTGTGTTGCCCAAAAGTCTGGCAAAGTGGGGGCAGCGTCAAGGGGTGGTCCCTGCCGCAGCTGCGCGCTACGGTTACGACAGCAAACACACCTAAACCTGCTCTAACAGGAAGAATTCCAATGGATATGACCTCGAAAACTGTAATGATCACTGGCGCAAGCCGCGGCATCGGTGCAGAAGCTGCGCGGGTTTTTGCCAATGCAGGTGCAAATGTTGCCCTGCTTGCCCGTTCTCAGGATGATATCGCCACCCTTGCGGGTGAAATTGGCGGGCGCGCGATTGCGATTCCGTGCAATGTGGCACGCTATGGCGAGATGTCATCGGCTGTGGCCACCACAGTTCAGGCGTTCGGCGGGCTTGATGTCCTCATCAACAACGCGGGCGTGGTCGATCCGATCAGCCATCTGGGCGACGCTGATCCCGACGCATGGGGTCAACTTATCGACATCAACGTAAAAGGTGTGTTCAACGGGATTCACGCCGCTTTGCCCGCGATCAAAGCGCGCGGCGGCGGCTCCATCCTGACAATCAGTTCGGGTGCTGCCCATCACGCGATTGAGGCATGGAGCGCCTATTGCGCATCCAAGGCCGCCGTCAACATGCTGGGCCGCTCCCTGCATCTGGAGGAAGGCGCCAACGGCATCCGTGCCATCGGTCTGTCGCCTGGCACTGTTGCCACAGAAATGCAGCGCAAGATCAAAGCATCGGGCATCAACCCTGTGAGCCAGTTGGATTGGGAGACGCATATTCCTGCGGATTGGCCCGCAAAATGCTTGCTGTGGATGTGCAGCGCCGAGGCGGACAAATACTGTGGTGAGGAAATTTCCTTGCGTGATGATGATATTCGCCGCGCAGTTGGGCTGATATGATTGAGCTGTCACAAGAGGGCGGCATCTGGACGGTCACGCTTAACCGTCCCGACAAAGCAAACGCGCTGACCGAGGATATGCTGCGCGAATTGTGCGAGATTATGGAGCGGGCAGGAGAAGCCCGCGCTGTGATCCTGACAGGGCGCGGTAAGATATTCAGCGCAGGTGCCGATCTTGACGCAGCGCGTGCGGGTCTCGCGGTGTCCGACCTTTGGGAGCGGCTCTCAAATGCGATCGCTGCCTTGCCCGGTCTCACCATTGCGGCGCTGAACGGCACACTTGCCGGGGGTGCGATGGGTATGGCCCTGGCGTGTGACATTCGCATCGCCGTGCCGGGGGCCAAGTTTTTTTATCCGGTGATGAAGCTCGGGTTTCTGCCCCAACCCAGTGACCCTGCGCGCATGGTGGCACTCATTGGCCCATCAAGAACCAAGATGATCCTGATGGGGGGTCAGAAGATTTTGACGGAAGAGGCGCTGGCATTTGGGCTGATTGACCGTGTGGCTGCCCCCGAGGCGCTGATTGAGACCGCGCAGGCGCTTTGCGTGGATACAATTGCCGCGTCAGAGAGTATCGCGCATGGGATCAAGGCGATGTGCAAGTAGTTGATGCTAGATCAGCGGCACAAGCGGCACATCGCAAGCGGCCAAAAGTAAAAGAGACGTGAGAACAAAAGCGATGCGCATGGTATTTTTCCTGTGACTGCTATGCCCGTTCGGGCGATTTAGGACGCCTATAGCACGCTGGAATCGCTTGCGCATAGAGTTTTGAGGGTTGGAATGTTCCAAAGGCGGCAATCTGCGCATCGTTGCTTGCTCTGATCGCGCTCCTTTGCTGCGCCACTTGATCCCGCGGGGCCACTGGGTCATGAGGGTCGGAGCTTAACCCAAAGAAGCAAGGGCGCTGGTATGGATTTCGACCTCACGCAATATCCCCCGATTGTACAGCAAATCGCAGACTACGGCGTTCAAGGCTTTGACTTGGCGATGGGATGGCTGCTGAGCCCTGCTGCGTGGTCACAGTTCGGGATACTTGTGGGAGCATATCTACTGGCGTTGCTGATTTCGCGCCGGTTGCGGCCCGCCTTGCACAGCTTGATTGACCCAGGTGAGACGCAAAACTTTTTCACAACCGCCCGCCTGTTTGTTTTGCAATTCCTTCCGCTCATCCTGCCCTTGCTTGCCTTCGCGCTGACAGGAATCGGGGAGCAGGTCATCCGGTCGATCTTTGACGGCGGAGCAGTGATTGCCTTTGGCAAACGGGTGTTTCTATTCTTGGCAGTGCGTATCTTTGTGCGTGAAATTTTGCAGGACCCGTTTCTCAAACTTCTTGGCCGGTTTATGATGGTGCCCATTGCTGCACTCTATACATTCGGCTTGCTAGACATTGTCAGCGTGCAGCTGACCGAGACGGTTGTCGGCGTCGGTAATATCCGCTTCTCGCTAATGTCCATCGTGCGTGGTGCGATCGCAGGCTCGCTGTTGTTCTGGCTGGGCCAATGGTCCAACGGCCAAACATCCGCACTGATTCAAAAGCAGGAAATGCGTCCCTCTATCCGTCAGTTGCTGATCAAGACAGTCGAGTTCATGATTTTTGGCCTCGCTTTTCTCGTGCTGATGAACGTGATGGGGATCAACCTTGGCGCCTTGGCCGTCTTGGGGGGTGCCATTGGTGTCGGTCTTGGTTTCGGCCTGCAAAAAATCGCATCAAACTTTATCTCGGGTGTGATCCTGCTGGTTGAGGGTCAGGCGACTGTCGGCGACTATGTCGAGTTGGACGGAGGCGAGAGCGGAAAAATCGTCAAAATGACAGCCCGTGCTGCGATACTTGAGACTTTTGATGGCCGCTGGATCGTCGTCCCAAACGAAGACTTCATCACCACGCGGGTGGTCAATTATTCCGATTCTGGCTCGGCGAACCGCTATGAGGCGGAATTCTCGGTGAGTTATGATACGGACATCAATCTGGTCCCCGCTATCATTGAGGCTGCTGTCTCCACCCATGCAGAAGTCCTTGATTTGCCCTATCCGCCCGATTGCGAACTGCGCGGATTTGGTGACAGCGGCATCAACTTTGCGGTGGAGTTCTGGGTGAATGGCATTGATGACGGGCCGAACAAATATACGTCTGATGTGCTGTTCCTGATCTGGAACGCACTCAAAGATGCTGGCATCGAAATTCCATTTCCCCAGCGTGTTGTTGAAATCAAAGGCGGCCTTCCCGCCGCCATAGGAGCGTTGACATGAAACATGCCGTTGTAATTGGCAGTGGGCCTGCAGGCCTTATGGCTGCCGAAGTGATGGCACAGGCGGGGATCAAAGTGACGATCTGCGAGGCCAAGCCATCCGTCGGGCGCAAGCTCCTGATGGCGGGCAAGTCGGGTCTGAACCTGACGAAAGAGGAAGCGGCCAAAGAGTTTCATGCGTCCTATACCGAGGCCGAGCCATGGCTCAACCCGATGCTGGATGCTTTTGGCCCCGATGCAGTTCAGACATGGGCGCGCGATCTTGAGCAGGAATTATTTACCGGCACAACGGGCCGTGTTTTTCCCAAGGCGATGAAAGCATCGCCGCTGCTGCGTGCGTGGTTGGTCCGCTTGACCGATCTGGGTGTGACGATCAACACTCGGTGGCGATGGACGGGATGGCAGGATGGTGCGCTTGCCTTTGACACACCTGATGGGGCGCAAACCATTGCAGCAGATGCGACGGTCCTCGCGCTGGGCGGGGCGAGTTGGCAGCGGCTTGGCTCTGATGGTGCGTGGTACGCTGTGCTGTTGGAAAAAGGCCTGAGACTCAGTCCGTTCGCCCCCGCAAACGCCGGGCTTTCTGTGGCGTGGTCGCCCTATATGGAGAAGCATCTCGGTTCTGCGCTCAAGAGTATCGCGTTGCGGTCGGGTCAATATACCTCACGCGGTGAGGCGATATTATCGCGGAATGGAATCGAGGGCGGTGGCATTTATTCCGTGTCGCGTGGCGTGCGTGAAGGGCATCCTCTGGTGCTCGACCTTGCGCCTGATCTGACCGTGGCGACGATTGCGCAAAAGCTGTCCAAGCCGCGCGGCAAGGCGACACTGACAAATCACATCCGGAAGGCTCTGCGCCTGGATGCGGCGAAAATCGCACTGCTACAGGAAATGGCGATGCCCTTGCCGAATGATCCTGCCCCGCTTGCGGCATTGATCAAGTCACTGCCAATCCGCCATGACGGTCTGCGTCCCATGGATGAGGCGATCTCGACTGCGGGCGGTATTACACGCGAAGCAGTGGATGACGCGCTCATGATCAAAGCGCTGCCAAACACGTATGCAGTGGGTGAAATGCTTGATTGGGAAGCGCCGACAGGCGGCTATTTGATCACCGCATGTCTGGCGACAGGGGCATGGGCGGGCCACAATGCTGCGGCCCGGCTGAACGCCTAGGCGGTATCGCGGGCGCGGGTTGCTTTGAAGGCATCGCGCTTGCGGACGTCACTGGCCCATTCGGCCAAACGATCATCCACAGGGGCAAAGCCTGCTCCGATGGACCAATTGAGGCAATGCACGGCCAGTAGGTCAGGCACAGTGATCTCATCCCCCATAAGGAACGGCCCCTTCAGACGCTCAGCCAAAGTCGCGGCAGCGCGGCCGAATTCAGCTTTCAGGCTGTCCTTGATCTCTGGCACCCGCATGTCCTTGGGCCAGACAAAGCTGTGCTTGGCCGCTGCCCAAAGGATCGCGTCAAATTCGTCAATCAACCAAAACAGCATTGCATCCTGCCGCGCACGGGCAATGGTGCCAGCGGGTGCGGTGAGCATCCCGTGTTTGTCCGCAAGGTACTGCATGATCGCCACAGAATCGGTGAGCAGTTCATCCCCGTCCATCAAAGCAGGCACTTTGCCTGTCGGATTATACGCCTTTGCCTCGTCCGAGCGGGGCGCAGCAGGGATCAACTCATAAGGCTGGCCCAACTCCTCCAGCATCCAAATGACGCGGAATGCGCGGGTTTTTAAACCACCAATGACTTTATACATACTTTCTTCCTCCCAGAAGTTCAGCTGGCACCAAACATGGCCAGCCGGATAAATGTCCGCTCTATGATCGCCATGGCGGGGGCTGTTTGGCCTGCCGAGCGGAGTTGTAGGTCCGTGTCGGTCAGGATGCCCAATGCCGTTTCCAGCTTCACCACACCCCAATCACGTGATTGCCTCTGCATGCGGTCGCGGTCGCGTACGCCATAGATGGGGGCGCCGGGGTTGCATGCCGTGCGGTGCAATGTGCGAAAATGGCGCATCGCCATGATGCTTAGCGTGACTGCATTCACCCCTTGGCTTTGCAACCGCCGCATCAATGGTCCGATCAGTGCTGACTTTTTCTCTGCCACGATATTGAGAATGTCGTCCACCGCCGCCTCAATCGAGGCGGGCGCACAGGCAGCGATGTCTTCTAGGCTCGCAGGCGTGTTCGGTTCGCTCAGCTTATAAAGCGACAATTTTTCCAGCGTCTGACGGAAATCGCCGGGATCAAGGCTGCGCGCCAACTCTTCCAGCGCACCCATCGCGGGGCCATCGGCACGTAGGTTTGCCTCGTTCAACAACCGCTCGATCTCGGCCCGGTCCGGCGGATCATCAAAAATACCCCAAGCGTAGGCGTTGCGGTGGCTTTCAAACGCTTTGAGCAGTTTGGACGTTTTCTTGAGGTCCCCAGCAGTGATAACAATCTGCGCATCGCCTGCTTGCCAGTCATTTAGGGTCTCGATGATGATCGCCGCAACCAACTCATTCGCGCCTTCGACAAAGGCGGCGCGGAGACCAGGAAAGAATCCCACAGCTTTGATCGCATCCATCAGGAGTGCAGGCTCACGGCGCAGATCAGCGGCGGGGATACGGGTTAGACGCATTTCCTCGTCAGCGGCAGGGCCTAGTAGGGCCTTTAGATATTCTTGCCGCTTGATCGCAACGCGCATGGAATCGCTGCCATACAGCAGCAGGCCAAGCTTGTCGGTGGGCGGTTTCGCAATAATGCCCGCCCCGTCGCGGCGGCCAAGCTTCATGTAGGTAAGTCCGCAGCATAAAGCCGTGTGGTGATTTGGTCGCCCAGAATGACCATCAGCCGCTCAATCGCATCGCGCTCTGCAGCGAGGGTTGCAACGGTGGTACCAATTGCGGAATAGGCCGTGAAATTCTGTACTTTACCTGATGTAACTACGGTGCCTGAATTGGTGTCGCGCAACGCATAGTCCACGCGGCCGATCACATTAAATCGCGTGGTGTCACCTGCCGCGTTGACCGCGAGGCCATCTTCTCTGGTATCAATAGTCACGTCGAGCGCATAACGCGCCGCGCCACCACTGCGCCCGAGCCGCGTTTCCAAGTGCCGCGTGAGCAGATAGCCCGTTTGAGTAAAGGGCTCTTGGACCAAAACCTGATTGCGAAGCTGCTCACCTGTGCCGCCCGTCCCATAGACAGGGGTAAAGCCGCAGGCCGCGAGGGCAAGGGGCAGGGCAAGCAGGCTTCGGCGGTTATACAACGACATTCACAATCCGCCCCGGGACGACGATCACCTTCTTGGGTGTTCCACCATCAAGGATACGGATCACAGCCTCATGAGCAAGGGCCAGCTTTTCAACCTCGTCCTTTGGCATGTCGGCAGGCACATCAATCTCGCCGCGGCGCTTGCCGTTGACTTGGATCGGGAGAGTAACGGTATCATCCTTGAGCATCGCCTCGTCTGCAACAGGCCATGGGGCCGTAGCGATGAGGCCCTCGCCGCCCAATTTTGCCCAGATATCTTCGGCCAGATGCGGTGTCATGGGTGACATAAGCTGCGCAAGCGTCATGATGGCCTCCCGTTGAACGGCCTTAGAAGCGTCAGACTTGTGCAAAGTTGCAGTGAAACCATAAAGTTTTGCTATGGCCGCGTTAAAGCCGAAACTCTCAATCGCCATAGTGATGTCATGAGTAGCTTTATGCATCTGCTTCAAGAGGTCTTCGTTTCCAACACCTTCGCGTGCGCCATCCATGGTGGAAATCCGGTGGCAAAGGTTCCAAACTCGGTTGAGGTGCTTGTAGGCGGCCTCCGCCCCTGATGCTGTCCATTCTACATCGCGTTCGGGGGGCGAATCGCTCAACACGAACCAGCGCGCGGTATCTGCGCCGAATGACGAGATGATGCTGAGTGGGTCTACTACGTTGTTCTTGGACTTCGACATTTTGGCAGAGGGGATGATTTCGACTTCTGCGCTACCGTCTTTGAGAAACGCCTTATCGCCCTTTACGTCCACTTCTTCGGGATAGTGGAAAACAGGACGATCATCGGCGCCGACAGATTTATAGATCGCATGTGTCACCATCCCTTGGGTGAACAGCGCGTCAAATGGCTCAATCGCTGATTTTGGGAGGTGGCCTGTGATATGCATCGCGCGGGCAAAGAAGCGGGCATAGAGCAGATGCAGGATCGCATGCTCCACCCCGCCAATATACTGGTCGACGTTCATCCAGTATTCGGCGTCTTCCATAACCGTCGGTGTATCGGCATGCGGCGCTGTGAAGCGGGCGTAATACCATGACGAATCGACGAAGGTGTCCATCGTGTCTGTTTCGCGTAGCGCGTCCTTGCCGCAGTTCGGGCATGGCGTGGTGCGCCATTCCATATGGCGGTCAAGCGGGTTGCCCGGAATGTCAAAGGTTACGTCCTCGGGCAGTTTGACGGGGAGGTTCTCTTTCTTTTCGGGCACCACACCACAATCATCGCAATGCACAACGGGGATCGGGCATCCCCAGTAGCGTTGCCGCGACAGGCCCCAATCGCGCAGGCGGAACTTGGTCACGCCTTGGCCGACACCTTGGGATTCGCAGAACGCGATTGCTGCGTCTATGGCCTCAAGGCCGGTCTGCCACTGTTCCCCGGCAAAGCCACGGTTGTAGAAAACCATTTCGGTTTTCTGCGGAACATACGCCTCCGTAAGCTCATCTGCGGCACCCTCGGTGGGCAGATACGTCGAGATGATGGGAAGGTCGTACTTCGTTGCAAACTCGAAATCGCGCTGATCATGGGCGGGGCAGCCAAAGATAGCACCCGTGCCATAGTCCATGAGGATAAAGTTGGCGATATAAACGGGCAACTCTTGGGCCGTATCGAACGGATGACGCACGCGGATGCCGGTATCCATGCCAAGCTTTTCGCCCGTCTCAATTGCTTCTTCGGTGGTGCCGCCCTTGCGGCACTCGGCAACAAATCCTGCAATCTCTGGATTGTCCCGTTCCAACAGCTTGGCAATTGGGTGATCAGGTGAGATTCCGACAAAGCTGGCACCGAGCAGCGTGTCAGGACGCGTTGTATAGACCTCGATCCGGTCATGCCCGTCTGGTGCATTGATTGCGGAGAAAGCAAATTGCAGTCCACGCGACTTTCCGATCCAGTTTTCCTGCATCAAGCGGACCTTGGCGGGCCAATTCTCTAGGTTGTCCAAGGCACCCAGCAATTCATCGGAATAGTCAGAGATTTTAAAAAACCACTGCGTCAACTCGCGGCGCTCGACCAATGCGCCAGAACGCCAGCCGCGCCCCTGCTCGACCTGCTCGTTCGCCAGAACGGTCATATCGACCGGATCCCAGTTCACGATGGCGTTCTTACGGTAAATCAGGCCCGCTTCGATCATGTCGATAAACATGGCCTGCTGGTGCTGGTAATAATCGGGGTGGCACGTCGCGATTTCGCGTGACCAGTCGAGTGAGAAGCCAAGCGGCTTCATCTGGCTCTTCATGTCCTCGATGTTCTGATAGGTCCATTCACCGGGGTGGATGCCCTTTTGCATCGCTGCATTCTCGGCGGCCAGTCCAAACGAATCCCAACCCATCGGGTGCAGGACGTTAAACCCTTTGGCGAGCTTATAGCGGGCAATCACATCGCCGAGTGTATAGTTGCGGACGTGGCCCATGTGGATGCGGCCCGAAGGATAGGGGAACATTTCGAGCACATAGTACTTGGGCTTGTCGGCGGAGCGGACCGCTTTGAATATCTCGTTACTCTCCCAGACAGACTGCCAGCGGGATTCGATCTCGGACGGGGTGTAGCGGGTCATTGCGGTCATGGGTGATAGGCCTTTTTACGTAGCAACGCCGGACGTGTGGTTATCACAAGGCCCGGCGCTGCATTATATCAATAACGGATGGAAGCGCGGTCAGAGCTTGTTGTCTGCAATGCGCAGTTCGCGGGCGCGTGACAATATCGCATCCTCGACTGCACGGCTTGTTGCTTTGCTCACCGAGCCTCCGCGCGATTGCAGCGCCACATTGAGCGAACGCGCATCAAGGGCTGGATCATCGATGAGGACAGTCGCACGGTAGGAATTGCCCCCACCCGGAGGTGTGCCATAGCCAGTCACGATTACACCGGTGAACGGATCAACCGACTGGACTGGCAAAAAGTTTAGGACCTCAAGCGTTGCGCTCCACAGGTACTTATTCACGAGAACGACGCTCTCGGTGTTCGTTTTGCTGAAAATCGCCCAGATCGTGTTCTCCGGGTTCGTTTCAACATTGTTTGGATTATTTGGGTTCGTGTACTGATCAGGCCGCTCGGTTGCAGGTGACCCAATGCCACATGCTGCCAAGCCGCCGAGCGCAATCGCCAGTACCGCTATATCCCGAGCCTTCATGCACGCCATGTCCGCCACCTTTTGTCCAATTTTGATATGCAATACCCAAGGGAGGGCGTCTGGGCAAGGTCTATGTACTCAGACTCACTGCGGCTAAGGTCTGCTTTCAAAGACTATATAACTGTCCACGCTTGAAGTCCCGCTTTCAAACTGTGGCAAAGCTGCACCATGACCAGCCACATTGCTCTGCCGCTTGTTGGTTCGCTTGCCAAAAGGTGAGCAGCGGCGCAAAAGAGGCCCATACCTAGATCGGAATTCCCCGGTCAGGTCCCATTTATTTCCAACCGAGGGAAAACTCATGAAAAAAGTTCTCTTCGCAACAACAGCTCTGGTCGCCACAGCTTCAGTTGCAGCAGCAGACGTAACATTCTCCGGCTACGGTCGTTTTGGTGTACTCTACCAAAGCGGTTCAGACGCCACACCTGAATCAGCAGATGCTCAAGCTCGTCGTGACGATGTTGTAGCAGCCCGTGCAGAAGTGAACTCTGCAACCACCGAAGCAGGTTTGATTGAAGCAGAAAGTAATCTGCAAGATGCAATTGCTGGTGCTCAGGGTACATCCGGCACAACGGGTGTTGATTCATCCACTGACATCACAAGCCGCTTCCGCTTGCAGATCGATGCAACAGCTGAGTCCGACATGGGCGTTACATTCGGTGCACGCGTTCGCCTCGAAGGCGAAGAGCGCGACGCAGAACTCGGTCTGCGCCCACAGTTCAACGGTGTACGTTACTTTGCACGCTCCGGTGGTCTTGAAGTCGGTGTTGGTAACATCTTCGGCGCGCTTGAGTTCATGCCTGGCATGTACCCGATCGACCTTGGTTTGACCGGTCACAACTATGACTACACAGCATACGGCACCGGCGGTGCAGACGCGTACTCCTCCGGTGGTCTTGGTGCATCTGGCTCCAACGGCGTTGAAGTTCTGTACTCCGTTGGTGACTTCTCCATGCACATCTCTGCTTCCGATCGTAATGACCGTGTTGCGGGTTACGCTGCCTACACGTGGAGCGGCTGGACATTCGCTTTGGGTGCTCAAGACTCCAACTCGTCTCTCGATACAGACCTCGTTGCATCAGTTGGTGGTAGCTTTGGTATCGCAGACGTAACGCTGGCATATGCCGACAATGGCGACAGCGGCGATCACTTCGTTCTGGCCGGTCGCTTTGACGTAGGCGCAGCCACAAACGTTGAAGTATATGTTGCAGACGCAGACGCGTGGAACGACACCGGCTTCGGTATCGACTTTAACCACGACCTCGGCGGCGGCACATCCCTTCGCGGTGGTGTATCCACAGGCGGTTCCAGCGAAGCAACGCTGGTTGACATGGGTGTTCGCTTCAACTTCTAAGTTGACCGAAAACATCTAAATGATTTGGGGCAGACTTCGGTCTGCCCCTTTTCTTTTGTGCAATGCTGTTATCTTTAGGACTTCAACAGGAGGCCTCTATGACACTGCACAACATCACTGATAAAATTACCAAAGCCGAGAAAAACGCTGGCCGCGAAGCTGGTGCGGTCTCTCTCATCGCGGTGAGTAAGGTTCAGCCCAATGCGCGTGTGCAGTCTGTCTTGGACGAAGGCCACCGTATCTTTGGTGAGAACAAGGTCCAGGAAGCTGCTGGAAAGTGGCCAAACTTCCGTACGCAATATGACGGAATCGAGTTGCACCTAATCGGTCCGCTCCAAACAAACAAAGCACGCCAAGCGATGGAGCTTGCCGATTTCATCCACACGCTGGACCGTCCCAAGCTGGCCAACACCATTGCGCGTTTGGCGCAGGAGATGGGGCGTTGCCCTGAGTTGTTCATTCAGGTGAATACAGGTGAAGAAGTGCAAAAGGCCGGCATTATGCCTTCCGAAGCAGAGACGTTTATCGCCGAATGCCGCGCACTCGACCTGCCCCTGCGTGGCCTGATGTGTATCCCGCCTGTTGAAGAGGAGGCGTCACTCCATTTCGCCTTGCTCGCTAAGATTGCTGCGCGCAACGGGTTGGAGGGTCTTTCAATGGGAATGAGTAGTGATTTCGAAAAAGCAATTGCGCTGGGTGCCACCCATATTCGCGTGGGGTCTGCTATCTTCGGGGAACGCGTCCCGACTTAAGGAACGATCAGCCGTGTGCGGTGGCGGATACGTTTTGCGATGTCGTGTAGATGAGTGCGTGAAAATGCCACACATCCCTCAGTAGGATACCCTGGCCTGCGGTATTGATGGATGAAAATCGCCGATCCGCGCCCCTTCACCGCATAGGGCCAGTTCCAGTCCGTGAGAATTACCAGATCATAAAGCGGATCAGCCCGCCTTAGCCGTTCGTGAGAATGTGGATAGGGCGCACGCACCATCATATTATAGTCTTCATCGGTGGCGTCATCAGACCACAGATCGAGAGGCCCAATCGGCTTTGCCCAATCCGTAGGCTTTGCGATGCGATCAGGCCGGTAGAGCATCCCCACGATGCTATGAACCCCATGCGGTGTGGCCCCGTCCCCCTCACGTTTGCGCGCTGAAACCCCACCCTTACCGATGGTACATGGCCACAAACGCCCCTGAAACCGCACCCCTTTAGGCGTCAGCACCATATCATCGGGTGTCACAACAGGTGCCCTGACTTTGCAGCTTTTGTCGCTAAGTAGGCCGCGTTATGGCTGTTCTCACCAACGGCCAGCGGTACACGCTCGACCACTTGGACACCGCAGGCATTCATCATCTCGACTTTGCGCGGATTATTGGTGAGCAGACGCACAGCTGAAAACCCCATGCTTTTGAGGATATCAGCGCCAAGGCGGAAGTCCCGCTCATCATCCTCAAATCCGAGGCGGTGATTGGCCTCAACGGTATCAAACCCCTGATCTTGAAGGGAATAGGCGCGCATCTTGTTGGCAAGCCCGATCCCGCGCCCTTCTTGATTGAGATACAGCAAAACGCCGTGCCCCTCCGACCCCATCTGCGCCAATGCCGCGCGCAGTTGTGGTCCACAGTCGCATTTTAGGCTGCCCATCAGATCACCGGTGAAACAGGCGGAGTGCAGACGACACAGCACGGGCGCATTGCGGTCGGGGCGTCCGATTTCGATAGCGTAATGCTCCTCGCCGCCATCCTCGGGACGGAAAATATGCAAGCGCCCCGCCTCGGACACTTCCATGGGCAAGCGGGCATGGATTACCGAATGAAGGGGGCTGCGTGTTTGCAGGTGCATCGCTGCTGCTACGCCATCAATCGCAGTCAACCCATGTGTGCGCGTAAAAGCAGGCGCATCAAACAATTCAATAACAACGGCAGCAGGCAACAGCCGCGCAGATTTCACAAGGTCCAGCGCGGTACTGTGAACCGTCGCCGTACCATCGCGCACTGCGGCAAGCGGCCCTTTCATCGGTGCACGCAAATCGTCAGCGGGGTCCGCAATGCTTTGCACCCACTTCAGCGTGGCATCCTTTGGCAACACGATCCGCGCCAGATCTCCGTCATATGCCCGCGCCTTGAGCGTTTGGGCGCGGCGTGCGGTAATTGCCAGTACGGCATCTCCTTGCAATGTCATCACATCCGCAAGCCGCTGTGCGGTTAACGTCTCTGCTGCCAGCACGAGCATTTCGCCCAGCACCACAGGCACGCCCATGCGCAGATCAGCCCGTGCGCGGGCCAGTGTTTCAGTCACATCGGGAGCAAAGGACATAGGAATTGTTACAACTCATCGGGTCAGTTGGGTAATATCTAGGCCATGATCAGGTGAATTGAAACATTTGACCGTAATGTGACACGTCGCTGTGACAAACGGGGCTGCCCCCTTGCTGATTGACGCAGCGTTCATATCTTTAGGCTAACACAATGGGGACCGAATGATGGCACAGCTCAAGAAAATTCTGCTGGTAGACGATGATGATGATCTGCGCGAAGCGCTGAGCGAACAGCTGATCATGACAGAGGACTTTGATGTCTTTGAGGCTGCCAACGGTGCCGAAGCGTTAAGCCGTGCAAACGAGATGATCTATGATCTGCTGATCTTGGATGTGGGTCTGCCCGATACAGACGGTCGAGAGCTGTGCCGTTTGCTGCGCAAGCAGGGAATCAAGAGTCCGATCATGATGCTGACGGGTCATGATGGCGACGCCGATACGATCCTTGGTCTGGACGCGGGCGCCAATGACTATGTCTCTAAACCGTTCAAATTCCCTGTTCTGCTCGCCCGCATTCGCAGCCAACTGCGCACGCATCAGCAATCCGAGGATGCAATTTTTCAGCTAGGACCTTACACATTCAAGCCGTCGATGAAGATGCTCATCACCGAAGACGACAAGAAAATTCGCCTGACGGAGAAGGAAACCAACATCCTGAAGTTCCTCCACCGCTCTGCTGAGGGTGTCGTGCCGCGTGATGTGTTGTTGCACGAGGTGTGGGGCTATAATGCCGGTGTGACGACCCACACGCTTGAGACGCACATCTATCGATTGCGCCAGAAGATCGAGCCTGACCCCTCCAATGCGCGGCTTTTGGTCACTGAATCGGGCGGTTATCGACTGATGATCTAAAGCGTAGGAACTTTTTAACTCCTCCGTAGTTACACTTACAACAGACAGGCTTTTTTCATGAGTTTCCTGTCGGTTGGACCCCTGAGATGAGTGGCGGGGTCATAGTCACTCTACTTCCATGTTGGATTTGGCCGGACCTTTGTGTCCGGTCCTTTTTTTGGGCTGTTTGTGGTGGTTGCTGACCTTGCGCCGCGTTAGGGTGTGAAAAATTCATGCAGGAGAGCGCCCATGTCCTTCACCCTTGCCACTTGGAACATTAACTCTGTCCGCCTGCGCGAGCCGATCGTGTGCAAGCTGCTGGCCGAAGAAGGGCCGGATGTGTTGTGCCTTCAGGAGTGCAAAAGCCCTGTTGATAAGATCCCAATGGAGCAGTTTGCCGCCCTTGGCTACACCCACATGGTTGCGGAGGGACAGAAGGGGTACAACGGCGTGGCGATTCTATCCAAGCTGCCGCTGGAGCCCGCAGGCGCACACGATTTCGCGCAACTTGGCCATGCGCGACACGTCGCCGCAAAGCTCTCCAACGGTGTAACCGTGCATAATTTTTATGTGCCTGCCGGTGGCGATGTAGCGAATCGCGAAGTAAATGAAAAATTCGGGCAAAAGATGGATTATCTCGCTGAAATGCGAGATTTTTTCCATGCTCAAAGCCCTCAGAAATCTATCCTTGTGGGTGACTTGAACATTGCCCCCCGCGCAGATGATGTGTGGGATCACAAGAAAATGCTCAAAGTGGTGAGCCACACGCCTGTTGAGGTTGAGGCACTTGCCCAGACCCAAGATGCAGGTAAATGGATTGATGTGACGCGGCAGGATATCCCAGAGGGGCTTCTTTATAGCTGGTGGAGTTACCGCGCGAAGGATTGGGATGCCGCTGACAAGGGTCGCAGGCTAGATCACGTTTGGGCCACATCCGATATTTCATCCGCAGCACATGGAAGCCGCGTTTTGCGCGATGCACGCGGGTGGGAAAAGCCATCGGACCACGCGCCCGTTTTTGCAACTTTCGATCTTTGAGCGTAAGCCTCTTTCAAACTGCACCTAGGGGCCACATATGAGTCCCAACCGTTAAGCACAGCACATTAGGACCGATGATATGATGGATCTGAACCTTTCCGCCGCCACCCCCGATGCCGATTTGATCAAGGACACGAGTGAGGCCAACTTTATGGTCGACGTGATCGAGGCGTCTCAAACGACGCCGATCATTGTCGATTTCTGGGCACCATGGTGTGGTCCTTGCAAAACGCTGGGTCCCCAACTCGAAGCGGCGGTTGTCGCGGCCAAGGGTGCCGTGAAGATGGTAAAACTCAACATGGACGAGGCGCCGGGTATTTCCGGCCAGTTGCAAATTCAATCGCTCCCAACGGTTTATGCCTTCTGGAAAGGTCAGCCTGTCGACGGTTTTCAAGGGGCTGTGCCACAATCCGAGATTAATGATTTCGTCGGTCGCGTGATCAAGGCGGCGGGGGGTGAGGCGCCCGAAGATACCCTCAACGATGCTGTTGACGCAGCGGAAGAAATGCTTGGCATGGGCGAGGCGGAGGATGCGGCACAGACATTTGCTGCGATCCTCGGCGAAGACCCTTTGCATGCGGGTGCTTACGGTGGCATGGTCCGCGCGCATATCGCCATGGGTGATCTAGATCAGGCTGAGGGTTTGCTCAACGGCGCACCCATCGAGATTTCAAAAGCGCCCGAATTGGAAGCGGCCCATGCGCAGCTTGAACTCGCGCGCCAAGCGGCTGATGCTGGCCCTGTTGGCGAGTTGACTGCTGCGGTTGAAGCAAATGAGGATGATCATCAGGCGCGTTTTGATCTGGCCCAAGCGCTCTATGCCAACGGCGATGCCGAAGGCGCTGTTGATCAACTGCTTGAGGTGTTCAAACGGGACCGTGAGTGGAATGAAGCTGCAGCCAAAACCCAGCTTTTCACTATTTTTGATGCCTTAAAAGCCAATGATCCTGTCGTCTTGAACGGGCGCCGTAAATTGAGCTCAATGATATTTGCCTGAGCCGTAATGCGCGCTAGATAAGTTTCATGATAAAAAAAGCAGACTTGCCCGACACGATTCCGATTTTCCCGCTGGGCGGGGCGCTGCTTTTGCCGCGCTCCCGCTTGCCGTTGCACGTATTTGAGCCGCGGTATTTGCAGATGATCGAGGATGCGCTGAAAACCTCCACCCGCTTGATTGGTATGGTGCAGCCGAATGTTGTTCCGGGCCGTGAAGGCACGGGATTGCATACCATTGGCTGCGGTGGACGCATAAGCCAGTTTTCCGAAACCGAGGATGGCCGTTACATGGTCACCCTCGCAGGGATTTCGCGGTTTCGCGTGGTCAAAGAGGTCGAGGGGTTCACCCCTTACCGTCGCTGCGATGTGTCGTGGGGCGGGTTTGACCTCGATCTTGAGGCAGAGGAAACGGATCCAGCTTTCAAGCGTAAGCCGTTCTTGGACGCCTTGGGTCGGTATTTTGACGTGCGTGGCCTGTCGGCGGATTGGGAAACGCTCAAAGATGCCGATGATGAGTTATTGATCAATTCATTGTCTATGATGCTAGACTTTGACGCCGATGAGAAACAGGCGCTGCTGGAAGCACCTTCGCTTAGCACACGGCGCGAAACCTTGGTAACTTTGATCGAATACGCTCTGCGCGGCGGTGGTGAAGGCGAGATGATGCAATGAGCGATACGGTTGTCGAATTCGACCGCAGGATGCTGGAGGCGCTGATCTGTCCGCGCAGCCAGCAAACCCTGCGCTACGATGCGGAGCGGCAAGAACTGATCTCCAAGACGGCTGGCCTTGCCTACCCGATCCGCAACGGTATTCCCGTCATGCTCATAGATGAGGCACGGGTGCTGAACTAAAGTGGTAGGCCGCGCATCAGGCGGGGCAGATCGCCGTTAAGCCCTGCCGCTTCACGTATAAATGTGCGCCGAAGACCCGGCAACGCATTTACCACACCCATCCCTATGTCCCGCGCTATTCGGACCAGAGCATTATCGTTCGAGAAGAGACGGTTAAAGCTGTCGGTGGCTAAGGCGAGAGTAGCATTGTCAAAACGCCGCCACTCCTGATAGCGCGCCAGTGCCACGCCCGCACCAAAATCTTCGCCGCGCCGCTGTGCATCCACGATGACCTCACACAAAGCGGCGATATCGCGGAAACCGGCGTTAAGTCCCTGACCCGCGATGGGGTGTACGCCATGCGCACTGTCGCCGACCAAGGCCACACGCGGGGCGATCATCTCATGCGCCAGCGACAGGCTCAGCGGATAGGTGTAGCGCGCTCCAGCCAATGAAATCCCACCCAGGAAATCACCAAATCGGGGGCGCAGCACGTCAAGGTATTCTGCATCAGGCAGGGCATGGATACGCGCCGCGTTCTGCGCAGTCTCGGACCAGACAATGGAGCTGTGATTGCCCGTCAGCGGCAGGATCGCCAGCGGCCCGGGCGGCATGAAGAATTGGTGCGCGATACCGTTGTGTGGCAATTCATGCGCCACGGCACAGACAAGGGCAGTCTGACCATAGGCCCAGCCTGTCCGCTTGATCCCCGCACGCTTTGCGGTCTCGGAGCCGCGTCCGTCTGCCCCTACGCACAACCGCGCCCGCAGCTGTTTGCCGGAAGCGAGCGTAAGTGTGATTCCTGTGATATCTGCCTCTTGCGCGATGACACGCTCGTTATGCATCATTTGGACCGCGTCCGAGGCCTCAACTGCTTGTGTCAATGCAAGGCGCAAGTGACGGTCCTGAACCATATGCCCCATCGGGCCTTCTTCTATCTCGGCATGGTCAAAGTGCATGAAAAAGGGTGATGGCCCTTCGCCTGCACGCCCGTCTGTCACTTTGATTTCAAGCATTGGTTGCGCATCATCCGTGACTGCCTCCCACAGGCCGATCCCCTCGAGCATCCGCACCGAAGTGAGGGCCAGCGCATAGGAGCGGCCATCAAATCCATCCTCGGTACTGACACCCGCAGGCAATGCGTCAATCACGGTCACCCGCAATCCGCTGGCAGCAAGGGCAAGGGCAAGGGCAGGGCCGCTCAGGCCGCCGCCGACGATGGCGATGTCTGTATCAAAATTCATGCCGTTCAATATGGCGGCTGTCGGGGGATTGTCCATGCGCCCATGCGTCGCTACCGTCAAATCAACCAGATAGGGAGAGCGACATGCAAGATTGGCTCACGATGACAGCAGCAGACCTTGGCCGTGGTATAGGGGCAGGGGAGATTGATCCGGTTGCTCTGTGCGAGACCTATCTGGATGCGATTGACGCGCATCCCTTGCGCGACCGTATTTATGCGCGCGTCACGGCGGACCGTGCGCGGAGCGAGGCTGCCGCCGCCTCAACACGTGCTGGATCAGGGCAGCGCTTGTCGTTGCTTGATGGTGTGCCAATCAGTTGGAAAGACCTTTTTGATACTGCTGGGATCGTGACCGAGGCGGGGACCAAGCTGCTTGAGGGACGCGTGCCGGACCGCGATGCAGTGGTGTTGGAAAACGCAAGCGCCGCAGGGCTGGTCTGTCTTGGGAAGGTCCATATGAGCGAACTGGCGTTCTCGGGGCTGGGCCATAACCCCTCTACTGCAACGCCGCCTTGCGTGAATGATGCGGATGCTGTTCCGGGGGGGTCGTCTTCCGGCTCTGCTGCGTCTGTTGCCTTTGGTTTGGCTGCGGCGAGCATAGGCTCAGACACGGGCGGGTCCGTGCGTATCCCTGCCGCGTGGAATGATCTGGTGGGTCTCAAGACAACCCATGGCCGCCTGACGCTGGAAGGGGTGGTACCGTTGGCGCTCAAGTTCGATACCATCGGACCGCTCTGCCGCTCGGTTGAAGATGCGGCCTTGCTCACTGCCGCGCTTGAAGGAAGTAAGGCCCCCGACTTGCGCGGCGCCTCCCTTAAAGGACGACGTTTTGCAATTTTGGAGACTGTTATGTTGGATGGGCTCCGCGATGTGCCAAAGGCGGCATTTGCCCATGCGGTCAAGTGTTTGGAAGCAGCTGGTGCTGTGATCGAGACGATTGAAGTGCCCGCAGTGCAGCACGCGCTCGATATCTCCGGCCCGCTGATTACCTCTGAGGCATATGGTCTCTGGCGTGATGTGATCGAAAAAGCACCTGAAAAGATGTACGAAGAAATACTGCGCCGGTTCCGGTTGGGTGCTGACCATACTGGCCCCGATTATGTATCGGCGTGGTCAAAGCTGGAGACTGCGCGTCAGGTCTATGATGAAGCCACCGCTGGCTATGATGCGATACTTGCTCCTACCGCGTCGGTGTTGCCACCAAACCTCGCGCGCCTGATTGCAGAGCCTGACTACTATGTGACCGAGAACCTGCTGGCGCTGCGCAACACCCGTATTGGGAACCTGTTAGGCCTGTGCGCGCTGACCCTGCCGACAGGCACGCCAAGCTGTGGTTTGATGCTCATGGCAGCCCCTGATTTTGACAGTGCGGTGTTGCGGCTGGGCACTGCGGCAGAGATGGCGCTGGCGTAAGAGGCCAAAAAGCCACAAGCCGCGCATATACATTGGAATTTTCCTAGACGCCGTACGACGATTCAAGCTACCTTAGGCCAAACGGGGCGACAACGATCCCGATCCGAGGCAGTTTTGATGAATTTTCCTGAGCGGTTTTCGAACCTTCCTGCTCATGCGTGGCCCCGTCTGCGTGCACTTCTTGATGTGCATGAGGGAGGCGGTCCGCTGATCCAGATGACCATAGGCGAGCCGAAACATGCGTTTCCGGCCTGGGTTACAGACGTGATTTCCCAGAATGCGGTCGGATTTAACAGCTATCCGCCGAATGACGGATCCCCCGAACTGCGCGCTTCGATTGCCGGTTGGGTCAACCGCCGCTACGGCGTACCGGTGGACGCGGGCACCCAAGTTATGGCGCTGAACGGAACGCGCGAAGGGCTGTATAACGCTGTTGTGGCACTCTGCCCCGAAACGAAGAATGGCAGAAAACCTGCGATCCTGATGCCGAATCCATTCTATCAGGTCTATATGATTGGCGCGATTTCGGGCGCCTGCGATCCAGTGATGGTCAATGCGACCGAAGCCACGGGCCATTTGCCCGACTTCCATGCCGTCGATGCGGAAACGCTCGACCGCACTGTTGCGGTATATATCTGCTCCCCCGCGAACCCGCAGGGTGCAGTGGCGACACGGGAGTACTGGGAAGCGCTGATCGGTCTGGCGGAGAAGCATGATTTCTTCATCTTCGCGGATGAATGCTATTCCGAGATCTACCGCGATACGCCCCCTGTTGGTGCATTGCAGGTCGCACATGAGATGGGCGCTGACCTCAACCGCGTTGTAATTTTCCACAGCCTGAGCAAACGTTCTAACCTGCCCGGCCTCCGCTCCGGGTTTTGCGCGTCTGGTTCTGAAACGATGCGCGAGATCAAACAGCTGCGCAATTATGCGGGCGCGCCGTTGCCACTGCCGCTGCAGGCTGCTGCGGCTGCGGCATGGGACGACGAGGCGCATGTGATCGAAAGCCGCGCGATGTACGTCGAGAAGTTCGAGATTGCGGACCGCATCTTTGGCAATGTCGCAGGCTACACCAGCCCCGAAGCGGGGTTTTTCCTTTGGCTGCCCGTTGAGGATGACGAGGAAGCTGCGGTCAAGTTGTGGCGCGAAACAGGCGTAAAAGTACTGCCTGGTGGCTACCTTGCCCAAGATGTACCCGGCAAAGAGAACCCCGGTAAGAAATATATAAGAGCTGCCTTAGTGGCGCCAAAAGAAGAGACAGAGCGGGGGCTTCAGGCCATCCGTGACTGTCTCTATGCGGTTTAAGAGGGACGAGTTAATGGCATATCAGACACGACAGCGCGAACCGCTGCTCGACAGCAACACGGCAGAGGCGATTGAAAAGCGCGGCAAGGAATTGCTAGGCATCGCGCTTGTACTGCTTGGCGTGATGGCGGCCATGATGATCGGCAGCTACACCCCCGATGATCCGAGCTGGATGCAGGCCACGGATGCACCTGCGCAAAACATGTTGGGCCGAATGGGCGCGTCTTTGGCTGCGCCGCTGTTTATGATTGTGGGCTGGGGTGCGTGGGGCTTGGCCGTGGTTCTTCTGGTCTGGGGTGCGCGTTTTGCGCTGCATCGCGGTCAGGAACGCGCCATGGGCCGTCTGATCTTTGCGCCGATTGCTGTGGCCCTTGGGGCAATTTATGCCGCGACCCTGACGCCCGGTGCTGAATGGCTGCAAACCCATAGCTTTGGCTTAGGGGGCTTGTTCGGTGATACGATCATGGGTGCGCTTCTAACCTTGTTACCGATTGGGTCGACCTTCACGGTCAAGCTGATGTCGTTCCTGATGGGAATTTCTATCCTTGCCTTGGGTGCTTTTGTCCTCGGATTTACCAAAGATGAATTGACGCGCTTTGGCCGCTTCCTGCTGGTTAGTACGATCATGGCTTATGCCGCGCTGATGAACATTATCGGCCGCGGTGCGGGTGGTGCTGTTGCCGCCGCCCAAGGGCTCCAAGCCAAAAAGGCCGAGCGTCGTGAGCATCGTCGCGCCGAGCAAGCTCAGGCAGACGCGGATGCCGCTGAGTACGCACAGGCCGAGGCTCAAGTGGCTCCTGCCGCCGCGCGCATGCCAAGACTAATAGCTAGCCGCAATCCCGTACCTGCGCCCATTCCCGAATATGAGGCCGAGCCTGAATATGAGGCTGCACCAGAACCTGAAGCCAAAATCGGCCTTCTTGCGCGGATGCCCGGTCTGATCAAACGCCCTG
>CBDTVN010000009.1:0-47990 GCA_965364195.1 uncultured Sulfitobacter sp. | reverse complement strand
AGCAGAATGCCCTGCTTATTACTGTCTGCACCATGGTGGTTGATCGCCATATTCGCAGGGCCGATGAGACACATCGTGTGTGCCAACGCGCGCGGACCCTCGGCGCAGATGAGCCCTTCCTCCACCACGTTGATTTGGGCACTCAGGCCAGCGGACGTCAGCATGCCATCGACATACTCAAGGTTACGAAAGGCAAAGGGACCGGGCGCATCCGGGTCGGACTTTGGTACAGGGCCAAGTATTTGCCGCGCGATTTGGGCGGGCAGGGTAAAGAAAGGGTTGTCGGCGATGGCGCTCCAGGCGGAAAAGCTGATGATCCCGTCTGCGCGCAGGGCGTTGGCCATATTCTCGAAGGCGGCTTTGCTGTCGTCAAAGAACATCACACCGAACCGCGATACGATGGCATCGGCGGACTGGGGCACAAAGGGATGTGTCTGCGCATCGGCGTCGAGGAGGCCCACATTGGTTCTACCCAAGGCGCGGGCATGCGCAGCTTCAAGAAGCGTGGATGAGATGTCGATGCCAGTGACGTGACCCGTTTCGCCGATCTGGTTCGCCACGGCGAGGGTACTGGTCCCCGCACCACAGCCGATATCGAGCACGCTTTGACCTTCGCGCAATTCTGCTTGTGCGAGGGTGCGGTGCAAGATCGGGGCAAACATCGCGTCCATCGTTGCGCGCTGATCTACCCAGATTGGGCCTGCGTCGTCGGTCCAAAAGCCGCGTTGCTCGTTGTTGTCGCTCATCCGCGTCTCCGCCTGCGTCCGCCGCCTGATTTGTCACCGCCGCCTGTGTTGAAGGTCGCTGTAGGCAACGTCACGATGGAATTGAGGATTGGGAAGGGTTCAACGGCATTCGGCATGGCCGAGGCATTGACGAAATGTTCCTGAAAGCGCGGCTCGATTGCTGTCTCGATCTTGTGGATGTTGCGCACGATCTCCTCGATCTCGGTCCGTGCTTCACGGTTGAGGAGAGCGATGCGCGCCCCTGTTCCAGCAGCGTTACCCGCCGAGGTGACCTTATCCAAAGGCGCGTCTGGGATCATGCCCAGTACCATCGCGTGTTTGGTGGAGATATGCGCACCGAATGCCCCTGCGAGGACCACACGGTCGACCTTATCCACGCCGAATTTATCCATTAACAGGCGTGCGCCGGAGTACAGCGCGGCCTTTGCCATCTGGATTTCGCGGATGTCGCGGTTGGTGACCGTGATCTTTGGCCCGTCGTTGGCCGTGCCGTCATAGACCAGATAGCTGTTGGTGCGCCCGTCAGCAAACACAGCGGCACTGCCCGTCTGCTCCGTTGTTCCGATAAGGCCGGGCGCGTCCACGATGCCGTGCATGCGCATCTCGGCGACCATCTCGATGATGCCGGAGCCGCAGATGCCTGTGACACCGGTCTGCGCAATCGCTGCGTTAAAGCCTTCCTCATCAGACCACAGGTCGGAGCCGATGACTTTGAACCGCGGTAGCTTGGACACAGGGTCAATCTCGACCCGCTCGATCGCGCCGGGCGCTGCCCGCTGGCCCGAGCTGATTTGTGCACCTTCAAAGGCTGGACCCGTAGGGGATGAGCAGGCGAGCACTTTTTCTTTGTTGCCCAGCAGGATTTCAGCGTTGGTGCCCACGTCGACGACCAGAACGAGGTCTTCGGAGGTTTGTGGACTTTCTGACAAAGCCACCGCAGCCGCGTCAGCGCCTACATGGCCTGCGATACACGGCAGGATATAGACGCGAGCAGATTCGTGGATGTTGAGGTCCAGATCTCGTCCGCGCATCCGCATGGCGTTAGAGGTGGCCAGCGCAAAGGGCGCTTGGCCCAACTCAAACGGGTCAATGCCAAGAAAGAGGTGGTGCATGACCGGATTACATACAAACACCGAATCCACGATGAGCTGTTTGTCGATCTGCGCCTCCGAGGCGAGCTGTGTAAACAGGCTGCACATCCCCTCGCGCACGGCGAGCGTCATTTCCTCTGCACCCGATGCGTTCATCATGGAATAGCTGACGCGGCTCATCAAATCTTCGCCAAAACGGATTTGCGGGTTCATCACCCCGGAGGAGGCGACGACTTCGCCGGTTTGCAGGTCACACAGATGGGCCGCGATGGTGGTGGAGCCGAGATCGACCGCGACACCGAAGATCGTGCCATCGTAGAAACCGGGCCAGATGTGCATGATGCGGGGCTTATTCTCGTGATCGCCAAGATGCACAGCCACGGTGACTTTCCAGCCGCCTTTGCGCAGGATCGGCTGCATCACGTGCAAGATGTGTAGATCGGCAGTGATATCGTCCAGCTCCCACTGCTCCAGCAGCGCTTTTTGCAACCGCTCCAGATCACCTGAAGGGTCGTGCATATCAGGTTCTTGAACTTCGACATAAAAGAGCTTGGTTGAGGGGTTGAGCGTGATGTCACGCACTTCGGCACGCTTGCGCACCACCTGTTTGTGCACTTGGCTCTCGGCAGGCACGTCGATGATGACATCTTTGAGCACCGTCGCCTGACAGCCCAAACGGCGGCCCTTCTTCAGCCCGCGCTTCTCATCATAGCGCGCTTCGACCTTGTTCCACTCGGACAGTGCATCTTCGGCCACAGTCACGCCGTGCTTGGAAAACTCCCCATATCCCGGTGTGATCTGGCACTTGGAGCAAATGCCGCGCCCGCCACAGACGGAATCGAGGTCAACCCCAAGCTGGCGCGCCGCCGTGAGCACAGGCGTGCCCATAGGAAAGCGACCGCGTTTGCCGGATGGGGTAAAGATAACAAGGGGATCGTCGCTCATGGCTCAAGCATCCTGTACTATGTTTTTTAGCACCATAGCCAAGGACGCGGGCAGGGGAAGACCGCCCGCGTCATAAATCCGCACAAGGGCGTCATTTCAGACAATTATGGTCAGGTGTTTAGACGCTCGTGAAAGATGAATCCCAGAAAGTTCAGCAAAAGCTGCGCCGCCAAAATTGAGGTAGAGCCTGTAGGGTCATAGTCGGGGGCGACTTCCACCAGATCAATGCCGACAACCTCATGACGCTCGGACACCGTTTTAAGCATCTCCAGCACTTCGTAATACAGAAAACCGCCATGGGAGGGCGTGCCGGTGCCGGGCGCGATGGAGGGACAGAAGGCGTCGATATCAATGGTCACATAGACCCGCGCATCTGTCGGGATATGCGCGATGACACCCGCGGCACCCATCTTGCGGGCTTGTCGCACGCTGATGATATCGGATCCCATGGCGCGGGCATCATCGTAGCCCTCTTTGGCTGTGGAGCTGACGTTGCGAATGCCTACTTGGGTCAGGCCCGTAACGTAGTCATGCTCGGCCGCGCGGCGCATGGGGTTGCCGTGTCCGTGGCGCACCCCGTGGCGCACATCGACGAAATCCAGATGAGCGTCGATTTGCAGAATGTGAATGTCGCCTTGTCCGTCAAATGCACGGATGCAGGGGATATTGATCGAGTGATCACCACCGATCACAACAGGCAAGGCGGCAGCCTCCAAAGCGGCACGCACGCCTGCCTCGATGTTTGCATGGCTGGTCTCGGTATCGGTATGCACAATATCTGCATCCCCCATGTCCACGATATTCACATCACCGGGCAGGTAGGTCGCATCGTCTTCATGATCATAGGCACCCGCATGGCCAAAGCTGAAGAGAGTGGACGCTTCGCGCACACCGCGCGGACCAAACCGCGCGCCAGAGCGGTATTGTGTCCCCGCATCGTAGGGCGCACCCAGAATGGCCACATCCGCATCAAGCTTGTCCCACTCCGGCTCATAGCGCCGTTTTCCAAACGTCGCGATCCCGACAAAGGGCAGGTCCAGCCTGCCGCCCTCATAGCCATGTTTCGTCATGCAATATCTCCGCTTTTGGCGCAGCTTTGAGCAAGGATTGCGCAAATGCAAGCATCAGTGCGCTACAGGTCTTTTCAAGCGCGTCTATCCATGAAATAGCAAACCGCCAAATGATGCCATTACCCTTGGAGGTTATTATGGAGATTCGTGAGGCCCTGACGTTCGATGATGTGTTGCTGGTTCCTGCCGCATCCTCGGTCCTGCCGTCCACCGCTGACACCCGTACATTCGTGACCAAATCGATTGCGCTGAACATACCTTTGCTCAGCTCTGCGATGGATACGGTGACCGAAGGGCGCATGGCGATTGCCATGGCACAGGCGGGCGGGATGGGCGTGATCCACCGTAACCTTACCACTGACGAGCAAGCCCGCGAAGTGCGCCGCGTCAAACGGTTTGAAAGCGGGATTGTCTATAACCCGATTACCCTGCGTGCGAACCAGACGCTGGCTGATGCCAAGGCCCTGCAAGAACGCTACCGCGTCACAGGATTTCCCGTGGTGGACGAGGGCGGTCGCGTTGTAGGCATCGTCACGAACCGCGACATGCGCTTTGCAACTGCGGATGACACGCCCGTACATCTGATGATGAGCACCGATAACCTCGCCATTCTGCATGAACCCGCCGACCGCGACGAAGCGATCAGTCTGATGAAAGCACGCCGCATTGAAAAGCTGTTGGTGACGGATGGCAAAGGTAAGCTGACAGGCCTGCTGACGCTCAGAGATACCGAGCAGGCCGTGCTCAACCCCACAGCGTGTAAAGACGAACTTGGTCGTCTGCGCGTGGCTGCAGCCACCACAACAGGCGATGCAGGGTTTGAGCGGTCCCAAGCGCTGGTGGATGCGGGTGTGGACATGATCGTGATCGACACGGCGCATGGTCATTCCGAAGGCGTCGCGATCGCCGTTGAGCGCGCCAAACAGCTGAGCAATGAAGTGCAAGTTGTCGCCGGAAACGTGGCAACAGGCGAGGCGACACGCGCATTGATCGGTTCAGGGGCCGACGCTGTGAAAGTAGGCATTGGCCCCGGCTCGATCTGTACGACGCGTATGGTTGCAGGCGTGGGTGTGCCACAGCTAACGGCGATTATGGATTGTGCGAATGCGGCGGGTGATACGCCTGTAATCGCTGACGGCGGTATCCGCCTATCGGGCGATTTTGCAAAAGCAATCGCTGCGGGCGCGTCCTGCGCTATGGTCGGCTCTATGGTTGCTGGCACAGACGAAAGCCCCGGCGAAGTCATTTTATATCAGGGCCGTAGCTTCAAAAGCTATCGCGGTATGGGCAGCCTCGGCGCCATGGCGAGCGGTTCGGCGGACCGGTACTTCCAGAAAGATGCCGCGAGCGACAAGTTGGTTCCAGAGGGCATCGAAGGGCAAGTCGCTTACAAAGGCACGGCGGCCGCAGTGCTGCACCAGATGGTCGGTGGCCTGCGCGCCGCGATGGGCTACACCGGCTGTGCCACGGTGGCAGAAATGCGCAAGAATTGCTCGTTCGTAAAGATCACTGGCGCAGGCTTGTCCGAGAGCCACGTACACGATGTACAAATCACCCGCGAATCCCCCAACTATAGAATTGGCTAAACCATGACCCCAGCTGCACGGGTGGCGGCAGCCATCGAAATCCTCGACATGATCGGTGATGGCCTTCCAGCAGAGCAGGTGCTCACCCGCTGGGGTCGTAGCAACCGGTTTGCAGGCTCCAAAGACCGCGCCGCGATCCGCGACTATGTCTTTGACGTGATGCGCGTTCGCCGAAGTGTGGCCTGGCTGGGCAGAGCGGGTACGGGACGGGGGCTGATGATTGGCCTTCTGCGCAAGCGGGGCATTGATCCCGATACCTTGTTTAACGGTGAGGGGCACGCACCCGCACCCCTGATGGACTATGAAGAGGATCTCCCCACGGGGGATATGCCACAACAAGAAGCGTGGAACCTGCCCGAATGGTTGGTTGAGCGGTTTGCCGAAGGGCTGGGTGATACCGCAGAGAAAACCGCGATGGCATTGCAGGAGCGTGCGCCTGTAACTTTACGGATAAATACATCTAAAACAAATATATCCGATGCGATCCTCATGCTAAAAGACGCAAGTGTCGAGGGTGCGCCGAACCCATTGAGCCCCACCGCGCTCACCGTGGTTGAGGGCAACAGACGCATCCGAAACTCACCCGCATATCTCGAAGGTTTCGTTGAGTTACAGGACGCCAGCAGTCAGGCCATCGTCGATGCGCTGCCCCAATCGGCACGCGTACTGGACTACTGCGCAGGCGGAGGCGGCAAGGCACTGGCCATTGCTGCGCGGGGTGCGGATGCGGTATTTGCCCATGACATTGAGCCATCTCGCATGCGAGACTTGCCACTGCGTGCAGCGCGTGCAGATGCCGAGATCACGCAGCTTGACGGCAGTGAGCTTGCACGCTCAGGTCCGTACGATCTGGTCCTCGTGGATGCACCGTGCTCGGGCAGCGGCTCATGGCGGCGCGCACCCGAGGCGAAATGGCGCCTCACACCTGAACAGCTCGCACACACCATGTCGGTTCAGGACAGCATCCTTGATGACGCGATGGTGCTGGTCGCCGACGGTGGAACACTTGCCTATGCCACATGTTCGATCCTGCCGGAGGAAAACCGCGCGCGCGTAGATGCGTTTTTGACCCGCCATTCCGGCTGGAAATGTGTCTGGGATCATACGTTTGACATCAGCGATCTGGGTGACGGTTTCTACACCGCACATCTTCAGCAGGCTTGACGCCACCCAATTAATCACCAAACTTCAACTATTGCGGGTATAACGGTCTTTTTTCGCGTGGCGGTTAATTGGGGATTAACCCTTCGGGCCAAGAGTACGGTTAGGATTCGGATCTGATGTCCGGTCATGCTTGGAAGGGGAAATATGCAGCAGAGTACTGCTACATCACTGACGGAACGGGTGATTATGATCACACCGCAGCGGTTGTTTGTTCTGCTGGGCTTGGCGGTGCTTTTGTGCGGTGCCGCGATCCTTACGCTTGAAGGGGCGCTACAACGTGCGGCGATTGCGGCTGGGATGAGCCTGGCTTGTTTGGCTGCGATGCTGCTGCTTTTGCGCACAGGCCACAGTATTGCACGCAGCCAGAGCCAAAAAGCAGTTAGCCATTTCATCACAAACGACAGCGCTCCAAGTTTCATCACCAAGAACGACGGTCAGATCATCTCCGCCAATGCAGCAGCGGATCGTGCCTTTGGCCAAACAGCTGATGCCACATTGGCAGCGGTCCTGGCAGACAGGATCGTCAATCCAGGTCCGATGTTGTTTCGCCTGCAATCACGCGCCACCGCAAGCGGGTCTGCCCGTGAAGAGATCGTGACCAACAGTGGACAGGTCCTCTTGGCAGTCCACGCCATTGGAGCGGATGGATTCGCGTGGCGGGTAGAACCCCAGAACACGCAGGCGGCAGGCAGCTTACCAACAGACAGCCGTATCTTGCCGATGTTGATGGTCGGGCGTAGTGGTGCGATATTGTCGATGAACCATTCTGCGCGCCAGTTTATTGGCGCACGGGGTAAATCGCTTGATTCTATTTTTGCTGAACAAATTGTTGTTCCCGGCACGGTCATGCAAGTCTCGACCACATCTGGCAACCAACCCGCGCTTATTGCGCAAACTGATGCCGGCGCAGGCCGCCGTGCGCTCTACTTGTTGCCGCCTCCTGCTGTAGGTGATCAGGTTCCCAGTCACGATTGGGAAGTGTTTCAAGATATGCCAATCCCGATGATCAAGATAGCACCCGATGGAACTGTCCAAGCGTATAACAAGCGTGCTTCCAAGTTGATTGGTGTGATTCTTGAAGAGGGCGCACATTTGTCTGCTCTTATGGAGGGATTGGGGCGCTCGATTACCGACTGGCTCAGCGATACGCTGGCGGGGCGGTTAATCCAGAAATCGGAATTCCTGCGCCTGACCCGCGGGGATTGTGAAGCTTTTGTGCAGGTCACGCTCAACCGGATCGAAGAAGATGGATCCCCAGCGCTGATCGCCGTGCTCCATGATGCAACCGAGCTAAAATCGCTAGAAGCGCAATTCGTTCAAAGCCAAAAGATGCAAGCAATCGGTCAGCTTGCTGGAGGCGTCGCCCATGACTTCAACAATCTGCTAACAGCAATTTCTGGGCATTGCGATTTGCTCTTGTTGCGCCACGATCAGGGCGACACTGACTATAGCGATTTGGTGCAAATCAATCAAAACGCCAACCGTGCGGCCGCTCTTGTCGGACAGCTTCTTGCCTTCTCCCGCAAGCAGACATTGCGCCCCGAAACGCTTGATATGCGCGATACGCTTGCTGATTTAACGCATCTTCTGAACCGCTTGGTGGGTGAAAAGATAACACTGACGCTAAGCCATGATCCGGTTCTGGAACCTATCCGCGCTGATAAGCGGCAGCTGGAGCAGGTCTTAATGAACTTGGTGGTAAATGCACGTGACGCCATGCCATCAGGTGGGGAAATTCGTATCATTACGGAATGTAATACGCTCACAACTCCCTTGCAGCGCGATCAGGTGACCGTCCCTGCGGGGCAATATGTTACCATCAAGGTGAGCGATGATGGCGTTGGAATTGCTTCCGATAAGCTGCAGAAAGTGTTCGAGCCCTTCTTTACCACAAAGCGTACAGGCGAGGGGACAGGGTTAGGTCTTTCAACAGCCTACGGTATTATCAAGCAAACCGGCGGTTATATTTTTGTCGACAGCTCTGAGGGTGTCGGGACCTGTTTCACGCTGTACTTCCCTGTGCTCAGCCAATCCACGCAGCCAGTTGTCGAAAAAACGACCGACAAACCTGCATTGGTTAATCCAACCCACAATGGTGGAGTCATCCTATTGGTGGAAGACGAAGCGCCAGTGCGCGCCTTTGCCAGCCGTGCGTTAAGGTTGCGGGGGTATACCGTTCTGGAAGCCGAGAACGCAGAAGCCGCACTCGAAACGCTTGA
Source organism: uncultured Sulfitobacter sp. (assembly GCA_965364195.1). Taxonomy (GTDB): domain Bacteria; phylum Pseudomonadota; class Alphaproteobacteria; order Rhodobacterales; family Rhodobacteraceae; genus Sulfitobacter. Next base: position 39,169 of record CBDTVN010000009.1, on the reverse strand, counting down.
AGATGCGGAGCTCAAAATTGATGTCTTTGTCACGGATGTTGTCATGCCGGGCATGGACGGTCCGAGTTGGGTCCGCCAAGCATTAATCGCCCGGCCAGACGTCCGCGTTGTCTTTGTCTCCGGCTATGCCGAGGACAGCTTGGGCGAGGCGCAAAAGAAGATACCCAATTCAGTATTCCTGCCCAAACCTTTCTCGCTCAATGATCTAACAGAGACGGTAAACAAGCAGCTTCACTAGGTTTTGGAAATGCTATCGTAGAGGGCAAAATCCTCCGCAAACTTTCGGCGGAACCGCTCCTCCACATCGGAGGATAGCACGACGTCGAGGGCCGGTGATACATTCTCACGCTCAAGGCTGAGCTTCACATTCAAACGATCTTCGAGAAAGGACTGAAGCTTCGGCTGATCTTCGTAAGCAAACAGGTGGGTGATGCCAGTCCCGTTGGGTTGGCGTTCCAAGAACTTCAGTTGATTACCAACTTCTGCAAATGATGGCCGCTTTCCCTTCATGTAACCAAGGGCAAAGTCATCAAAACTGATTCCCTGCGTATTATTGGGCTTATCTTTCATGAAGGGGCGCTGGCGGTAACGATACCAACTGCTTAGCCAACTGATGGGCTCACGCATCACTGCCATAAGCTCCATCTCAGCATCACATACATTCAGAAACATAGGACGAATGAATCGATTATAGCGATAGACGGGCGCGTGCTTCAAAAGCGGTGGATCGTTGATCACAAGGTCGGCACGCGGTGCTAATGCGGATTGATATGCAGTCGTGCCGGTTTTAGGCATCGACAAAAACGCTAGGCGTTCTTTAAAGAAAACAAGCATATAGACCCTCCAGACAGCCTAAGCTTAGTCTTACCCCCAAGCATACACAACTTCTTAACCAATCGCATCCAAAGATAGGATCAGAATAATTTGATTGAAATGTTCTCACTTTGTCCACATAAGAACATTAGCAGAACATAAAACTCTGGTGCCGGTGACGATTGCCGCCACCTTCACCCTGTGACAGTAAGGGACGAACCCAAATGGCAACGGCAGATCTTTTGAATATGGATAAGAAAACGGCAGACAAGCAAAAGGCGCTAGACAGCGCACTGGCGCAAATTGAACGGCAGTTCGGCAAAGGCTCAATTATGAAGCTGGGTGCTGAGGGTGCGGTACAAGATATCACCGCATCGTCCACCGGATCGCTGGGGCTTGATATTGCTCTGGGCATCGGCGGCTTGCCCATGGGGCGGATCATCGAGATTTACGGTCCAGAATCGTCAGGTAAAACCACGCTGACATTGCATTGCGTGGCCGAGCAGCAGAAGGCGGGCGGCGTATGCGCATTTGTTGATGCCGAGCACGCGCTTGATCCACAGTACGCAAAGAAGCTTGGCGTCGACATTGACGAGTTGCTGATTTCCCAGCCCGACACTGGCGAACAAGCGCTTGAAATCACGGACACTCTCGTTCGGTCGGGTGCCGTGAATATGGTTATTGTGGATTCGGTTGCGGCACTCACGCCCAAATCCGAACTTGAGGGCGAGATGGGCGACAGTTCAGTTGGTGTTCAAGCCCGCCTGATGAGCAAGGCCATGCGCAAGCTCACCGGTTCGATCTCCAAATCCAACTGTATGGTTATCTTTATTAACCAGATCAGAATGAAAATCGGCGTCATGTTTGGCTCGCCCGAGACGACGACCGGCGGTAACGCGCTAAAGTTCTACTCCTCTGTACGCCTTGATATTCGTCGCATCGGGTCAATCAAGGACCGTGACGAGGTGGTCGGCAACCAGACCAAAGTAAAGGTCGTCAAAAACAAAGTGGCATCGCCGTTCAAACAGGTTGAATTCGAGATCATGTACGGCGAGGGCATCTCCAAAATGGGGGAGCTGTTGGACATGGGTGTGGCCGGCGGTATCGTCGATAAATCCGGTAGCTGGTTCTCCTATGGAGATGAACGGATCGGGCAGGGTCGTATCAATGCAAAAGCCTATCTACGCGATAATCCGGCAATGGCCCACGATATCGAAGACAAGATCCGCGCGGCACATGGCCTTGATTTTGATGGGTCCGCTGACAAAGATGATCCTGATATTCTGGACGATTGATAGGCCTACGCACATAAGCCTTGAGTGATAATCTGTAAAAAGGGTGCGTACCGCAGGGTGCGTGCCCTTTTTTGATGCCGCGCCTGTGGACAGCACTCTATGCCACCGCTATCTCAAAAGAGTATTTTCGCGTGCCCAAAGGACGGACATCATGCAAACGGTTAACGAAATCCGCTCAACCTTTTTGAACTATTACGGTGATCATGGTCACGCGATTGTGCCGTCCAGCCCGCTGGTGCCGCGCAATGATCCGACGCTGATGTTCACCGCTGCAGGGATGGTGCAATTCAAAAACCTGTTCACCGGTGTTGAGACCCGCGAATATACCCGTGCAACCACTGCGCAGAAATGTGTACGGGCAGGGGGTAAGCACAACGATCTGGACAATGTTGGCTATACGGCGCGCCACCATACCTTTTTTGAGATGCTCGGCAACTTTAGTTTTGGTGATTATTTCAAGGAAGAGGCGATTCCGCTTGCATGGGATTTGCTCACAAAGGTCTTTGGCATTGATGAAAAACGCCTGTTGGTCACGGTCTATCACACCGATGACGAGGCCGTTGCGATCTGGAAAAAGCATGCGGGCCTAAGCGATGATCGTATCATCCGCATCGCGACTGACGACAATTTCTGGTCCGCCGGCCCAACAGGCCCTTGTGGTCCGTGCACCGAGATTTTCTATGACCACGGTGATCACATTTGGGGCGGCCCTCCCGGCTCCCCTGATGAAGATGGTGACCGGTTTGTAGAAATCTGGAACCTTGTATTTATGCAATACGAGCAATTTGAGGATGGCACACGCAGCGATTTGCCCAACAAATCCATTGATACCGGCATGGGCATCGAACGTGTCGCAGCCCTGTTGCAAGGCACGAATGACAACTACGCGACTGATCTGATGCGCAGCTTGATTGAGGCGTCCGCCAATGCCACCAGCAGCGATCCCGACGGGCCGGGCAAGACGCACCACCGCGTGATTGCAGATCACCTGCGCTCGACCTCCTTCCTGATGGCCGATGGTGTGATGCCCAGCAACGATGGCCGTGGATACGTGCTGCGCCGGATTATGCGCCGCGCCATGCGCCATGCACATCTGCTAGGGGCACAAGATCCGCTGATGCACCGATTGGTGCCGGCATTGGTCGCTCAAATGGGCCAAGCCTACCCCGAGCTGGGCCAAGCACAGAGCATGATCGAGCAGACATTGCTGCAAGAGGAGACGCGATTCCGCCAGACCTTGGATCGCGGTTTGAAACTGCTGGATGACGAGTTGATCGCTCTGCCCGAAGGCGCCGAATTGCCAGGTGCATCCGCATTCAAACTGTACGACACATTTGGTTTCCCGCTCGACCTGACCCAAGACGCGCTGCGGGAAAAAGGCCGTACCGTGGACACTGACGGTTTCAATACTGCCATGGCCGAACAAAAGGCCAAGGCGCGCGCGGCGTGGTCCGGCTCTGGTGAGGCTGCGGACGCGACCGTTTGGTTTGACGTCGCGGAGAAGTCCGGGATCACCGAATTCCTTGGCTATGACACAGAAACGGCTGAAGGCAAGATCGCAGCTTTGGTGCAGGACGGTGAGGCTGTGGCAGAGGTGAAGGAGGGCGATGAGGTTCAAATTGCTCTGAACCAGACGCCGTTTTACGCTGAAAGCGGCGGCCAGCTGGGCGATACGGGCATCATTCGCACGGATACCGGCAGCGCACGCATCACCGATACGCGCAAAGCGGCGGGTGTGTTCATTCACATTGGCAAGGTTGAAAAGGGAAGCATTTCCAACGATCAATCTGCCGTTCTTGAAGTGGATCAGGCACGCCGTACAGCCATTCGCGCCAACCACTCCGCGACACATTTGCTACACGAAGCCCTGCGCCACGCGCTTGGGGACCATGTGGCACAGCGCGGCTCGCTCAATGCGGCGGACCGTTTGCGCTTTGACTTCAGCCATAATGAGGCTGTGAGTGCGGATGACATGCTGACTGTCGAGGCTGACGTAAACAACTATATCCGTCAGAACACGCCCGTCGAGACACGGATCATGACGCCGGATGATGCCCGTGGATTAGGCGCCCAAGCCCTGTTTGGCGAGAAATACGGGGATGAAGTGCGCGTGGTCTCGATGGGCCGTCAGACCGGCTCTGGAAAAGGGGCCGATCAAAACACCTATTCGCTGGAGCTTTGCGGCGGTACGCATGTAGTTCGTACCGGCGATATTGGTGCCTTTGTCCTCCTTGGCGATAGCGCCAGCAGCGCTGGTGTGCGCCGTATTGAGGCGCTCACAGGTGAAGCCGCGATTGCCCATCTGCGCACCCAAGATGACTTGTTGGGCCAAACTGCATTGGAGTTAAAAAGCCCGGCAGCATCTGTGCCCGAGCGCGTGCGTGCCTTGCTGGACGAACGGCGGAACCTCGCAAACGAAGTTGCCCAACTGCGCCGTGAGCTAGCCATGTCCGGCGGTGCATCCGCCCCTGAGGCGCGCCAGATCAATGGCATCAACTTCCATGCGCAAACCCTGACAGGGGTGACAGGCAAAGATCTGCCCGCGCTCGTGGACGAGCACAAAACCCGCATCGGGTCCGGTGCTGTTCTGCTGATCGCCGATACGGGCGGCAAAGCGGCCGTCGCTGCAGGCGTCACGGACGATCTCAAAGACAAACTCTCCGCCGTGGATATTTTGCGCGCTGCGGTGGCTGAGTTGGGTGGCAAAGGGGGCGGTGGCCGCCCTGATATGGCCCAAGGGGGCGGTGCCTCTGCCGAGAATGCCGATGCAGCCATTTCCGCTGCAGAAACCGTATTGAAAGGATAAAGACTGATGTCAGCCCTATGGATTGCCCACGTCACCGTTACCGATGAAGAAGCATACAAGAAGTACGCCGCAGGCGCGACTGTTGCCATCGCAGAGCATGGTGGTGAATTCATCGCCCGTGGTGGTCGCTTTGTTCAACTTGAAGGTAAAGAGCGCCCGCGCAATGTCGTCGCACGCTTCCCTGATGTGGAAACAGCCGAGCGCTGCTATCATTCGCCTGCGTATCAAGCAGCACTCCAGTTCGCCAAAGGTGCGTCAGAGCGTGAGTTGATGATCATCGAGACCAACGAATAATCGTTGGTTTAGCCTCTCAATCGCGCGCGGAGCAACCGCACACGCCATTACAACCAAAAAGGGCGCCCCAATCCGGAGCGCCCTTTTTCTAATTCAAACTCTAATGACCTCAGGCGGATTTTGACATCCGCTTACGCTCATGTGGATCAAGATAGCGCTTACGCAGACGGATGGCTTTTGGCGTTACTTCCACCAGCTCGTCATCATCGATATAAGCAATCGCTTCCTCTAGGCTCAGCGTGATTGGCGTGGTCAGACGCACCGCTTCATCCGTACCGGAAGCACGCACGTTAGTCAGCTGCTTACCCTTGAGCGGGTTCACTTCGAGATCGTTTTCGCGGCTGTGCTCACCGATGACCATGCCTTGGTAAACGTCAGTCTGTGCGCCGATGAAGAACTTACCACGATCCTCGAGCTTCCAAAGCGCGAAGGACACGGACACACCATTTTCCATAGAGATCAGAACACCAGCGCGACGGCCAGGGATTTTACCTTTGTGCGGTGCCCAGCTGTGGAAAACGCGGTTGATAACGCCTGTGCCGCGCGTGTCGGTCAGGAACTCACCGTGGTAGCCAATCAGGCCACGCGAGGGAACATGCGCGATGATGCGGGTCTTTCCTACACCGGCGGGCCTCATCTCAACCAGCTCACCTTTGCGCACACCAGTAATCTTTTCGATCACGGCACCGGAGTACTCATCATCAACGTCGATTGTGGCTTCCTCGATCGGCTCGTGACGCTCACCGTCGATATCCTGAAACAAAACCTGCGGACGCGATATTGAAAGCTCGAAACCTTCGCGGCGCATGTTCTCGATGAGAACACCCATCTGCAATTCGCCGCGCCCTGCAACCTCGAACGAGTCGCCACTTGGGCTATCGGTCACTTTGATTGCCACGTTGGATTCGGCTTCTTTCATCAAACGGTCACGGATAACGCGCGACTGTACTTTTTTGCCGTCACGACCCGCAAGCGGGCTGTCGTTGATGCCAAAGGTCACGGTAATCGTAGGTGGGTCAATCGGCTGGGCTGGGATTGCGTCAACAACAGATTGCTCGGCCAATGTATCGGCCACTGTCGCTTTGGACATACCGGCGATGGAGACAATGTCGCCGGCTTCGGCGAGGTCAATTGCTGTCTGGTCCAAACCGCGGAACGCGAGGATTTTAGTGGCGCGGAAATTCTCGATCAATGTGCCGTCGCGCGACATTGCTTTGATGGTTTGACCTGCTTTGAGCGTACCGGATTCAACACGGCCTGTTAGCAAGCGGCCCAAGAAAGGGTCGCCGCCCAACGTGGTGGCCAGCATGGTGAACGGCTTGCCTGCATCCGCGATCTGTGCGGGGGCTGGCACGTGCTTAAGCACCAGCTCAAACAATGCGGTCAGGTCCTTGCGGGGGCCGTCCAGCGTCATGTCGGCCCAGCCGGAGCGGCCAGAGGCATACATGTGTGGGAAATCAAGCTGCTCGTCTGTTGCATCAAGGTTGGCGAACAAATCGAAGCATTCATCGAGTGCGCGGTCAGGCTCACCATCCGCTTTATCAACCTTGTTGATCACAACGATAGGCTTGAGGCCCAGCTTCAGCGCTTTGGAGGTCACGAATTTTGTCTGTGGCATCGGACCTTCGGCCGCATCAACCAGCAGCACAACACCGTCTACCATCGACAGGATACGCTCAACCTCGCCACCAAAATCGGCGTGGCCGGGCGTATCAACGATGTTGATACGCGTGCCATTCCACTCAACAGAGGTCGGCTTGGCAAAGATCGTGATGCCGCGCTCGCGCTCCAGATCGTTACTGTCCATGGCGCGCTCGGTGGTCGCCTGGTTTTCGCGGTATGTACCGGATTGTTTCAAGAGTTCGTCCACAAGCGTCGTTTTGCCGTGGTCAACGTGTGCGATGATTGCGATGTTGCGCAGGTCCATTTGAAATACCTTATCTCAGGGGGTTGAGCGGCCTCTAACGTGCATCTGCAGCAAAGGCCAGTGAAAAACCCCCATAAGGGTTAAGCTCGGCGAGAAACGGTGCTCAATGCGTGACAGAGTTGGAAAACAGGTGGATCACGGCGATGCCGCCTACAATCATCGTAAGGCCCGCAATGGCGGCCAGATCCAGCTTTTGCCCGAAAACAGTCCATCCAATCGCGGAAATCATCACAATGCCCAATCCGCTCCAGAGTGCATAGACAATGCCGACGGACATGGTGCGCAGGGTGATTGACAAGAGATAGAAAGAGACTGCGTAGGCCAAAACCACCACCACGGAAGGGCCAAGTCTGGTGAATTGCTCACTCGCTTTGAGCGCAGTGGTGCCAACCGTCTCAAACAGAACGGCGAAGGCGAGGATCAGATAGACAGGCATGGATAAGACCTTTCACAAAGGCAGTTGCGCGGTTTCCTTGATCTCTTCCATCACAAAGCTCGCGGAAACATCGGACAGTGGCACCCGTGCGATCAGGCGTTGATAAAGCCTATCATATCCAGCCATATCCGCCACCCGCGCGCGGATCAGATAGTCGAGATCACCACTCATCCTGTAGACCCCCTGTATCTCCGGCATCGCCTTGGTCGCACTTGAGAATTTCTGTAGCCAGTCAGGCGCGTGAGCACTGGTGCGTACTTGCATGAAAACAGTCAAACTCAACCCGAGCTTGTTCGCATCCACCGTAGCAATGCGGCCCGTGATCACGCCTGCGTCTTCCAGCGTACGCACACGCCGCCAGCAGGCATTACGCGACAGCCCTACTTCTGCGCCCAAGACATCCAATGATTGTGCCGCATCACGCTGCAATGCGCTCAGTATCTTGCGGTCTATTGGGTCAATTTCATGCATAACGACACGTTGATGGGATTTTCTCCCAATATCAAGCAATATTGGCATGCCTTTGGGATAAATATTTACCGGTGGATGGGTAAGGTTGTTCAACCAGTTAACAGGAGCCAACATGATCAACCGTATCTTCCTCGACCATCCCGCCAAAGTAGACGAAACATTTTTCGAGCATATGGCCTTTGCGGGCAAGTTTTCCGGCAAACTGTTTCTGGCCGGCGGGGCGGCATTGGTCCATGCGTTCATCCCGTGCCTGTTCGAGAAGACCGCGAGCAAGATCATCGCCGAGCTCTATGCCAAAACCCATAACCGCGGGGCATAACGCTTCAACCTAAGGAAAAGGCCGCACGCAGGCGGCCTTTACTCTACCCAAAACCTTGGTGCTTACCCTTGCAGAGCTTTGTTGAGATTCTCATCAACCTTCTCAAGGAAACCCATCGTCGTAAGCCAGCTTTGATCCGGTCCGACCAACAAAGCGAGATCTTTGGTCATGTGACCTGCCTCAACCGTGTCGACCACAACCTTCTCCAGCGTTTCGGCAAAGGTGATGAGCGCCGTGTTCTCATCCAGCTTACCGCGATGCTTGAGCCCGCCAGTCCACGCATAGATCGACGCGATGGAGTTGGTGGAGGTCTCTTCGCCTTTCTGGTGCTGGCGGTAGTGGCGCGTCACAGTGCCGTGCGCTGCCTCTGCCTCAACGGTCTGGCCGTCAGGCGTCATCAGGATGGAAGTCATAAGGCCGAGTGAGCCGAAACCCTGCGCAACAGTGTCAGATTGCACATCACCATCGTAGTTTTTGCACGCCCAAACATAGCCGCCGTTCCATTTCATTGCGCAAGCAACCATATCGTCGATCAGGCGGTGCTGGTAGGTGATGCCTGCCTCTTCGAACTTCTCTTTGAATTCAGTGTCAAAGATCTGCTGGAACAACTCAAGAAAGCGGCCGTCATACTGTTTGAGGATCGTATTCTTTGTGCTCAGATACACAGGCCAGCCTTTGGTCAGGCCATAATTCATCGAGGCACGGGCGAAGTCGATGATGGATTTATCGAGGTTGTACATCGCCATGACCACACCTGAATCTGGCGCGTCAAACACTTCATGCTCGATCTCGGTGCCGTCGGTCCCGACGAATTTAATCGTCAGCTTTCCCGCGCCGGGAAATTTGAAATCAGTCGCGCGGTATTGATCACCGAAGGCATGACGCCCCACAACAATGGGCTGGGTCCAACCAGGTACAAGGCGCGGCACGTTTTTACAGATGATCGGCTCGCGGAAAATCACACCCCCAAGGATGTTGCGAATTGTTCCGTTGGGAGAGCGCCACATCTTCTTGAGGCCGAATTCCTCAACGCGCGCCTCATCTGGCGTGATGGTCGCGCATTTGATGCCAACGCCGTATTTCTTGATCGCTTCGGCGGAATCAATGGTGATCTGGTCATCCGTGTCGTCGCGCGCCTGAATGCCAAGGTCGTAATACTTCAAATCAATATCAAGATAGGGAAGGATCAGCTTTTTCTTGATGAAGTCCCAGATGATGCGGGTCATCTCGTCCCCGTCCAGCTCGACAACGGGGTTCGCTACCTTGATCTTGGTCATGTGGTATCCTTAGGCTACAGGCTGTTTCAGCTGCGTTTAACGTATTTGAGGAGAGAGGGGAAGGCGGTATACATCGGTATACCGTGGCAATTTCAGGCTTTTGGACGTGCCGCAAAGAAGGTCGAGATCTTGGCGCGTGCGAATGTCCACAAGGCGGGCGCGCCAATGGTAATCTTGCTCCCGACACGCTGTGCGATCATCTGTTCGGTCACGTCATAGTCAATCCAGCTGCCACCGCCTGATTGAAGGTTTTGCATGGGTGGCTGAAATCGGTCTAGGGATTTGGCAAATTGAGCAGAAGGGGTTTGGGCCGCTTCAAACTCCTCCCAAATTGGACGAAGAGAGTCTGCTATATCATTGGGAAGAAGTCCAAATATACGATTCGCTGCAATCTTTTCCTGTGCTTCCACCTGTGCGGTATCAAACTCACCAAAAATCGGATTATCGCCCGCGTCAATCTCAACCAGATCATGCAAGATCAGCATTTTGATCACACGGTTGATGTCGACGTCGGGTCCCGCCTGATCGCTGAGCACCAGCGCATAAAGCGTCAGGTGCCAGCTGTGCTCGGCCGAGTTTTCATAGCGGGAGTTGTCACACAACTCGGTGGCGCGCACGACTGACTTGAGCTTGTCGGCTTCATTGAGAAAAGCGATCTGCTGCTCAAGTCGTGCTGTCATTCGGCGGATGCTGCGCGGTGTTTTTTCAGCTTGGTCGCGAGGAACACGCGGCCTTTTTGCTCAGCCATGCGTGTCCGGATCGCGGTCAGAAAGGCTTCTTCAAGTGTTTGCGACGAGGTACCCAACACATCGCCCACTTCCATGAACAAGCGGTCCTCGCCGGTCTCTTTTTGCACGGCGAGGCATTCTTCGGCCAGTTGGCTGGCCATTTTGATGACGGCATCGTCCGCCATTAGCGCGTGTTCTCTGTCAAGCGGCGGCGCACGTATTCGGTCGTGCTGTCGATCATCGTGTCCATATGCGGCTCTTCAAAGAAGTGACCTGCACCCTCGATTTCCTGATGGGTGACGGTAATGCCCTTTTGCTCGTGCAGCTTGTTGACCAGATTGACCGTATCGGCAGGAGGGGCAACCCGGTCGCCCGTCCCGTTGATCACCAGACCGGATGCCGGGCAGGGCGCGAGGAAGCTGAAATCATACATATTGGCCGGCGGTGCCACGGAAATGAAACCCGTTATCTCGGGGCGGCGCATCAGCAGCTGCATCCCGATCCAAGCGCCAAACGAAAAGCCGGCGACCCAGCAGTGTTTGGAGTTGTTATTCATCGACTGAAGGTAGTCGAGCGCAGAGGCTGCATCCGACAGCTCGCCAATGCCCTGATCATATTCACCTTGCGAGCGTCCCACACCGCGGAAGTTAAACCGCAGGACCGTAAAGCCCATCTTGTAGAAGGCGTAGTGCAGATTGTAGACAACCTTGTGGTTCATCGTGCCGCCGAACTGAGGGTGCGGGTGCAAAATGATCGCGATTGGGGCGTCTCGCTCTTTTTGGGGGTGATAGCGGCCCTCAAGGCGACCTTCGGGTCCAGGAAAAATTACCTCGGGCATGGGTGTACTCTCTTACAGGGTTCTGGGGGTGGATGACATTCTTGACGAATTTGGTCAGACACCTTAGAACAATTCTAATATTGGGAGTCCGCTCAAGCGGACCGCATCTGAGGGATGTAGGCACTTAGGCCGCCTTCGTCAAACAAAAGCCTGTACCGGCCGGAGAGAGTTGAAATGAAGCTGTCAACAAAAGGGCGTTATGCAATGGTCGCACTGGCCGATATTGCCCTTCAACCCGATAACAAACTGGTCTCGCTTGGAGATATTGCCGAGCGTCAGCAGATATCATTGCCGTATCTTGAGCAGCTCTTTGTCAAGCTGCGCCGCGCCGAACTGGTGTCCTCGGTGCGCGGTCCCGGGGGAGGATACCGTCTGGCCCGGCCTTCGTCCGAAATCCGCGTGGTCGATGTCCTGAGCGCAGTAGATGAAAATGTCAGCGCCATGCACAAAGGGGCAGGGGCATCAGGCGGGACATCGGGCAGCCGCGCACAATCCATGACAAACCGGTTGTGGCAGGGTCTGTCAGCGCATGTTTACGTGTTCTTGCATCAGACGCGTCTGTCGGATGTGGTCGAAAACCAGATGACGCCTTGTCCGGCGGTGCCGCATCTCTTTGCCGTGGTGGATGAGTAAAAGGTAGGTTTTGAGTATTTTTGGCCAAATAAGATAGAGGAGTCCACCGTTGGGCCGTGTGTATCTGGATCATAATGCGACCACGCCTTTGAGGGCAGAGGCGCGCGCAGCGATGATTAGCGCTATGGATATCGTGGGCAATCCGTCCTCGGTCCATGCCGAGGGCCGTGCGGCCAAGATGCTGGTCGAGCGGGCCCGCGCGCAGGTGGCCGAATTGGTGGGCTGCAACCCGCAGCAGGTAGTCTTCACGTCGAGTGCAACGGAGGCCGCGGCCTTAGCTGTAGCGCAAAGGGCGCGGCATGGCGGTGTGTTTGCGGCATTGCCGACGGAGCATGATTGTCTGGGCGTTTGGAGTGGGGCAGAGTTGGCGTCGCTTCAAGACAAGTCGGGTAAGTTCTCCCCGCATGGTGGTTCGGAGTTTCTGAATTTTGTTACGGGTCTGGCTGAAAAAAGTTGGCAGGCAGATCGGAAATCCGTCGCGTTGATCTCGATGTCAGCGGCCAACAGCGAAACAGGTGTTGCTGGCAAGGTGATCGGCAGCGGTCATGTAAGTGCATCCAAAGCTGGAACCGTACCGTATTCCACCGTCTGCGATATCACTCAGATGGCGGGTAAAGTGCCGGTCGTTTATGAAGAAACGACACCCTCCTACGCCATTCTGTCGGCGCATAAATTGGGCGGCCCGAAAGGGGTTGGCGCGCTGATCAATTTCACGGCAGATGATCCTGAGCCGATGTTGCGGGGCGGCGGGCAGGAGATGAACCGACGCTCGGGCACCGAGAACATCATCGGCATCGCCGGATTCGGGGCAGCGGCCGAGGCCGCAGGGGGTGACGTTGCGGCAGGCAGGTGGGACGAAGTGGCTCAGTTTAGAAGTATTCTAGAAAAGGCTATTGCGTCCGCCTCAGATCAGACTATTTTTGTCGGGAATGAAACGAACCGTTTGCCGAACACATCCTGCATTCTCACTCCCGGCTGGAAGGGCGAGACGCAAGTGATGCAAATGGATTTAGCGGGTTTTGCGATTTCCGCCGGGTCCGCGTGCTCTAGCGGTAAAGTAAAAGCCAGCAAGGTCTTGTTGGCAATGGGATATAACGAGGCTGAGGCCGCCAGTGCGATCCGCGTGTCGCTGGGGCTTGAGACCACAAAAGATGATGTGTTGCGCTTTGCGGATGCTTGGGCGGCAAAATTCGAGAAACACCAACAGCGGGCGGCTTGAGCCCGAAGCGTAGAGGAACATGAGTATGGATACGATCTTGGACAGTGGCGTTAAAGACGGTGTAGATCAGGATACCGTAGATGCAGTTCGCGAAGTTGGTGGTGCGTATAAACACGGCTGGTCTACGGACATCGAGATGGATTATGCCCCGCTTGGTCTCAACGAGGATATCGTAAAGCTGATCTCCTCGAAGAATGAAGAGCCGGAGTGGATGACAGAATGGCGCCTTGGCGCTTATGCCCGCTGGCAGCAGATGCGTGAGCCAAATTGGGCTATGGTCGACTATCCCGAGATCAACTTTCAGGAACAGTATTATTACGCGCGCCCCAAGAGCATGGCGGTGAAGCCGAAGTCCTTGGATGACGTCGATCCGAAGCTTCTGGAGACCTATAAGAAGTTGGGGATCCCGCTCAAGGAGCAGGCGATTTTGGCCGGTGTCGAGGGCGCCGAAAATATGGGCGATGAGCCGCGCAAAGTTGCAGTGGATGCGGTATTTGACAGCGTTTCTCTTGGCACAACGTTCAAGGACGAATTGCTGAAAGCTGGCGTGATTTTCTGTTCCATCTCCGAGGCAATCAAGGATCATCCCGAGCTGGTGAAGAAATACCTCGGCTCGGTCGTGCCGGTGCAGGATAATTTTTATGCCACGCTGAATTCTGCAGTCTTCTCTGACGGCTCGTTCGTCTATGTGCCACCGGGCGTGCGCTGCCCGATGGAGCTGTCCACGTATTTCCGTATCAACGCGGAGAATACGGGCCAGTTCGAGCGCACGTTGATCATCGCCGATAAGGGCTCCTACGTGAGCTACCTTGAGGGCTGTACTGCACCCCAGCGTGACGAAAGCCAGCTACACGCAGCTGTGGTCGAGATAATCATCGAAGAAGATGCGGAGGTGAAATACTCCACCGTGCAAAACTGGTATCCGGGCGATGAGAACGGCAAGGGCGGCATCTATAACTTCGTGACCAAGCGCGCAGATTGCCGTGGCGATCGTGCGAAGGTGATGTGGACGCAAGTCGAGACAGGTTCTGCTGTGACGTGGAAATATCCGTCCTGCATCCTGCGCGGGGATGACAGCCAAGGCGAGTTCTACTCCATCGCCATCGCCAACAACATGCAGCAGGCCGACACGGGCACGAAAATGGTGCATCTGGGCAAGCGCACAAAGTCGCGGATCGTCTCCAAAGGCATCTCTGCGGGCAAGGCACAAAACACTTATCGCGGTCTAGTTTCCATGCACCCCAAAGCCAAGGAAAGCCGCAACTATACGCAGTGCGACAGCCTTCTGATCGGTGACAAATGCGGCGCGCACACAGTTCCGTATATCGAGGTGAAGAACAACTCGTCGCGCGTCGAGCATGAGGCGACAACTTCGAAAGTCGACGATGAGCAGCTGTTCTATTGCCGCTCACGCGGGATGGATGAAGAAGAAGCTGTGGCGCTGGTGGTCAACGGGTTCTGTAAGGACGTGCTTCAGGCACTGCCGATGGAATTTGCAATGGAAGCCCAAGCGCTTGTGGCAATCTCGCTCGAAGGCTCGGTTGGCTAATGCAAAAGCTGCTTAAAGAAACCGGCATCGCGGCAGTAATTTACTTCGCGCTGAGCTTCGGCTTGGGCTTTGGCCTTGAGGAAGGCGAAGGCTTGCCTGAAGCGCTGATGTCATCGGGAGTCTTCGCGGTGCTGTACTTCGTATTGGGCCTCGCGATCCGTTGGTTCAAGGGACGCAAGTCGTGAAGTGGAGAATTTTGACCCAACGGCTAACGACGAAGCAGAGTATTTTCATGGTTACTTTTGTCTTTGTCGGTGTTCTGGCAACATCCACTCTGTTCGGTCCGTTTAACATAGTCATGGGCGGGCTCGTGGCAGGCGTGACGGCAGCTGTCGGGAGCGCGTTAGCGATTACGATATGGAAAGAAGATCAATGATCATCACCACCACAAACACGATCGAAGGACGCACCATCAGCACCTACCACGGCATAGTCGTGGGTGAGGCAATCATGGGTGCCAATATCGTGCGTGATCTGTTCGCGCGGGTCACAGATATCGTCGGTGGGCGTTCGGGCCAATACGAGAACAAGCTACGCGATGCGCGTGAAGCCGGGATGCAAGAGCTTGAGGCAGAAGCGCGTCAAATGGGTGCTGATGCGGTTGTGGGCGTTGATCTCGACTATGAAATCATCGGGGACAGTATGATGTTGGTCTCTGTCTCTGGCACAGCAGTTTCGCTCGAGTGAGCACGGCTGCGTCCCATAATGCCCCTCTGAAGCTTCATTGGTGGAAGGCAGAGCCGAATTTCGGTGATGCGATCAATCCGTTGATCGTGGGCCATGTGGCAGGGCGTGTAGTAGAGCATATTGGTCCGCGGAGGGCAGACTTGTTCGCCATTGGCTCGATGATGCAAGTGGTTAAGCGCACACAGAAAGAACCGCGCACACAGGGCGAAAAGCTCTGTGTTTGGGGAACGGGGTTGTTAAACCCGATCTTTGGCCATGACTTTTTGGACAATGTCGAACTCGCGCTGGTGCGTGGCCCGATCACGGCCGCGCTGCTCAAGCGTAAGATGAAGAAGTTTGGCGATCCGGGATTGCTGATCAACGATGTGTTGCCATTTGAGGGGACGCGGCAGGACCGCATTGGCATCGTCCCGCATCTGTCCTTGATGGAAGATCCTGCACTGATCGCTTTTGCGGCTTCCGATCCGGCGTATCTGCTGATTGACCCACGGGCTGACGCAGAAGAGGTGTGTTTAAAGATCGCATCCTGCGCGCATGTCTTTGCCTCGTCATTGCACGGCCTCATCATGGCTGACGCCTACGGCGTGCCGAATACTTGGATCGAGCCGAAGGGGCAAAGCTGGCTCAAGTACCTCGACTATGCCGCCTCTATCGGACGCAGCGATATGATTGCGCCAAAGAGCTTTACACAGGCGGCGGGAACGAAAAGTACACCCATTACCTACGCCGATGGAATAAGCGCCGCGCGTGAGGCCCTCTATGAGAGCTTTCCTGCGCGATTGAAATCAACGGCCTAGCGGCCAAACATAACACCGCGCCACGTGCGCCAGACAGAATACAAAGGAGCATTCAAATGCTGAGCATCAAGAACCTTCAGGTCAAACTGGAAGACGAAGACAAGCAAATCCTCAAGGGCGTCGACCTTGAAGTGGAAGCTGGCACGGTGCACGCGATTATGGGGCCGAACGGCTCCGGCAAGTCCACTCTGTCATACGTCTTGTCCGGTAAGGGCGGGTACGAAGTGACCGATGGCTCTGCCGAACTTGAAGGTGTGGATCTGCTGGACATGGAGCCTGAAGAGCGCGCCGCAGCCGGCCTTTTCCTTGCATTTCAATATCCCGTGGAAATCCCCGGCGTGGGTAACATGACCTTCTTGCGCACAGCCGTTAATGCACAGCGTAAAGCGCGCGGTGAAGAAGAGATGTCCGCCGCCGAATTCCTCAAAGTGGTGCGCGCCAAGGCGAAGGAGCTAAAGATCGACGCCGACATGCTCAAGCGTCCTGTGAACATGGGCTTCTCCGGTGGTGAGAAGAAGCGTAACGAGATATTGCAGATGGCCATGCTCGAGCCAAAGATGTGCATCCTCGACGAGACGGATTCCGGCCTTGACGTAGATGCAATGAAACTGGTGGCGGAAGGTGTGAACGCGCTGCGCTCTGAGGGTCGCGGCTTTCTCGTGATTACGCACTATCAACGCTTGCTGGACCACATCAAACCCGATTTTGTGCACATCATGGCGAATGGTCGTATCGTGAAAACCGGCGGGCCAGAGCTTGCTCTCGAAGTTGAGAACAACGGCTACGCCGATATCCTTGCCGAGGTGGTATAATGGCTGACGCAGCAGCAAAAACCGATCCAACAGAGGCGTTGATCTCCTCATTGGCTATGCCAGAGGGGACATGGGCGCGCGCGACGCGTGAGGACGCTCTCGCACGTCTACGCGCCATGGGCCTACCGCAGCGCCGCGATGAGTATTGGAAGTACACCCGTCCGGATACGCTGACCCAAGTCGACGCGCCGAAGGCTGCTGTGCTCGAAACAGATGAGACCCCAATGTTCGAGGGCATGGACCGTTTGCGAATTGTCTTTGTGGACGGTGTGTTTGATGCAGAAGCTTCCGATGATCTGAGCCTTGAAGGCATCACGATCGAGCGTTTGGCCGCAGCAGACAGTGATCTGCATTGGGCAAAAAACCTCTACGGCGTTCTGGAAACACGGGGCCAAGACCCTGTGCCGCGCCCTTTGGCGGCACTCAACACGGCGTTTGCCACGGATGGTGTTTTGATCCATGTGACCGGCAAGCCAAGCAAGCCCGTAAACCTCACTTATTTCCATAAATCAGATAGTTCTGATGCGATCCTACACCACTGCATCAAACTGGATGCCGGTGCAGAGATTACAATTCTTGAGAATGGTCCAGCGGCTGCACGGTTTAACAAAGTGATGGAAGTCGACGTGGCCGATGGCGCCTCATTCCACCACATTCGTACTCAAGGGCGCGATCACGAGCGGCGCGCAGCTACCCACCTCTTTACACGTTTGGGTGCTGAATCCGCGTTCCGGTCCTTCACGATGACTGTGAACGGTGTCTTGACGCGCAATGAATGTGTGATCGAACTGGCGGGCGATGACGCGATTGCGAATGTTGCGGGTGTCTGTGTGGGCGACGGTGATTTCCTGCACGATGACACGGTCTTCATCACACATGACGCTGTGAATTGCAAAAGCCGTCAGGTTTTCAAAAAGGTACTTCGCAATGGTGCGACTGGCGTTTTCCAAGGGAAAATCCTTGTGAAAGCAGGCGCGCAAAAGACTGACGGGTATCAGATCAGCCAGTCTCTGCTTCTGGATGGCGACAGCCAGTTCCTCGCGAAGCCCGAGCTTGAGATTTACGCCGACGATGTAGCGTGTAGCCACGGCTCCACCTCCGGTGCGATTGACGAGGATGCGCTATTCTATTTGCGTTCGCGCGGCATACCTCAGTCGGAGGCGACCGACCTGCTGACGCTGGCCTTTTTGGCTGAAGCTGTGGGTGAGATTGATAATGAAAGTCTGCGTGAAGACCTGACGGCGCGCCTTGGTGCGTGGCTCACGCGGCACAGGGGCTAAGATGTCGCTTACGCAGGATATATTCGCCACCTACAAAGGGCCAAGGCGCGTTGTTGCGCGTTTTTTGGCACAGGGGCGCAACGAGGTGCGTACGTTGTTGTTCGTGCTGATTGCGGGAGTGCTGATGTTTATCGCAGTGGCCCCGTATCAGGCGCGTGAGGCGCAGCTTGACCCCGACATCCCGTTGCAGGCGCGACTGTATTGGAGCGCGTTGTTCTATATTCTGATTGTACCGATATTTTTGTATCTCTTTGCTGTGATTGCATGGCCTTTCGTCTGGATTTTCCGGCGTCCGGTAACAGGATACGAAGTGCGCTTCACACTTTTCTGGGCACTGCTGGCCTCTACACCTGTCATGATGCTATTGGGTTTGACGGCTGGTTTCATGGGGCCGGGAATTCAGCTTCAGGCGCTTGGCCTAATCTGGTTCATTGTATTCGGCTGGTTCTGGGTTTCTGGGTTGCTAAGCACGGACGGGATAAGCGAATGATGAATACAGATGCCTTGAAAGCGCTGGCCTTGGAGACAATCCAGAGCCCGCGCACCGCTGCGCAAAAGATTTTGACCCTGAATTTCAGCCGCGACGTGCTGTGGTCTGGCCTCATCCTAGTCGCCTGCATAAACAGCATTATTTACAGCTTTTCGCTGTTCCTCGGGGATACTTCGGCACTGCCTGCACTGTTTCGCAATCCTATCATGTTTTTTGCGCTCGTCGCAGGCGTCTTGGTCCTGACGGTGCATGCCTTTTATTGGACTGGCCGTGCATTGGGCGGGCAAGGCGATTTGGGCGATCTGCTGGCCCTGATGGTCTGGCTTCAAGGGTTGCGCGCTATCGCGCAGGCCGCCTTGTTTCTGCTTATGTTCATCTCTCCGGCAATAGGGCAGCTGTTTTCGCTCTGCGTCGGTGTGTTGGGATTGTGGATCACCGTGAATTTCATCACCGAAGCGCTTAAACTGCGCAGCTTGATGCACGGCGTCGGCGTGATCGTCCTCGCTGCAGTCGGAATTGTGTTTGGATTGATGATATTGGCCGGGCTGATTGGCCTTGGCACTCTGGGAGTACCCGCAAATGTATGATGTCGCCGCAATCCGCCGTGATTTCCCGATTCTGAGCCGTGAGGTGAACGGCAAACCTCTTGTCTATCTCGACAATGGTGCCTCGGCGCAAAAGCCACAGGTGGTGATTGATGCAATCACCACGGCCTATTCCCATGAATACGCCAATGTGCATCGCGGGCTGCACTATCTGTCCAACCTTGCCACCGACAAATACGAGGCTGTGCGCGGAAAGGTTGCGCGGTTTATCAATGCCGCTTCCGAGGATGAGATCATCTTTAACTCCGGTACAACGGAGGCGATCAATATGGTCGCTTATGGCTGGGCCATGCCGCGCATGGAGGCAGGTGACGAGATTATCCTGAGCGTCATGGAGCATCATGCTAACATTGTGCCATGGCACTTCCTGCGGGAGCGTATGGGCGTTGTGATCAAATGGGTCGATGTGGATGCCGCTGGCGCGCTCGATCCCCAAGCGGTGATTGACGCGATCACACCGCGCACAAAATTGATTGCAGTCACCCATATGTCCAATGTGTTGGGCACGGTTGTGGATGTGAAATCTATCACTACTGCGGCTCATGCGCGCGGCGTCGCCGTATTGGTAGATGGCTCACAATCTGCCGTGCATATGCCTGTGGATGTACAAGATATCGGGTGCGATTTTTATTGCCTGACAGGGCACAAGCTTTATGGCCCGTCCGGCTCTGGTGCGGTTTATGTCAAGGCCGCCCGCATGGACGAGATGCAGCCCTTTTTGGGCGGCGGCGATATGATCCGTGAGGTGAGCAAAGAGGGTGTGATCTATAATGATGCGCCTATGAAGTTTGAGGCGGGAACACCCGGTATTGTCCAAACCATCGGCCTTGGCGTAGCACTTGACTACATGACTGACGTGGGGCTGGAGAATATCGCGGCCCATGAGGCGTCATTGCGCGATTACACAGTTGAAAAGCTGGCTGGGTTGAACTGGATCCAGGTCCAAGGCACCACGCCGAACAAGGGGGCGATTTTCAGCTTCACCATGGACGGTGCCGCCCATGCCCATGATATCTCGACCATTCTTGATAAAAAGGGCGTCGCGGTGCGCGCAGGGCAGCATTGCTGTGGACCTCTCATGTCGCATCTGGAATTGAACGCAACATGCCGCGCGTCCTTTGCCATGTATAACACGACAGATGAGGTCGACACGCTGATCGACGCGCTTGAACTCGCCCATGACCTTTTCGCCTGATACCCCCTGATTTTTGAATTGCAGGGGCAGGGAGGGCAGACTATACCGCCCTTGAGCGGTCCCATAGCTCAGCTGGATAGAGTGCTCGCCTCCGAAGCGAGAGGTCGCTGGTTCGAATCCAGCTGGGACCACCATTTTCTTATTTAAATCAACGCATTAACCCAGCGGATAAGAATATACATTATTCAAATAAGCTTCATCATCGATCCTGAAATGTGTCTCACCGATTTGTTTGAACCCTTGGGCGTGGTAGAATTTAATCGCAGGCGTATTCTCGGCGTTGGTAGTGAGCCAGACAGAAGCGGCACCTTGGCTGTGGGCATGCTTGAATGCTCCTGCAAGAAGGCGTTTCCCGATCCCTTTGCCGTGATGGCGTGGCTGCACATAAAGCGTTGCAATCTCCCACTCAGAACAGCCTTTCACAGGTCCAGGACTTTGCGCTGACAACCGCACAACCCCATCAATTCCATCCTCATTGATCGAGACCAGCATGAATTGGGTGGGGTCAGCGATCAGCGCTGCGGTTTTGGCGGATGTGAACTCACCGAGAATATACTCCGCAAAGAACGCATTGATCCCTTGCTTGAGATATGTGCCTGTCCATACCTCGATGGACAGCACGGCAATGCTGGAGGCGTCGGAACTCTGGGCGCGGCGAAGTGTCATGGGCACAGAGTGCCTTTCTTAGCACTGTAGTTAAACAGAAAAGAACAGCGTGGACGGGGGTTTGAATTGCCTTTGCGCCGTTTCATGTCAATCTGATAGAACTAGGTGCCATTGTTGAGAAAGGGAATACCATGATAATCGAGGCTGGACCTGCGACCTGTCATTGGGGGTATTTCGACGCAACACTGCCGCCCGTCGCCAACATCAAAAGTGGCGATGAGGTAACGATCAATACAGTCTCGGGCGGGCCTCAGGTGCTGCCCGACAGCAATTTTTATGTTCCACCCGAATTGCTTGCGCTGCATGCCGAAGGGCCGCCTGCCATGCCGGGACACATTCTCACCGGACCCATCGCAGTAGAGGGTGCGCAGATGGGGGATGTGTTGCAGGTCGATATACTTGATGTGCAGCTTCGACAGGACTGGGGTTATAACATGATCCGCCCGCTCGTAGGGACACTGCCTCTGGAGTTTGAGGAAACCGCGCTGACAATCATTCCGCTCGACGCCGCACGAGGCGAAGCCACGATGCCTTGGGGTCTAAAGCTGCCGCTTGCGCCGTTCTTTGGCGTGATGGCCGTTGCCCCTCCTGCGCAGTGGGGCCGCATTTCCACAATTGAACCGCGCGCCCATGGCGGCAATCTGGACAATAAGGAGCTGGTGGCGGGAACAACTCTGTATCTACCTGTCCACACCGAGGGCGCAATGTTTTCATGCGGGGACGGTCACGGGGCCCAGGGTGATGGGGAGGTTTGCGTCACCGCGATTGAGACGGCGCTTCAGGGAAGGTTTCGCCTCACCGTGCGCCGCGACATGGATGTCACCTATCCGCAGGCGGAGACACCGACGCATATCATCACCATGGGAATGCATGCCGATCTGGATCAATGCGTTGAGATTGCGCTGCGTCGGATGATTGAGGTCGTGATGGCGCGGGCGGGGATAAGCCGCGCTCAGGCCTATATGCTTTGCTCGCTGGCGGGGGACTTACGGATCACCCAAACCGTGAATCGCGAAAAAGGTGTGCATATGATGATGGCCAAAAATCTAATCTAGAACGCAAAAGGGCAGCACATTATGCTGCCCTTTCATATGGTTCAAAGGTGTTCTTTAACCGCGACGGCGGCCACCGACGCGGCCAGCACGGCCACGGCCTTCTTGGCCCGGCTTTGGGGCCACTTTGTTGAATTTGATCCAATCCCCGCCATGGGGATCACGGTCAAAGAGGAAGTTGGCGGCACGGATGGCCTCCATTTCCTTACCGGGGCGCGGCAAGGTCGAGCCCATGCCAAAGAGATTCACAAACACTTCGTCGTCCATCGCTTCGGGGATCACCAGCCCCAGCGCCGCAAGCTCGGCCTTCTTCTCGGCGATCTTTGTGGCGTTGATTGGCAAAGTGACGGGGTTCATAATCGCCGAGGTCATGCCAGCACCCATCGCCATGGGAAGGAATGCGTTGTTGATGCCGTGACGGTTGGGCAGGCCAAAGCTGATGTTGGACGCGCCGCAGGTCGTGTTTACGCCCAGCTCTTCGCGCAAACGACGGACCAGCGTGAATACCTGATGTCCCGCTGTGGCCATCGCACCAATCGGCATCACCAGCGGATCGACCACAATGTCATGGGCAGGGATGCCAAAATCCGCTGCACGCTCGACGATCTTTTTGGCCACAGCAAAGCGCACGTCAGGATCCTCGGAAATGCCGGTATCATCATTTGAGATGGCAACGACTGGCACGTTGTACTTTTTGACCAGCGGCAGGACCATTTCCATCCGGTCTTCCTCACCGGTCACCGAATTCAGCAGCGGGCGTCCTTCACACGCGGCCAGACCGTTTTCAAGCGCACCTGGAACAGAACTATCGATGCAGATCGGGCAATCAGTCACTGCTTGGACGCGGGCGATCATCTCCGGCATCAGCATCGGTTCGACAAAATTATTGTCGGCATAGCGCGGGTCTTCGGCCATTTTGTTGGAGAAAACAGCACCGGAGTTCACGTCGAGGATGTTCGCACCTGCCGCTACTTGGGCAATTGCATCCGCCTCAACGCGAGAGAAATCACCGCGTTCCAGCTCTTCAGCAAGGATTCTGCGGCCCGTTGGGTTAATCCGCTCCCCGATGACACAAAAGGGCTGATCAAAGCCGATGATGGCGGTTTTCGTTTTGGATTCGACGATCGTTCTTGTCATGTTCAGTCCTTCAGGAGGCAGCAGCAGGCACAGCAGCAGCGCCGCCATGTGTTTGCGCCCATGTGGCGTTTGTTTTGATTCCACCCAGCGGGAAGAAGTGGACGTGGGAGATGTTGAAATCAGGGTTCGCAGCTTTGTGCGCCGCAAGCTCAGTCAGAACTTCCGTAGGCTCGTAGGGCATGAGCAGCTTGGTCACGTCCATCGCGCGTTTTTGCAGCACTTTGAGCGAGGGGCCGACACCGCAAGCAATGGCGAATTTGATTAAGGTTTGCAGCTTGGCCGGACCCGCAATGCCGATGTGCACGGGCAGCGTGATGCCCGCCTGCGCGAGGCTGTCGGCCCATGCGATGATCGGCTTTGCCTCAAACGCAAACTGGGTCGCAATTGCCATTTTCGCATCGGTGCGGGTTTGGAAATCGTTTTTCCAACGCAGCGCTGCATCGACATTGGCAGTGCCTCTGGCATCAATATCTCGGTTGCCCTCAGGATGGCCCGCCACATGCAGATGTTTAAATCCTGCAGCGTCAAACAACCCCGTCTCCAACAGCTGCATACTGTCGCTGAAATCGCCATGGGGCTTTTCTACACCACCGGCCAGTAACAGCGCCTGGTCCACATCCGCCTCGCCCTGATAGCGGGCTATCCAGTCTGCCAACGTGGCACGGTCCTTGATGATGCGCGCAGGGAAATGCGGCATGACCTTATATCCATCCTTGTTCAGGCGCACGGCAGTGGCGATCATATCCTCGATGGGCGTGCCCTCGATATGCGCAATGTAGACGCGGGTACCTGCGGGCAAGAGGGGACGGAAATCCTCGACCTTCTCGGCGGTGCGCGGCATCACTTCGATCGAGAAGTCCTGCAAGAAGCTCTCGATCTGTGGGTTTACCTTATCGGTGGGCTGTTCTTTTTTGCGAAAATTCAGCAATGCCATCGGCTGGCTCCTTAAAGTATCAAAGCGGTGGAGCTAGGCCCAACCATCGTTTGCAATCAGCGTCTTAATGCGATCACGGTCATATTCGGCATCCAGACGCGCAGCCTCGGCATCGGCCACAGCGGCATCATCGCCCTCGATTGTGACGGGATCAGCTTTGCGCCATTCGGCGAGATAGGTGTCGGTATCCTCCGCGCCCACTTTCATGGCGGCGCGGTCAATGGCCTGCTCGAACCGTTCTGGCAAAATACGTTTTTCACCGCGGCGGCCTTTGCCGACAATGACTTGTGCAGGAATATCCCGCCAATAAACGATCACAACTTGCGCCATACGCGATTCCTCCCGAACCGATGTTACTTGCTCTCTCTAGCGGATGGACCGCGACCTGCGGCTGTCGTTTTCGACAATCGCAGGTTCATCCGCGACCTACCGCTACACGGTTCCGCGACACAGGGCGAGGCGCCGCAACCATCATAATTCGCATCAACATCTTGAGCTTGTCTAAAAATACGCTGACTGCGGTGCCAAGGACGCTTGCGCCCGTGCAGTGCTGGCCGTATCCTATGGCTAACTCGTAATGAAAGGCGCATGTCATGGCGCCAAAGCGCTCCAAAGGTGCGGGTGCGCTCGAACGTAAACCATCGACGGCTCTGAGCCCCGCGCCAGTTTCGTCCAGATCGAACGACCTCTATGCGGCCCTAGATCTGGGCACAAATAGCTGTCGCATGTTGATCGCTCAGCCGAAAGGCGGGGGATTTCATGTGGTGGATAGTTTCTCGAAGTCTGTGCAATTGGGCGCAGGGCTTGAGAAAACCGGGCGATTGTCGCGCGGATCAATGGCGCGCACCATACAGGCATTGCGCATATGCCAACAAAAACTCCGCCGCAATAAAGTTAACAAGATGCGCCTTGTTGCCACGGAGGCCTGCCGCCGTGCGTCTAATGGTGACGAGTTTATGCACCGCATCACCCGCGAGACGGGGCTGCGCCTTGAGATAATAGCGCCCGAGCAGGAGGCGCAGCTTGCCGTGATCTCCTGTGCGCCGCTCGTCAGCCGCAAGACGGAGAATCTGTTGGTGGTGGACATCGGCGGCGGCTCAACCGAGCTGGTCTGGATTGATATTTCCGGTGTTCCGAAAAAGGATCGCGCGCAATCCATCATGCGGCTGCACAACGGATTTGTTCAAGCTGTGACGGATATTCCCGCGGCGAAGGTTGTTGACTGGATCAGTGTCCCACTTGGCGTGGCGACCCTGCGCGACCAGTTCTCCGATGTTGAGGATGATGCGGCGCGGTTCGCACTGATGAGCTGGTTCTTTGAAGAGAACCTCGCCGACTTCACGCCCTACCAATCGGCACAGGCGCAGGAGCGGTTTCAGATTGTCGGCACTTCGGGTACAGTGACAACCGTTGCCGCCAGTCACCTCGGCCTGCGCCGTTATGACCGGTCCAAAGTGGACGGGATCAGCATGAGCACCGAACAAATCGACAAGGTCATTCATCACTATCTGGCGATGGGGCCAGAAGGCAGGCGGATTGATCCGTGTATCGGCAATGACCGCTCCGCACTCATCATGTCGGGGGCGGCGATTTTGCAGGCGCTTATGCGCTGTTGGCCCACGGACCGCCTAAGCGTTGCGGATCGCGGTCTGCGCGAAGGTCTGTTATACGCACAAATGAGCGCGGACGGCGTGCTCGAAGAAGGAACATTCTGATGGGCAAGACGCCGACAGGTAAGAACACGACCAAAAACACATCGGGTCGCGGACAGCGTGACCTGAAGGTGAAGGTCAAGTCCGCACGCGGGCGCAAACTCAGCTCGACCCGTTGGTTGCAGCGCCAGTTAAACGATCCCTATGTGAAGCGCGCCAAGGCCGAAGGCTATCGCGGGCGCGCGGCGTTCAAGATCATGGAGCTGGATGACAAATACCGCTTCCTGGTTCCCGGTGCGCGGATTGTCGATTTGGGGGCAGCGCCGGGTGGTTGGTGTCAGGTCGCGGTCAAACGCTCCAACATTCTGGGCGAGAAGAGCGGTAAGGCGAAAGGCACCATTCTGGCCATCGACTTGCAGGAGATGGAGCCGATTGCAGGTTGCGAGATTTATCAGCTCGACTTTATGGAGGATGATGCGGACGTCACAGTTAAAAACTGGTTAGGCGGAAACGCCGACGTTGTGATGTCGGATATGGCGGCGTCCTCGTCTGGGCACAAGCAGACTGACCACAACCGCATTATCGCGCTGTGCGAAGCCGCAGCTTATTTCGCATTCGACGTATTGGAAGAAGGCGGGACTTTTATCGCCAAGACGCTCGCCGGCGGGGCCGAGGGCGATCTGCAAAAGCTGCTCAAACAGCGCTTCACCAAAGTCTCGAACTTTAAACCACCGTCAAGCCGTCAGGACAGCTCTGAGAAGTTTGTCGTAGCGCTTGGCTTCAAAGGCCCAATTGAGGGCAACTAAACTTTTCCATTTTCCTGCGGAAACGAGACTAATCTTTACACACGTAAAGAAATGGGCCACCGTCAATCTGCGCTGACCATTCGGTCGGGACTTACGCGCAAAGGGATTAAGTTAGTCACCATGACAAAACCCAAGATCAAGACGATGGAGCAACTCTCCGCTGCGATTGGCGTATCGCGCCCTACCTTGTCACGGTACTTCCAAAGCCCCGACAGCGTGCGCGGCTCCACATCGGAGAAAATCCGCTTGGGGCTGGAACAGGTGGAGTATGTTCCCAACTTCTTTGCCACGCGGATGAACCGTAAGACGAGTGGTATGATCGGCGTGATCATTCCCTATCTCAATGATCTCTTCTTTACCAAACTTCTGGAATCAATTGAGATCGCAGCGATGGAGCAGGGGCTCAGCGTTATGACAAAATGCTCCCATTCTGACCCAGTGATTGAGGCGCGCGCTGTTGAAACCTTCATGCAGATGAATGTCGATGGGGCGCTAGTGGTGCCGTTGGGCAATCAAAGTGATCGCGCCACGTATAGCAGGCTGCAGGCGCGCTTGCCATTCGTCATGGTGGATTCGCGTCCCGAAACGATGCCGGATGTGGATTACGTTGGTACAAATCACCTTCAAAGTACTGGATTAATTACAAAATACCTGTGCCGTGTAGGTAAGCCCCCCGTATTCCTTGCAATGCCTCGGGTGAACTTTAACGCGGTGGAGCGTGAAAATGCTTACATCAAACAAATGCAGGAACTTGGATTTGAGCCTGAAATAATTGGCACAGAGCTACTGCATGAGGATTGGCTGTATGAAGCGCATGGCGAAGCAGTCATGGATCAATATTTCTCGCGTGGCGCCTACACGGATAGGTCGATTCTGTGTGCAAATGACCGTGTCGGGATCGGCGCCCTTCGCGCTGCATCGCGGCATGGCCTGACGCCGGGCCGGCAGAATGAGGGCGGCTTGCGGATCGCGGGTCATGATGATTATCCGCTATGCCCCTTCACAACGCCCGCGCTCACCACGGTTGCACAAGATTTCGACGCAATCGGAAAAGCGTCTGTTTCCAGACTAATCCAGCTAATGAGCACCGGCGGACAGAGTGGTGCACCACAAATCCAGCTGATGGAAGGCGTATTGAAGTTGCGCGAGTCCGCCTAAGCCGCAATCTCCGCAAATCACTCACGCCGCAACGCAGCAATTTGGGCCGCAAAAATTAGTGTTGACGCAAGCATCTCTCCCGTTCAATCTTTACCCATGTAAAAAATGGGAGGGCAAATAATATGTCTATGAAACACACACTGCTGAACACCGCTGTCGGTTTCGGTTTGGTGGCATCGCTGGCAAGTGCCGCGGCCGCAGAAGAGCTGACAATTGCTACGGTAAATAACGGCGACATGATCCGCATGCAGGGTCTCACCGCTGACTTCACCGAGAAGACTGGCCACACTGTCGAGTGGGTCACACTTGAAGAGAATGTCCTGCGCCAGCGCGTGACGACGGACATTACCACCAAAGGTGGCTCTTTCGATATCATGACAATCGGCATGTACGAGACACCAATCTGGGCCAAAAACGGCTGGCTGGTGCCAATGGACAATCTGTCCGCCGAATACAACATCGACGACATCCTGCCCGCCATGCGCAACGGCCTGTCCTATGAAGGTACTATGTATGCCGCACCGTTTTACGGCGAATCCTCCATGGTCATGTACCGCACAGACCTGATGGAAAAAGCAGGCATGGAAATGCCCGAAGCACCCACGTGGGACTTCATCCGCGATGCGGCCGCTGCCATGACCGACCGCGACGCCGAAATCAACGGTATCTGCCTGCGCGGTAAAGCTGGGTGGGGTGAGGGCGGTGCCGTTATCACAGCTATGTCCAACTCCTTTGGCGCACGCTGGTTTGACGCGGACTGGAACCCACAGTTCGATTCCGAGCAGTGGGCAAACACGCTCAACTTCTACAAGGGCATGATGGACGCTTCCGGCCCATCAGGTTACGCGACAAACGGGTTCAACGAAAACCTATCGTTGTTCCAGCAAGGCAAATGCGGCATGTGGATCGACGCAACGGTTGCGGCATCCTTTGTGACCAACCCCAAGGATAGCACAGTTGCAGACAGCGTTGGATTTGCGCTCGCACCTGACAACGGTTTGGGCAAACGCTCCAACTGGCTCTGGGCTTGGGCACTTGCCATTCCTGCAGGCACCCAAAATCAAGAAGCAGCTCAGCAGTTCATCGAGTGGGCGACTGGCACAGACTACATCGAGCTTGTTGCAGCAAACGAGGGTTGGGCAAACGTGCCTCCAGGCGCGCGTACATCGCTCTACGAGAACCCGAACTACAAAGAGGTTCCTTTCGCACAGATGACACTCGACTCGATCCTTTCTGCTGATCCGACAAACCCGACTGTCGAGGAAGTGCCCTATGTCGGTATCCAGTTCGCAGCCATCCCCGAGTTTGCGGGCATTGCAACAGACGTAAGCCAAGAGTTCTCCGCAGCCTATGCAGGTCAGCAAACTGTTGAGGAGGCATTGGAAAAAGCGCAAGCGATCACAAATGACGCGATGGAAGCTGCTGGCTACAAGTAAGCCTTAGCAATCAAATTCGAGGGCGGCGGTTGATTTGCCGCCCTTAACCGTAAGCCACTATCTCTCAAATTTGACATCTGCGATGGACTGCTCATCGCCCAACAAGGTGTATCCCAATGGCCACCAAAGCATCCCGATCCGCCGCACGGTTGATGATGGCACCCGCAGTGATCTTGCTTTTGGGCTGGATGCTGGTGCCTCTCACCATGACACTATGGTTCTCGTTCCGCAAATATCTGCCGCTGCGCGGCGGCGATCTGGGATGGGCAGGTTTTGACAACTATACCCGCTTTATTACGTCCAGCGCGTTCTGGCCCAGTATTCAGGCGACCCTGATTGTTGTAGGATCCGTGCTGGTCATCACCATCTGCCTTGGCATTCTGCTTGCGATCCTGCTGGACCAGCCGATGTGGGGGCAGGGCGTTGTGCGCATCCTTGTGATTGCCCCGTTCTTTGTGATGCCCACCGTATCCGCGCTGGTGTGGAAAAACATGTTTATGGACCCCAACAGCGGGCTGTTTGCGTATTTATGGAAATTCTTTGGCGCGGAGCCTGTCTCGTGGCTATCGGAAGCCTCGCTACCCTCAATCATCCTGATCGTAAGCTGGCAATGGCTGCCCTTTGCGACACTGATCCTGCTCACCGCGATCCAATCGCTGGACAGTGAACAGATCGAGGCGGCAGAGATGGACGGCGCGCCGCATCTCAAGCGCTTTTGGTTTATCGTCCTGCCACACCTGAGCCGTGCGATCACTATCGTGATCCTGATCCAGACGATCTTCCTGCTGTCGATCTTTGCTGAGATTTTCGTGACAACGGGCGGTGCGTTCGGCACCAAAACACTGACCTATCTCATTTTCCAGCGCGTGTTGGAGAGCCAAAACATCGGCCTCGGCTCGGCCGGTGGGGTTTATGCAATCATTCTTGCCAATATCATTGCCATCTTCTTGATGCGCATTGTCGGCAAGAACCTGGACGCGTGAGGGATACCTGATGGCACGCTCGATCACCAACAACCGCAAGGCGCTCAACACTGCAATCGCTTGGACGATTGGTCTGTTGATCTTCTTCCCGATCCTGTGGACGATCCTCACCAGCTTCAAGACCGAAGCGCAGGCGATTGCCGATCCGCCCATCTTCCTGTTCTTCGACTGGACGTTAGAGAATTACGCTGTGGTGCAAGAGCGCTCGAACTACACGCGGTTCTTATGGAATTCGATCTTCATCGCGGGTGGTTCAACGCTGCTGGGTGTGATCATCGCGGTCCCTGCGGCGTGGTCGATGGCCTTTGTGCCCTCTAACCGGACTAAGGATATTCTGCTCTGGATGCTTTCGACTAAGATGCTGCCCGCCGTCGGCGTGCTGTACCCGATCTATCTGATTTTCATCAAACTGGGTCTGCTCGACAGCCGCACAGGTCTGGTGATCGTCATCATGCTCATCAACCTCCCGATCATTGTCTGGATGCTCTATACCTACTTCAAGGAGATCCCCGGCGAGATTTTGGAAGCCGCACGGATGGACGGTGCCACTCTGCGTGACGAGATCCTCTATGTGCTGACGCCCATGGCGATCCCCGGCATTGCCTCCACACTACTGCTGAACTTCATCCTTGCGTGGAATGAGGCATTTTGGACCCTCAACCTGACGGCAGCCAAAGCGGCACCGCTTACGGCATTTATCGCAAGCTATTCCAGCCCCGAGGGTCTGTTTTACGCAAAACTCAGCGCAGCCTCCACGATGGCAATCGCGCCGATCCTCATCTTGGGTTGGTTCAGCCAAAAACAACTTGTACGCGGCCTGACATTCGGCGCTGTGAAGTAAGGAAGACGACTATGGGACGTATTGAACTTAAAGGCGTGCAGAAATCTTTTGGCAGTACAGAAGTCATTCCGCCGCTGGATTTGGAAATCAACGATGGGGAATTTGTTGTGTTTGTCGGACCTTCCGGTTGTGGCAAATCCACGCTGTTACGCCTAATTGCCGGGCTGGAGGACACCTCTGGCGGCAACATCGAGATCGACGGGAAGGATGCTACGGATTTACCGCCGGCCAAACGCGGCCTTGCAATGGTGTTCCAGTCTTACGCGCTTTATCCGCACATGTCGGTGCGTAAGAATATCGCATTCCCTCTGCGCATGGCAAAGATGTCTCAGGCCGAGCAGGACAAGCGGATTGCGAATGCCGCCGCCGCATTGAACCTCACCGACTATCTCGACCGCAAACCCGGCCAACTCTCGGGTGGACAGCGCCAGCGGGTTGCTATCGGTCGCGCTATTGTGCGTGAGCCGTCAGCGTTTCTATTTGACGAGCCGCTCTCGAACCTTGATGCGGCTTTGCGAGTCGGCATGCGCATGGAGATTAGCGAGCTGCACAAAAAGCTGAAAACCACGATGGTTTATGTAACCCATGATCAGGTCGAAGCGATGACGATGGCCGATAAGATCGTTGTGCTTCAGGCGGGCCTCATCGAGCAGGTAGGCTCCCCTCTCGAGCTGTATCACACGCCGCAAAACAAGTTTGTCGCAGGCTTTATCGGCTCGCCCAAGATGAACCTTATCGAAGGGGACGAGGCCACCAAGCAGGGTGCGACAACCATCGGCATCCGGCCAGAGCACCTCACCGTTTCCAAAACTGACGGCGAATGGCAGGGCACCGTTGGCGTGGCAGAGCATTTGGGCAGCGATACGTTTATCCACATCCACGGAATTGCAGGCTGTGATCCGATGACTGTGCGCGCGGCCGGCGATGTTTCTGTAACTTATGGCGATACTGTCTACCTCACACCCAACCACACGCTGATCCACAAATTCGATGCGGCGGGGCTCCGCATGACATGAAGCGGCTTGAGGGAAAGATAGCTTTGGTCACTGGCGGCGGGCGTGGCATTGGCCGCGCGATTTGTCAGGCCTATGCCGAGGCAGGTGCGCAGGTCGCTGTGGCTGATCTGAACAGGGCCGACGCAATGGAGACGGCACAAATGCTGGGCGATCAGGGCATTGCCATCGAGATGGATGTTACCGATCTAAAGACGATCGCAAATGGCGTTGCAGCCGTGAATGCCGCATGGGGCGGGATTGATATTCTGGTGAACAATGCCGGCATCTTTAACATGGCCTCCCTTGATAAGATCACGCCGCAAGACTACCGCCGCCAATACGACGTCAACGTGGGCGGCACAATTTTTGCGATCCAAGCCGTTGTGCCGATCATGAAATCCCGCGGCGGCGGTGCAATCATTAACTTCTCTTCTCAAGCGGGCAGGCGCGGTGAACCAAACATCGCGATCTACTGCTCAACCAAAGCGGCAGTAATCTCGCTCACGCAATCGCTGGCGCTGGAGCTGGCGGGCGACAACATCCGCGTGAACGCCATTGCTCCCGGCGTGGTCGACACGCCCATGTGGGATGTGGTGGATGCACAATTTGCGCAATATGAGAACAAACCCGAGGGTCAGAAGAAACGCGAAGTGGGCGAAGCCGTCCCATTGGGCCGCATGGGCGTGCCGCGCGATGTGGCCGACCCTTGCGTTTTCCTTGCCTCCGACGAGGCGCGATACATTACGGCCCAGACATTGAATGTCGACGGCGGAAACTGGATGAGTTGACGTGAAACTATCTGAGCTGCACCTGAGCGCGCTACCCGAAACAATACTTGTACCAACCTATGACCGCAGCACGCTCACGGCGGGCATTGTCCACATCGGCTTGGGTAATTTTCACCGCGCGCATCAGGCATGGTATCTGCACCGCTTGATGCAGATGGGTGAGGCTCAGGATTGGGCGATTATCGGGGCAGGGGTCCGCGCAGGGGATGAGGCACAGCGTACGCGGTTGGCAGCACAGGATTACCTCACCACATTGATCGAACTGGACCCGAAGGGCCGCTCCGCCGAGGTGATCGGCTCCATGATCGGGTTTGTCCCTGTCGAGCCTGACAATGCCGCGCTGATTGCACAAATGGCTGATCCTGCAATCCGCATTGTGGCCCTCACCGTGACCGAGGGCGGCTATTACATCGATCCCGTGACCAAAGCGTTCGACGACACCCATACAGATATTGTCCATGACGCTGCCAACCCGGCTACTCCGCGCACGGCTTTCGGCGCCATGGTGGCAGCGCTCAAGCTTCGTCGGGATGCAGGCACAGGGCCTTTCACGGGACAAAGCTGTGATAACCTGCAAGGCAACGGCAAAATTCTGCGCCAGACGGTTGTGTCACTGGCACGGCTGTCCGATCCTGATCTTGCTGATTGGATCGACAAGAACTGTAGCTTTCCCAACGCGATGGTGGATTGCATTGTCCCCGCTACGGGCCCTGCCGAGCTTGAGATCGCGCGCAGCTTTGGTGTAGAGGATGCCGCCCCCGTCACCCACGAGAATTTCCGCCAGTGGGTGATCGAGGATGATTTTTGCGCTGGCCGTCCCGCGTGGGAAAAGGCTGGCGCGACGATGACTGCGGATGTGCATGCGCACGAAGCCATGAAAATCCGGATTCTGAACGGGGGACACCAGCTTATCTCCAACGCGGGCGAAATCCTCGGGGTTGCGCATATTTCAGGCTGTATGGAGCACCCCCTTATCGCAGCCTATTTCAGCAAAGTTGCACGCGAAGAGATCGTACCGCATGTAAGTGCGGTTCCAGACATAACGGCACAAGACTATGTCACGCTGATCGAAGGGCGCTTCGCCAATCCCCAGATCGTCGATACCGTGCGGCGCGTCGCCTTTGATGGCTCTGCGCGCCAGCCCGGTTTTATTCTGCCAACGCTGCGCGATGCACTTGCCGCAGGGGCGCAATCTAACGGCCTCGTCTTGAGCCAAGCGCTCTGGGCACGGATGTGCGCTGGTACACGCGAAGACGGCAGCACCATCACGCCAAATGATCCGATTTGGGAGAACTTGAACACCGTTGCCCTCAAAGCAAAGGACGCACCGCATCTCTGGCTGGAACAGCGCAACCTGTATGGCGATCTTGCAGATGATCCTGTTTTCGCTACTTCCTTTGCTGGATGGCTGAATATGATTTGGGCGAATGGGACTGTAGCGACTTTGAAGCACTACATTGGAGAGTGAGAATTTTGGCCGTATATCTACTTAAATAGCATATTATCAATTATTTATCGTAATTTGTTAATGTAAGAAATTGCCGCTATTACCTTGCCGAAAACCAATACTTACAGACAAGCATAACAACGTGACAGCGGGGTTTCAGCTACCTATGCTGGAATTCAGATAAAAGCCGTTCATTCGAGACGGCAGTCAAACGGGAGGATACCATGACACCATTCAACAAAAGCCGCCGCGCCCTTATGCTGGCGGCCGCCGCGACATTCAGCTTTGCCGCGCCTACATTTGCTGAGGGGCATAAAGTGCTCGACAGCATCCACTTTCTCATCCCCGGCGGTGCTGGTGGCGGTTGGGACGGCACGGCACGCGGCACCGGCGAGGCGCTGACCGCAGCTGGCATTGTGGGGACTGCCTCTTATGAGAACATGTCCGGCGGTGGTGGCGGTAAAGCCATCGGGTTTCTGATTGAAAACGCCGAGAGCAATACAGGCACGCTGATGGTCAATTCG
Source organism: uncultured Sulfitobacter sp. (assembly GCA_965364195.1). GTDB lineage: Bacteria > Pseudomonadota > Alphaproteobacteria > Rhodobacterales > Rhodobacteraceae > Sulfitobacter. Next base: position 4,279 of record CBDTVN010000009.1, on the reverse strand, counting down.
ACGCCCATCGTGATCCGCTCCCTGACGGGTGTTTTTCCCCATAACTTCCGCGACCTGACGCTGGTGGCAGGCACGATTGGCGACTACGCTGCAATCGTGGTCGGCAAAGATAGCCCCGTAAACAATATGGCCGATTTGCTGGCAGCCTATGACGCCGATCCGTCCAAAACGGCAATCGGTGGCGGCTCGGTTCCGGGCGGCATGGACCACCTTGTGGCGGCGATGGTGATGGAAGCGGCGGGCAAAGATGCGCTTGACGTAAAATACATCCCCTATGACGCGGGCGGCAAAGCCATGGCAGCACTGCTCTCAGGTGAAATTGCGGCGCTTTCCACAGGATTTTCCGAAGCAGTCGATCTGGCCGCAGCGGGCGAGGTGAAAATCATCGGCGTGACATCAGATGAGCGTGTGCCCGCGTCCCCCGACGCCATGACAATGCAAGAGCAGGGCATCGATACGTCTTTTGTGAACTGGCGCGGCTTTTTCGGCGCACCGAATATGCCAGCCGAGCAGGTAGCTCTGTATCAGGACGCCTTGACCAAGATGTATGACACCCCCGAGTGGGAAGTTGTGCGCGCGCGCAATGGCTGGGTCAACATCCACAACAATGGCGATGACTTTAAGGCCTTTCTTGAGGGTCAGGAAAAAGCCATTGGCGATCTGATGAAAAAGCTCGGCTTTCTCTAAGACACCACCAGGCAGAGCGGGAAATCGCTCTGCCTCTTCACATATTTGGAGAGCAGCATGGCTCTTGATCGTTGGATTGCCCTCATCTTGCTGACCATTTGTCTGGTCTACGGCTATACTGCGTGGTTCTTGATGGATGTAGGGCTTGCCCCGTTTATGAAGCGTAACCCGATCTGGCCCAGCACCTTTCCCAAAGTGCTGTCGATCCTCGGCATCGCAGCGTCCGGCGTAATCCTGCTCGGGCTTGAGAAGGCAGAGCCAAAGACACCCGACATCGACTACCGCCGCTTGCATGAATACAAGCTGGGGCAAGCCGTTGTGCTGCTGGCACTGATGGTCGCCTATGCGCTATGTCTGCGCCCACTGGGCTTTCTCGGTTCTACCTCCGCGTTCCTCATCCTCGGCGCGGTCACATTGGGCGAGCGGAAGTGGCACATTCTCATCCCCATCGCCCTCATTGCGGCCTTTGTTGTCTGGTATCTCGTGCAAGAGATCCTCGGCATCTATATGCGTCCCTTGCCATTTTTCATAGGAGGCTGACATGCTCGAAGGACTGCTGATCGGCCTGCAAACGGCGCTATCGTTACAAAATCTGGCAATGGTGATTGCCGGTTGCCTCATCGGAACATTCATCGGGATGTTGCCCGGCCTTGGACCTATGTCGATCATCGCGATCATGATCCCCGTTGCGATATCCATGGGTGATCCCTCCGCAGCACTCATCCTGCTTGCGGGTGTGTATTACGGCGCGATTTTTGGCGGCTCGACGTCCTCGATCCTACTCAACGCGCCGGGGGTGGCGGGAACAGTCGCCTCCAGCTTTGACGGCTATCCTATGGCCAAGCAGGGTAAGGCGGGCAAGGCGCTCACCATCGCTGCCGTCTCCAGCTTTGCGGGCGGTACGATCGGGGCGATTTTGTTGATGATCTTTGCGCCCGGTCTGTCGTCAGTGGCACTGTTGTTTCATTCATCAGAGTATTTTGCGCTTATGGTCGTAGGCCTTTCCGCTATTGCGGCCTTTGCAGGCACGGGGCAGGTGGCCAAGGCGATCATGATGACGGTGCTGGGGCTGATCATGGCAACGGTGGGCGAGGGGGCGTTATTCAATCTCCCACGCTTCACCATGGGCATCATGGACCTGCAATCGGGATTTGGCTTTATCACGCTCGCGATGGCAATGTTTGCCCTCCCCGAAGCGATATTTCTGGTGCTTAAACCCACCACAGTGCAGGGCGGTGCAGAGGGCCAGATCAAGGACCTGCGCATCACCCGCGCAGAAGCACGCGCAATCGCACCCGTCATTGCTCGCCAGTCCATTCAAGGGTTCTTTATCGGTGTGCTGCCGGGTGCTGGGGCCACTATCGCCAGCTTTCTGGGCTACGCGGTGGAGCGGAACCTCGCCACAAAAGAAGAACAAGCAGAATTTGGCAAAGGGTCAATTAAGGGTCTCGCCGCACCAGAGACGGCCAACAACGCCGCCTGCACAGGGTCCTTTGTGCCACTCTTGACCCTCGGCATCCCAGGCTCCGGCACCACGGCGATCCTATTGGGCGCGCTCATCGCCCTTAACGTCACGCCGGGTCCGCGCCTGATGATCGACGAGCCAGAGATATTCTGGGCCGTGATCATGTCGATGTTCATCGGCAATCTGGTTCTGCTGATCCTCAACCTGCCGCTGATCCCCTATATCGCCAAGGTTTTGTCGATCCCGCGCAATTACCTCATTCCATTCATCTTGTTTTTCACCCTCATGGGGGCCTACATCGGTCAGAACAACGCGACTGAACTGCTGTTTCTGGTAGGCTTTGGTGTCTGTGCCACGGCTCTCAAATTCGCGGATTATCCACTGGCACCATTGCTCATCGGGTTCATTCTTGGCGGAATGTTGGAGAACAACTTCTCGCGCTCCATGCAGCTCTACGACGGGATCTCGTTCATCTGGGAGCGGCCCATGACGCTGGGGCTGCTCACCATCGCCGCAATCCTTATCATCCTGCCCAGCTACCGCGCGCGCCGTGCGCGCATTCGCGCTGCTGGTGTGGCTGACGGAGATTGATGATATGGCGCGGTGTTGTGATCAAAACTGCCATCAACGGCCTGGTATTGTGACGGAGCCACCATAAATCCTATACGGGAGGCCGCGGGAAACGCTCTCATCATTTCTGCCAGAGGTCCTCGAAGATCGTACGTTTTTCCAGTCGGCGGAACACCCAGCGCACCCCAAGCATTGCAGATGTCATGTCCTGATATTGGACAGAACTTCCACCGTCATATCCGTATTTCCTCACCCCAAAGAACAGATCAACATTTTGGTTTGATAAATGCTGCACAACCCCGATCCCAACTGACCGGGCATCGGAACCTGAAAGCACAGTGTCGCTCGAAGCGTACCAGTCAACTGACACCGAAGTGCCGCCGAGTTTGAACCAATCCCCGCGAATGCCGGCCTTGATGTATTGGTAGTCGCCATTGTTGTTACGATTGCCAGAAGCCGCTGTAAGATTGAAACCTGTAGGCTCATGCAAGATGCTGAAAGAGCCTGCGATCTGAGGCTCATTTCCTGCTGATGTATCGGCAATTGACACGCCGACACTTCCGGCCATTGCAAAGCTCCCCAACTGGTTGCGATAAAACAGACCGGCATCAGAAAGTGCGTCGTTTAGCGTAACATTCTCGTCGCTTGATTCAGTCCCGATGGAAGCCGCAAACTGTAATGATCCAAGTCTTGAAAAATCAATTTGAGGGCTGTCATACCTGACCCTTTGGGACCGTCCCCCATCATAAGTTGGATACGCATCCTGAATGCTAATATCAGATAAGGTGCCGGTCCCTGTTCGAAAGAAAAACCCACCAGCTACGTCAGCGATGCCCACGTAACTTGCCAAATTTGTACCTGATAGATCGGACTCAGCAACCCCGTCCGAACCCATACTACCTTGGCCAACCGAGAATGTTCCTAACCTTGGTGTTTCCAAGATAACTTCAAGCTTTCGAACCGATCCCCCTTTCCAGTCAAATAGCGGTGGAGTCCCGAGCTGGCTTAAGGATCCTGAATTCCGCGCCCCAAGCGACGCTTCACCATTGAACTTAAGGGTATTTTCTCCTAACCCCCGTTGGTACCAAAAACCAATTCGGCCACCTGAATTTGCATTGTCGGCCGTATCAGTCGACCGCGAAACTCCATCATCGACAGTCAAAATCGTCGGGCTTATATGGCCATAAAACCGAAATGGACGCTCAGGGTCTATCTCTTGAGCATGAGCCTCGCCCCCATAAAGAGCTAACAAAAAAACAGCGGTTGCAACGTTGGTCGGATCCGCACGCTGAACCCGACATACCGCGCCTGCCAGCAGTGACCAAATTGTCAGTTCCGAGAAGGCGAATGCCGTTGGGAATCTTGGGTGACATATCACAGCTCGACTGACTTTCTGTTTTGACCGCAGCGCAACTAAATGCAGATTGCAAATATCCTAGTGTTCATAGCACACGGATTGCTACCTTTTTTCGCTTACTTCATCAAGTTTGTTCAGCGCGAGAAATCCCTGACCGATGATGTCTTCGGTTCGTATATTTTGGAGCGATCTGAAGCAGT
>CBDTVN010000008.1:0-48420 GCA_965364195.1 uncultured Sulfitobacter sp. | reverse complement strand
CGGATCACAGGCTTGCGGCGGTTGGGGTCTTGCACTTGCACGTCAATACCATGCTCTGCCGCGTAATCGACGGCGTCTTGCTTGGTGCCGAATTGTAGCTTCACCTGACTTTGCGTATCGGCAGAAGAAGTCCATCCCATCAGCGGGTCCACTTCACGCGCCTCAGCGGGGGCGAATTCAAGCACCCAATGCTTGGTCTTTGCCGTACCTGAGGACATGGCGGTACGGGCTGGCTGATAGATTCTCGCGCGCATGGGGCTTCTCCGTTAAGTTAGGATTTGATATGGCACGCGGGCGCTGTTGGATCAAGGGTGCGCTCTGCTGACAGTTTCTGACATGTGAACGCATCTCGCGCCTTGAACCATCGTGAAAACATGACACCTATAGGGCAACCTACCGGAGACTGCCCCCATGCCCTATGCGCAAACCGACAAAAGCGAAGTGACCGAGGCGTACCTCGCCAATCCAGCCGAAGACGTGCGCACCCGCCCCAAGTTGGAGGGCGGCAAGACATTTGTACTCAAGACAGAGTTCGAACCAGCGGGCGACCAACCTACGGCAATCAAAGAGCTATCGGAAGGTATTCGCAACGGGGAGCGGGATCAGGTCCTGCTGGGCGCCACGGGTACGGGTAAGACGTTTACCATGGCAAAGATGATTGAGGAGACACAGCGCCCCGCGATTATTCTTGCACCGAACAAAACTCTCGCAGCCCAACTGTATGGCGAGTTCAAAGGATTCTTTCCCGACAACGCGGTCGAGTATTTCGTCAGCTACTATGATTACTACCAGCCGGAAGCCTATGTTGCGCGGTCTGATACTTTCATTGAGAAGGAATCACAAATCAACGAGCAGATCGACCGCATGCGCCACTCCGCAACGCGGTCTCTGTTGGAGCGAGACGATGTGATCATCGTAGCGTCTGTGTCATGCATCTACGGCATCGGTTCCGTTGAAACCTACGGCGCTATGACGCAAGATTTGAAAGTTGGTACTTCCTATGATCAGCGCCAAGTCATCGCTGATCTGGTGGCCCAAGCCTACAAGCGCAACGATGCTGCCTTCCAGCGCGGTACTTTCCGCGTGCGCGGTGACAGCTTGGAGATATTTCCTGCCCACCTTGATGACCGCGCGTGGCGGCTGTCGTTCTTTGGTGAGGAATTGGAGAGCATCACCGAGTTTGATCCCCTGACGGGCGAAAAAACCGGCCTGATGGAGCAAATTCGCGTCTACGCGAACTCCCACTATGTCACGCCCAAACCCACGATGAACCAAGCGGTCATTGGAATCAAAAAAGAGCTGCGGATGCGGCTCGACCAGCTTGTTGGCGACGGTAAACTGCTGGAGGCCCAGCGCCTTGAACAGCGTTGTAGCTTCGATCTAGAGATGCTCGAAGCTACTGGCGTGTGCAACGGAATCGAGAACTACTCCCGCTACCTCACGGGCCGCGCGCCCGGAGAGCCACCCCCGACCCTGTTCGAATTCATCCCCGATAATGCGATTGTTTTTGCGGATGAGTCCCACGTTTCTGTGCCGCAAATCGGCGGCATGTATAAGGGTGACTTTAGACGCAAGATGACGCTGGCCGAACACGGCTTTCGCCTGCCTTCGTGTATGGACAACCGCCCGCTGAAGTTCGAAGAATGGGACGCTATGCGCCCACAGTCGGTCTTTGTCTCCGCCACGCCTGCCGCGTGGGAGTTGGAGCAGACGGGTGGCGTCTTTACCGAACAGGTCATTCGCCCCACTGGCCTCATTGATCCACAAATCGAAGTCCGTCCCGTTGAGATGCAAGTGGACGATCTGCTGGACGAAGTGCGCAAGGTGACTGCCGATGGCATGCGAACGCTGTGCACGACCCTAACCAAGCGTATGGCCGAGGATCTAACCGAATACATGCACGAGCAAGGCATCAAAGTTCGCTACATGCACTCGGACATCGACACCATCGAGCGGATCGAAATCCTGCGCGATCTGCGTCTCGGGGCGTTTGACGTGCTTATTGGAATTAACCTTCTGCGGGAGGGCTTGGACATTCCCGAATGTGGGTTGGTCGCGATTCTAGACGCGGACAAGGAAGGTTTCCTACGCTCCGAAACGTCACTGATCCAGACCATCGGCCGTGCAGCGCGCAACTCTGAAGGCCGCGTTATCATGTACGCCGACCGCATCACCGGCAGCATGGAGCGTGCGATGGGTGAGACAGAGCGGCGTCGCGTCAAACAGCTTGCCTATAACGAAGAGCATGGCATCACGCCGATGACGGTGAAGAAGAATGTCGAAGATATTCTGGCGGGTCTCTACAAAGGAGATACAGATCAATCTCGTGTCACTGCCAAAATTGACAATCCGCTCGCGGGCGGGAATTTGCAATCCGTCCTTGAGGGGCTGCGCACCGACATGCGTAAGGCCGCCGAGAACCTTGAGTTCGAAGAAGCGGCCCGTCTGCGCGATGAGGTCAAGCGGCTGGAAGCAGTCGATCTTACCATCGCTAATGATCCGATGGCGCGCCAATACGCCGTGGAAAAGGCCGTGGACGACGCCAAGCAAAAATCTGGCCGCAGCACGATGGGGCGCGGCGGCATGCGCGGCGGGGTCAAACGACGTGGTCGCTAAAGCGGGGCGGCTCTGAGCGTCTTCGAAAAGCTCACCCGCCCCCCTCTTCCAATCCGCCCTGACACGCGCCAATCGCGGCGCATGCGCGGATGTTTGCTCTGCCAATCCTGATATTTGTCGCAGCTTACAATCTGGATGCGCCCATGGTCGCAAGCGTCGAGCAATAGGGCATCCGCAGGTGTGCCACCGGGCGCGACAATGATCTGTGAGAATACGTTCAACGTTGCCAAGTCACTTGCCGACAAATGCCCGTAAATGCTGTGATCAAAATAGACAGACGGCGCAAATCGGCGCAGATTGAGCGCGCCGATCACAAGCGCAAGCGCCTCGCGCTGCGCCTGCCCTCCCCGCCAGAACAAGACATTCGAGCCATCTACCAAAATCTCGGCCACCCTTCGCCTCCGTTCTTTGCTCGGGCATCTTCGCTCAATTTATCCAAAGCAGCATAAAATTTGAAACTCATTGCGCAAATCGTAACCGTTCCTTAACCGATATTAACCAAATGTGAGCACAGGAGAACCTCCCTGTGCTAAATCGCTTATTTATAACCCTTTTCGTGCTTGCCCTAACAAGCACCGCTCAAGCAGGTCCATGGCTGCGAGAAAAAGGGACGACGTTCAGCGCCCTTTCTGTCACTGCAAATTATTCTCTTGATACCGCGAGCCAAGCATACCTTGAGTATGGCCTTACAGAAAAAACCACAGTTGTCGGCGATCTGAGCACGATGCGCCCGCGCAATGCACTTGAACGCGGCTATGCCACCTTATCCATCCGCCGTGCGTTGACTAAGCCCGACGCTAATTCAAAGTTCGCGTACGAAATGGGGATTGGCGTCGGCTGGATCGGTGCTGAAACACTGCCGCATGTGCGCACGGGCCTGAGTTGGGGGCGCGGTATCGAATGGGGCGGAATGTCGGGCTGGACCACGATAGAAGCCTCAAAAATTTGGGATCTCACCTATGCCCAACACATCGCAAAACTCGACATGACCCTCGGCATAAACTTCACCAAGGTCACGACCGGAATGATCCAAATCTATACAGCAAAGATCCTTGGGGAGACTGCCGCCACCATCGCGCCATCTTTGATCTTCAAGCCAAAAAGGCGAAAATTCAGCCTTCAGATAGGCGCAGAAAGTCCGGTCGGAGACGCTTACAGCAGCGCACTGAAACTCGGTATTTGGCGGGAATTCTGAAGTGGGTTCCGGCACACAAGATGCCGAAACCCCCAAGACCTACACAGTATCATTATCCATCCGTGCCGTGACTGCAATTTTGCCACGCACAGGCTCAGACCAGACCACGTGCACCTCATTTGCATCCGGCCCCTGCTGCGCACGCACAAACGGGTTGTCATAGTTCAACTGGTTCGACGCATTCCGCACCCCCCCTCGCACAACAACCGCATCCACACTAAGTGAGCGTGCCTCGAACGGCAGACCTGGGCCCGTATCAATGACCCACGTTTGCTGGTTGGAATTTTGCTGCGATTCGATCAACAGAGGGTTGGCCACCGGCTTACTGATCCCGTGAAAGGAGTTTCCCTCGAACCGCACGTTGCGCATACGGGTAAAGTTCAAATCCGCAAAGCTTGTATCGACCCGCTCGACGCGCTCTGTAAACCCGTTGATGCTGCGAAACCGGTTCCCCGACACATTGAGTCCGTTGATGAAATGCCCCCCACCATAAGGTTTCACCACCAGATAGCTAAAGCTGGTCGCGACTTCACCCGAGAGAAAAATATTCCCCGTCACATCCAATGAGCTGAACGAGAAACCACCGTTGAAACCTGGGGATGGGTCACGCTCGTTTGTCCACTCAAAGAACGCGTTATCCACATAGTTGTTGGTGAACACACAAGAAGCATAGGCCTCTGCCAGCACAACGCCCGCAGACCGGATACCGCCACTCACAGTATCTCCTTGAAAGAAATGGTTGCCCACAATCAAATGGTTTTGCCCTGTCATCACCGCAAAATGGCGAAACCGCTCTGAGCGGCAATTGCGCAACTTCACGTCGTTGGCATTCACATTCAACGCGATGGTGGAGCGCTGTGAAACCGGCAGATCATTCTCCGCAGACAAAAACTGGCACCGCTCGATAAACATTCCCTGACACCCGCCGCCCATCGAGGTGATCCCCCGATCCTTCGGCGTGGTAATAAAGCAGTCGCGGATGGTGAAGATAGTCCCCGCATTAGCCAGCATAATCCCGCTGCACAGCTCTTGGCACTGGAACTCTACATTGTGGATGACAAACTTGGCGATCACGTCAAAGCCGCTGAAATCCAGCATGTATTTGTACCTGCGAAAGGTAAAGTTTTGCGTCCCCGCCGCGTCATGCAGCGGACCGTTCAACGTTAGCTCGCCACGCGCAACGTTCTTACCGCGTACATAAATTTCGCGCCCGACACCCGCGCCACTGACATGGCTACCAATGGGGATGTTCGCCACATTCGCCACGTTGGTCAGCGTGCGTGCATTGCTGGGGCTGTAGGTCGCGCGCGCGGTAATCGTCGTCGTATCCCAATCGCCCCCGGTAAGCGCGATAAGCTGCCCGTTGTGAATAGCGCGCCGCGTCTCATATCTGGTCCGGTTTGGCACCGCTGCTTGCAGGTCAATCGGTCCAGTCAACGCCACCTTACGCCCGCCAAGGTCCAGCGATTCATGATCAGAATTGTTCAACAACGCCTGAAACGCCTTCTTGAACGCCAATTCTTCATCATCAAATGCCTGAATATAGTTGGGCAGATCAAAGTTCTGGCGCAGCAGTAAAACTGCCTCGGTCGGCATGCTCACCGTGCCCTCGAACTTCGTTGGCGTGTCAAATGTGACATTTCCTTCAAGGCGGAAAATGCCCGATGGGATCAGGACCGTACGGTCCTTAGCTGCGCGGTTTGCAGCATCAAACGCAGCCGTATCATCGGTGACACCATCACCCACCGCGCCGTAATCACGCACATCAATCGTCGCTACAATATCGCTGAGAAACAGGGAGGAGACATCGTTAATCTCGATATCATCGACGCGCACGACACCGCCATTCTGGCCCAGCAGATCAATGCCAAAGTGGCCGTAGTCCGCATTGACGCCCCAGACCATATCCACACCCGCACGGTTCCCGATGCCAACAATCGCACTGACCTCGACAACTTCGCCGTACCCCGTCAACGGTGTCGCAGCACCTTGGGTAACGACACCGCCCACTTGATTGCCATTCGATTGCGCAGCGTATGCAGCGATCCGCACCGATGGGAGATTGCCGCTAATTGCTTTAACGCGCACTTTAATCTGCAGATAGCAACCCGGCACAATCGGCGTTTCACCCTTATAGCGCAGGCGCTGAGTGCTGCCAGTCTTGAGGATTTCCAGCGCCCCGCCGAAGTCCTGATCTGCCGGAACGAAAACACCGTTGCCGGAGGTGGCATAGCTCGGCGATCCGGGTGTTCCATTTCCGTTAGAATATGCCGCCAGCCCCTCGGAAAACGGGGCGGGTCTGAGGTCGTTCAGGCTGTTGATTGCCGTGTTCATTGATATCCCTTTCGCGCTTCTCCGGCGCAACTGCCGGACAGACTTGAGGGAAATATCAATAGGGGGTTAAGGCGCGGCTATATCACCGTCACGGTGCCGTTGCGCATCAAACCGCAGCGCCCCCCGCCTCAAGGACTTGCACGCCGTTGATGCGCCAGCCCTCCGGTGTCTGCATCATGCGGTATTCCAGGATATGAAACCGGCCCTTCGCATCCGTGATCTGCAGCTTCTGAAAATACGCGCCATCTTTCTCACGCAGTTCCAGAAAATCTACGTTCGCGGGCCGCCAAACCATTGGATAGCCTTGGGTGACCATCCGGCCAAAATTCTGTGGGCTCTGGAAAAACTGTTGGAGTGTCGGGCTGGCAAAGGTGAAGGCAGTCGCGAAATCATCCACTTTGAACGCTTCAAACTGCTGGGTGATGGTGCCGCGAATTTCCGCGTCTTGCGCCTGTGCGCCAACTGCTGCGACCGCCACAAATGCCGCCGCCAAGATTGCCGTCTTCATCATGTCTCTCCCTTTGCCTGCGTGACTAAAGGTAAATCACGCAGGCCTCAGGGCAAGTGCGTCAGCCCTCGATGAGCTTTCCCGCGAGCGCATCATCAATCAGCGCAATCGTCTCATCGACACCGTAGAGCGCGATAAACCCGCCAAAACGAGGCCCTTGGGAAGCACCCAGCAACACTTCATAGAGTGCTGTGAACCAATCACGCAGCGGCTCGAACCGCTCACGCCCACAGGCAAATACTTCTGACTGGAGTGCCTCTGCGTCCAGACCACCCTCCCAAACAGCCAAACGCCCACGCAAATCTTCCAACGCTTCGCGTTCCAGATCGGTTGACGCACGGAACACTTTGGATGGCTTCACAAAATCATTGTAATAGCGGACCGCATACCCCGCTGCCGCGTCCATGCCCGGATTATCCTCAGGCGTCGCGTCAGGTGCATACCGCTGGATAAAGCCCCAAAGCTGCCCTTTGTCCTCCGCCGAAGATACGGACGCGAGGTTCAGCAACATCGAGAACGGCACAACCATATCCGACTTGGGCACATCGCCACCGTGGATATGCCAAACGGGATTGTTCAGCTGCCCTTTGATATCCTGCGTCTCGTACGCGCGCAGCTGTTGGTGATACTCATCAACAGCTTTCGGGATCACGTCAAAGTACATCCGCTTTGCCGTCTTCGGCTTGAGATACATGAAATAAGACAGCGATTCAGCCGATGCATAGGTCAACCACTCATCAATAGACAAACCATTGCCAGAGGTCTTGGAAATCTTGTGGCCGTCCTGATCAAGGAAAAGTTCATAGCTGAAATGCTCGGGCGCACGCGCGCCCAGAATACGACAAATCGAATCGTAGATTGGCGTATTGGTCGAGTGATCTTTGCCGTACATCTCGAAATCGACGCCCAGCGCTGCCCAGCGCGCGCCAAAGTCAGGCTTCCACTGCAGCTTCACATTGCCGCCCGTCACGGGAAGAGTCATTTCTCTGCCGTCCTCGGTATCAAACGTGACCGTGCCCGCCTTGGCATCCACCTTTTTCATCGGCACATACATCACCCGACCGCTCTCGGGGTGGATCGGCAGGAAGATGGAATACGTCTGACGCCGCTCTTCACGCAATGACTTGAGCATCACCGCCATGATCTCGTCGTACTTCTCGGCCGCACGCATCAGGATCTCGTCAAACTGGCCAGATCCATAAAACTCCGTGGCCGAGATGAACTCATACTCAAAACCAAACGTGTCCAAGAACCTGCGCAGCATGGCGTTGTTATGATGGCCAAAGCTCTCATGCGTGCCAAACGGGTCCGGTACGGAGGTCAAAGGCCGCTGCAAATGCTCGGCCAACCCTTCAGGGTTTGGCACATTGCTCGGCACTTTGCGCATCCCGTCCAGATCGTCGGAAAAACACACAAGGCGCGTCGGAATATCGCTTATTGCCTCAAACGCGCGGCGGATCATCGCCGTGCGCGCCACCTCGCCAAAGGTCCCGATATGCGGCAAGCCGGAGGGGCCATAGCCCGTCTCGAACAAGACATATCCCTTTTCGGGCATCTTTCCCTGATAGCGTTTGAGTACCCGGCGCGCTTCTTCAAAAGGCCACGCTTTGCTCTGCATTGCTGCATCCCGCATCTCAGACATATCAAACTTCCCGAAATAATCATCTGCGCCCTATCGCGCATCTCAGGCATCCTCTATTGCGCAAGGCCCATGCCGTCAATATTCTCGACATCAACCATAGTGCAAAGGACAGCCCTGAAATGACCAATGATCCCTCCCTTGCGCTCAGCGCGCAAGACTGCCTCGTCGCTGTAATGGTTGCGGTATCCGCCTCCGATGAGGATATTGGCACCGCCGAGTTGATTAAAATCCAGACAGCCGTGAATCTCCTGCCGATATTCGCAGGGTTTGACGTGGACCGAATCAAAGCTGTCAGCCAGATGGTGTTTGATCTGTTTGAGCAAGAAGACGGCCTTGATGCGCTGTTCGGGTTGGTGCGCGAAGCCCTGCCCGACCGACTGTTCGAGACTGCTTATGCGCTGGCCTGTGACGTTGCGGCGGCGGATGGTAAGCTCGAAGAAGTCGAGCTGCGAATTCTCGAAGAGATCCGGTATGAGCTGGAGATTGACCGCTTACATGCTGCTGCCATCGAGCGTGGTGCACGGGCGCGTCACTTGACGTAATAACATAAGTTAGATGTGTGAGGGGGCCAGCCCCAGAGTGCGCCTTGCGCACTCTCCCCCGGAGTATTTTCGCCAAGAAAGATAAGCCGTTAAGCGCCGTAAAGGACGCCCCAGCGTTCGATCAGTTGTTGCTGCATGCGCTTGGCGCGGCGATTCCAGCTTTTACCGCCTGCAGGGCCTTCACGCTCGGCCCGTGTGAGCGTTGCGCGGATTGCTTCGTCTGCGGCGAAGATTGCAAATGCCATTTCCGTGCCGTCTGGTCCTGTCATGTAGCCCGCGAGTGACGAAACGAAATTGAGTGTGCCGGTTTTTGCGTCCACTTTGATCGGGTGATCTTTGATCTCGTTGCGTTTATCGTCTCGCATTACGATCGGTTTGAGAATGTCACGCAGGCCGCTGCCGTGAACCTGCACGAGCGCCGTCACCATGTCGTTCGCCGTCACGCGGCTGTCGTCGCCAAGGCCGGAATGATCGACCAAGGCTGCCGTTTGCATTCCCAGATTCTTCTGCGCCCAGACATTCATGTGCTCGGCAGACGCTTTGAGACTATCAGGCTTGTGGCCACCTGCCACAGTGGCTGCGAGGCCCATCATTTCAGCCGTTAGATTGACCGACCATTTGAGCATGTCACGTAGAATACGGCGCAGGTCCGGACTTTGATGGCGCACCAAAACCTCACCGGCCGGCAGCGCATCAATCATCTTAGGCGCACTCAAGCGTATCCCTTGTGAGCCAGCAAGTGTTTGAAACACCTCACCCGCGTAAAGCCCCGGTTTGCGCACCGGTAACCAGCGCGCGCCGTCGCGCCCCAAAGCACCGCGGGCGACCGACCATGCGTCAATGCCGCCGCGATCTTCATAGGTATAAACGGGTGAGGCACGGTCGCGGATTTGCATTGCTGCCATGCGCACAGCGGGGCGGTACTTACCGGTCCGCCCTTCCATGGTCACGGTGTAATCACCGTTCGTAAGTTTCCATTCGAAATGCACACGGTTGTAATTGAGCGCGAGGCCAGACACGCCCGGATTATAGCCCACTTGGTCGGGTTGTTTCACGTCAATTCGTGCGACCACAGGCAGGCCAGCTTCGAACACTTTGAAGTCACCCTTAACGCCGATGATGCCCGCCTCTTTAAGGTTGGCCGCGATCGTGGCAAGTGCATCCGTGTCGAGCGTAGGATCACTACCGCCCACCAGCACCAAATCGCCCTCGATCTCGCCGTTCACCACGCCACCTGTAGCCAGTAGTTGTGTCTCAAAGCGGTGATCAGCGCCCAGCGCATCCAGCGCATAGAGTGCGGTGATCGCCTTAGTCACACTTGCGGGCGGGCGGCCTGTGGCAGCGTCATGGGTCTCAAGCCCCATGCCCGTGGTCAAATTCGTCACCGCAAAGGAGACCTTATCCGCCAGCTTTGCCTCACCGAGGATATCTTCAACACTGCGCACCGCGCGTTTGAAAAAACCTTCGCCGCGCAAAACAGGGCGCAGTGATGCTGTCGGAGGCGCCGCAACCACCGCCTGAGGGCCAATAACACCCGCCGCAGCCGCCGTGCCAAGGAAATACCGTCGTGAAAATGTGCGTTTCATGACCCCAGAGTTACCCGAAGACAGGCAAGAGCCACAAGCACCCATAAATCACATTCCCTCACGAAGATCTCCATGATAGCCAGCCGCTATGAAGCGCGCTGTATTTATAATGTTTTTGGCCATGTCCATGATCCCCGCAGGGGACAGCGCAGGTAAATTGCTCAGCGGTGTGCACGGAACGGCGCCTCTCTTTGTCGCATGGTCGCGGTTCTTGGTGGGCGCCTTGCTGATTCTTCCGTTCATCCCGCGCAGCGCATGGGCGTTGCTGCGCAACTGGCGCATCTGGGTCCGCGCCATTATCTTGGCCGTTGGTATCAGTTGCATCCAGACTGCTCTACGCACCGAAGAAGTCGCGACGGTCTTTGCCGCCTTCTTTGTGGGGCCACTCATCAGCTATGTCTTGGCCGTGATTTTTCTGCGAGAGCCTGTGACGCCCTTGCGCTCAGCGCTTATCGTGCTGGGATTCATCGGCGTGCTGATCGTGGTGCGCCCCGGTCTGGGGGCCAGCGTTGGCGTGCTTTGGGCCGTTGCAGCGGGTACGTGTTACGGTGTGTTCCTCACCATGTCGCGCTGGCTTGGCCCGCTTGCTTCGCCGCTAGCGATGACGTTCATCCAACTGTTCATTGCTACCCTTGTTCTCATGCCGCTCGGCCTCAGCAATCTGCCGGTCTTCACCGGAACGGTCGCGGGCCTCACTCTGATTTCCGCGCTCGGTTCCATGATGGGCAACCTGCTTTTGCTCTATGCGTACCAGCTTGTCCCCGCCACACGCATCGCGCCAATGGTCTATTTCCAGCTTGTCGCGGCGGTGGGCCTTGGCTGGGTCATCTTTGGTGATCTGCCCGATATCTGGACATGGACCGGCCTCATCGTGATCATCACGGCGGGCCTTGCCTCTGCGCGTCTACGCTGACCATTCGCCCCGCGCGCGGATCGCACTGGACGAGACATCCATCATCGGTACGTTCACAAAGCACCACGCGGGCGCCTGCGCGCGTGCCAGCATATGGCTATAGCGTCCAGCAATCCGGTAAGGCGCATAGAGCGATGCAGCCCTGCTCATCCGCGCAGATATGCGTTGGCCCGGACGCGCAAGGATCCCCATAGGCACAGTCTCTGCGATGCTCTTCCAATCCTGCCACAGATGAAACTGCGCAAGGTTATCGGCCCCCATCAACCAAACGAACCGTTGCTTGGGATATAGCTTTTGCAGAGCCCTCAATGTTTCGGCGGTGTAGCGCGTTCCGAGACGCGCTTCGATCGCTGTCACCGCTACACGTGGATGATCCATGACTGCCCGAGCTTGTGCAATTCGCGCCTCCAAGGGCGCAGGACCGTGCGCCTTAAGTGGATTACCGGGACTCACCAGCCACCACACGCGGTCAAGCCCGAACCGCTTGAGCGCCTCACGCGTGATGTGCGCGTGGCCCGCATGCGCAGGATCAAACGATCCGCCCAATAACCCGATCACCTGACCAGCCCCCGCATATGGAATATCATGGCGCAAAACGAATACGGCCCCCGAAGTTACTCAGGGGCCGAAGGGACGGTATGACCCGCCATTTGTCAATCGACGTCGGGCAGGCTTAGTGCTTATGCTTGACGATCTCGCCGGATTTCAGACGCGAGAAGTAGCTGTTCATCTCACGCTTGACGATCGGCATAAGGCAATAGAGCGCCGTGATGTTGACCACCGCCATGGCAAAGATCATCGCATCTGAGAAGTCGATAACCGCACCAAGCTGCGCAGCCGCACCCACGATGATGAAGAAGCAGAAGATCAGCTTGAAGATCAGCTCGGTCGTTTTGCCCTCACCAAAGAGGTAGGTCCATGCTTTTAAGCCATAGTAGCTCCATGAGATCATGGTGGAGAAGGCAAACAAGATCACCGCAATCGCCAGAACATATGGGAACCAGCTAAAGCCGCTTGCGAACGCCGCAGAGGTCAGTGCCACGCCGGAGGAGCCATCAGCCGTCTGGATCGACGTGCCAGCCTCATTCAGGACATACAAGCCCGTCGCAGGGTCGGTCACCAGAACACCAGATATGGTGATCACAAGTGCGGTCATCGTACAGATCACAACCGTATCAATGAACGGCTCCAACAGGGAGACGACGCCCTCGGTCACAGGCTCTTTCGTACGCACGGCTGAGTGTGCAATCGCTGCAGAACCAACACCAGCTTCGTTCGAAAACGCAGCCCGTTTGAACCCTTGGATCAGCGCCCCGACAAAACCACCAGCAACACCTAAACCGGTAAACGCACCGGCAAAGATCTGGCCGAAGGCCCAACCGATCTGGTCATAATTCACAATCAGGATCATCAGCGCCGCGATGACATACATCACACCCATAAACGGCACGACCTTCTCGGTCACACTCGCAATGGATTTGATGCCGCCCACGATCACCATGAACACGACAACGGCAAAGATACCGCCCGTGATCAAGCCGCTGAAGTCGCCGGTGATCTGTGTGATCTGCGCATGTGCTTGGTTGGCCTGGAACATGTTCCCGCCGCCCAGCGCCCCACCGATGGTGAAGATCGCAAACACAATCGCAAGGAAGCGACCACCCGGCAGGTTCCGCTCCTTAAAGCCCTTTACCATATAGTACATTGGACCACCGGAAACAGTACCGTCTGGGTACTCATTACGGTACTTTACGCCCAACGTACATTCTGTGAATTTCGACGCCATGCCCAAAAGGCCCGCTACGACCATCCAGAACGTGGCCCCCGGTCCGCCAATACCCACAGCAACCGCAACGCCCGCGATATTGCCGAGGCCGACAGTACCCGACAACGCCGTTGTCAGAGCCTGAAAGTGGCTAACCTCACCCGCATCGTTGGGGTCAGAATAGTCACCTTTCACAAGGCTGATGGCATGGCCGAACGCCTTGACCTGAATAAAGCCGAAGTAGATCGTAAAGATCGACGCAGCCACAACCAACCACAGCACGATCCACGGGAAATTCGTTCCCGGCAGGTTCATAAAAATCAGGCTTACGAACCAGCCTGTTGAGCCGGCAAAGATGTCGTTTACCTTTTGGTCGAATGACACCGCTTCTTGTGCGGCGGCGAGGGTTGGAAGGCTTAACGCTGTCGCAGTCGCGCCCAAAGTGAATAATCGTTTCATCATGCTCTGCCCTCTCATGGAATGACTGTGATCGGAACGGTCGATGCAGCAACAAGCCGCCCCGTCACGCCACCAAACAGCCGTTCTTTTATGTTACGCTCACCCATGCGGCCTACGATAATCTGCGAGGCGCTATGGGTTTTGGCGAGGTCTTCAAGGAGATCGGCCACGTCACCGTGCTTCACGATACCCTCAACAGTCAGGCCTTCCGCTTCAGCGGTTTTAACCGCAGGTGCCAGTATGCGCTCCCGCGCCAATTCCAGCTCTTCTTCACGCCGCACATGGCGTTTTTCGTTTTCTTCCGCTGTTTGGAAGCTAAACGGTGACCATTCGATCACATAAACAAGCACGAGACGACAATCGCCGATCAGCTTGGCGCGGGTTGTGGCGAAATCAAGCACGCGTTTGCCCGCGTCCGATCCGTCCAGCCCTACGATAAGGGTTGTTTGAGACATTGATCTTTTCCCTGTTCTCGATCGTATTCAATTACGATCTGGTTAGCCCTTGGGATCTGGCCGGAACCGCCCCAATTGGGTACCTCCAGCCTAACGCGTTCATCTGCGACATGTCGCCTTAATTTTGCCAGATTTCAGGAAATATTCCTGAAATTGCCATCCCGGCAGTTCATATGAATTGTTTTTTGCAAAATAGCTGTCCATCAAGCCTTCCACTTAAGGAGCGAAGCTCGTGACAATGCGTAGAATCATTGCGCGATTTCATCTTTAGCACACTCTTAGACACCCGATTGCCAACCGCGGGACGTTGATCATTGCCAGCACGCCAGATATTGCAGAGAAAATCTTGACACGCACGAGGAGTCGCACAATGGCCGCTTATCAATACGTCTATCACATGCAAGGGGTCTCCAAGACCTATCCCGGCGGTAAGAAATGCTTTGAAAATATTCACCTGAACTTCCTCCCCGGTGTGAAAATCGGTGTGGTCGGGGTCAACGGCTCGGGTAAATCGACCCTGATGAAAATCATGGCCGGCCTCGACAAAGACTTCACCGGTGAGGCGTGGGTCGCAGAGGGAGCAAAGGTTGGCTACCTCCCGCAGGAGCCAAAACTCGACGAAACCCTCACCGTGCGCGAGAACGTGATGCTGGGCGTGGCCAAGAAAAAAGCCGTGCTCGACCGCTACAATGAGTTAGCGATGAATTACTCCGACGAGACAGCGGACGAAATGGCAGCCCTTCAGGACCAGATTGACGCCGAAAATCTCTGGGACCTCGACAGCCAGATCGATGTGTCGATGGAGGCGCTGCGCTGTCCTCCCGATGATGCGGATATCTCGAAGCTATCGGGCGGTGAATTGCGCCGCGTTGCCCTGTGCAAACTCCTGCTGGAACAACCTGAGATGCTCCTCCTCGACGAGCCGACCAACCACCTTGACGCCGAAACGATCGCATGGCTGCAACAGCACCTCATGGCCTACAAAGGCACAATCCTGATCGTTACCCACGACCGCTATTTCCTTGATGACATCACGTCGTGGATTTTGGAGCTCGACCGTGGTCGCGGCATCCCGAATGAAGGCAACTACTCCGACTGGCTGGAGCAAAAGGCCAAGCGTCTGTCCCAAGAAGGCCGGGAAGACAAATCGCGCCAGAAAACGCTTGAGCGTGAACTCGAATGGATGCGCCAAGGTGCCAAAGCTCGCCAGTCAAAATCCAAAGCGCGGATCAAATCCTACAACGAGATGGCCGACCAGTCAGAGCGCGAAAAGCTCGCCAATGCCCAGATCGTAATCCCCAACGGCCAGCGCCTCGGCAACAAGGTGATCGACGTTGAGGGCCTGACCAAAGCGATGGGCGACAAGCTCCTCGTCGAAAACCTCGAATTCTCCCTACCACCCGGCGGTATTGTCGGCGTGATCGGCCCCAACGGTGCGGGTAAATCCACGCTGTTCAAAATGCTCACGGGTCAAGAACAGCCCGATTCAGGGACTGTTGAGGTCGGCGATACGGTCCAGCTTTCCTATGTCGACCAGTCCCGCGATGATCTGAACGCGGACGACAACGTCTGGCAAGCGATCACCGGCGGGGCCGAACTGATCCAGTTGGGCGATGCCGAGATCAACTCCCGCGCCTATTGCTCGTCCTTCAACTTCAAAGGCGGCGATCAGCAGAAGAAAGTTGGCCTGCTGTCAGGTGGTGAGCGAAACCGCGTCCACATGGCCCGTCTACTCAAATCAGGCGGCAACGTGCTGCTCCTCGATGAACCGACAAACGACCTCGACGTCGAAACGCTCCGCGCGCTCGAAGACGCCCTCGTCGATTTCGCAGGCTGCGCCGTGGTCATCTCCCACGACCGCTTCTTCCTCGACCGTATCTGTACCCACATCCTCGCGTTTGAAGGTGAGGCGCATGTGGAATGGTTCGAGGGCAACTTCGAAGACTACGAAGAAGACAAAAAACGCCGCCTCGGTGCCGATGCGCTTGAGCCAAAGCGCTTGAAGCATAAGAAGTTTGTGCGTTGAACGGCTAACCCCTTCAACCGGACTGAGACCACGCCTGCTATGCAAGCGTGGTCTCGCTTCCTCTTTATTGCCTTAAACAACAGCCTTCTAGCCTCATAGCAGCCGAAGGTTGAAATGCTGCCGCGTGAAAGAAAATTTGCCCCCCCCTACACGGGACACCCAAGCACCATAACAGAAACTAGAATCGCTTAGCGGTGCTATGTCGGTCCTTGGCCTGAATTGGCTAAGGTGGGTCCGTTGAGGGTGATACGCAGCGGTCAGCTTATCAAAAGGAAGCCCAAAGTGACTATAAGGGCATACCACCGCCATGATAGGAGTGGGAATTCGCTCGAGCGATTGGTCATCTCTAAAGGCTAAATCCATCCTTTGCTTGATCAAATTGAAAAGGCGAAACACCGTCGCGACTGTGGCGCTCTTGCTGATGGTCACACACCTGTTTCTTTGACGTTGGGCGGTTTTCGGAATTCCCTTTCGCTTTATACCAACAAGCCAATCTCCGCCCATCCCTGCGCGCCCCTTGATCGAATCCCCCACACGCCCTATCTTCGGAATTGCTAACGTTATCTATTTCGACCCACTGTCTCCCTAACACGGCGCCACGGACGACTTCAGACCGACCACGCCACGCCATCGCACCACGCGGATGGGACACTACAGTTTAGGAGACTACGGAATGGCTACTGGCACCGTAAAATGGTTTAACACAACAAAAGGCTTCGGCTTTATCGCACCCGATGGCGGCAGCAACGATGTATTCGTACACATCTCAGCTGTTGAGCGCGCAGGCCTCACAGGTCTGGCCGACAACCAAAAAGTGACCTTCGACATCGAAGCAGGCCGTGACGGCCGTGAATCTGCGGCAAACATCGCACTCGCATAAGTAGATGCGTGGGCAAAAGCCCACTCTACACGAGAATTTGACCGGCCATTCCGCAACGGATGGCCGGTTTTTGTGTTCTTGACTTGAAAAACCGCCGCACATGGTGAAAATAGCGGCAATTCGATACATCACAAGGACACAATTATGCTCCGTCGTACTTTTATAGCCAGCGCTGCCGCTGCGACCGCACTCCCACAGATCGCGTTAGCACAATCGGCTACTTTTGATCCAACCCCGCAAATGGTCCGCATCAAAAAGCAATACAGCGTCGGTGAAATGCTAATTCTGCCGCGCAGTTATTACCTCTATTTCGTCACGGACGAAGGCATGGCGATGCGTTACGGTGTCGGTGTTGGTAAGGCTGGCCTCGAATTCACAGGATCGGCTACGATTTCCGTGAAAAAAGAATGGCCCACATGGCGCCCCACCAACGAGATGATCGAGCGTGATCCACAAGCTTATTCACGTTTCGTTGGGAACACAGACGCCCAACCCGGCGGCCCCGGCAACCCGCTCGGTGCACGCGCGCTGTACCTCTTCCAAGGCGGCCGCGACACGTATTTCCGCATCCACGGCACGACAGCACCCAAATCCATCGGCCGCTCCGTCTCAAACGGCTGTATCCGCATGCTGAACGCCCACGTAGAAGACCTGTACGAACGTGTACCAATCGGGACAAAAGTTAGCGTCGTCTGACCGCTACCCACATCAAATCTTGAAAGGGTCGGTGATCTCACCGGCCCTTTTCATTTACATACACTAACAATGTGCCGCACCGGAAATCTGGACAGCGTACCCTTGAGCGCTTATCGCAAGCTGACCCAGTTGCAGAGCACCTCCATGATCCTCACAAATTTTCCCAGCCCGAATACGAGCCACCGCCGCGCCGACTTCGCCGTGCATATGATCGGGCTGGTCCTCATTCTGGTCGCAGGTGGCATCCTGATCGCAAAAGCATCCGCAACGCTGGAGCCCAAGCTGATCATCGCTGTCATCGTTTACGTCCTCTGCGCGCTGATCTCGAACCTTGCCTCGTGCCTTTATCACTTCTCCCCATGGCACTCTCATCGCAAGCTCCTGCGCCGCATCGATCATGCCGCGATCTATCCCAGCATCGCAGGCACTTTCACCCCGTTCTTTGTCTTCGCAAACACCACGTGGACGATGACGCTCCTTTGGGTCTGCTGGGGCCTCACCGCCATCGCCATCTGGAATAAGATTACCAACGATACAGTTCAATCTCGCTGGTCAACGGCCTCTTACCTCGGCCTCGGCGCGATCGGCCTGAGCGCACTGCCCGACATGACCACCGTACCCCTAGCGACGCTTTGGTGCATCCTGACCGGCGCACTCTGCTACGTCATCGGCACTGCATTTTACGCGCGAAAGACGTTCCCCTTCCGCTATGCGATCTGGCACAGCTGGGTCAACTTTGGCGGCATCGCGATGTATGTTGGTATCTGGCTCGCGCTTTTCTAAGCGCGCATAAGAAAGGGGCCAGCGCTCTCGTGCCAGCCCCTCCAAAAATGCAAAGCCAATTCTTACTTCAGCGCAGCATCCGTAATCACGCTTGTCCACGCGCCCTCAGGTTGCTTTGAAATCACCGGATCGGACCCGCCAGCCAGCAATGTATCGACCGTGCGTTGGAAATCCGCCTCGGCCAATGCGCCGTTAGACCCTGCTGTCAGCTTGGCTACTTCCTTCATCATACGCACTTGAGCTTCCTCTGATTGCGCACCTGTCTCATCGTTCTCGATGATGATCGCGCCCGCTTCCTCAGGGTTGCCCTCGGCATACTTCCACCCCTTCATGGAGGCACGAACGAAGCGAGTCATCTTATCGACAAACACTTCATCTTTCAGGTTGTCCTCAAGCACCCAAATACCGTCCTCAAGCGTCGCAACGCCCTGATCCTCGTATTTGAACGTCACCAGTTCATCAGGGTTCACACCCGCGTCCAACACCTGACCGTACTCGTTATACGTCATGGTCGAGATACAGTCCGCCTCACGCTGCAGCAGCGGATCGACGTTGAAGCCTTGCTTGAGAACGGTCACACCATCCTCGCCGCCATCGGTGCTGATCCCTTCCTGAGACATCCACGACAGGAACGGATATTCATTGCCGAAGAACCAGACGCCAATCGTCTTGCCCTTAAAGTCCTGAACAGACGTGATCCCCGTATCCTTCCAACACGTCAGCATCAGGCCGGACGTCTTGAACGGCTGCGCAATGTTCACCACTGGCAGACCTTTTTCGCGGGCCGCAAGCGCCGAAGGCATCCAGTTCAGCATCGCATCCGCGCCACCACCGGCCAAAACCTGTGGCGGGGCAATGTCAGGACCACCGGGCAGGATCGTGACGTCCAGCCCTTCTTCCTCGTAAAATCCCTTATCCAAAGCCACATAATAGCCCGCAAACTGGGACTGCGTGACCCACTGCAATTGCAGCGAAACGGTATTTGCATGGCCATCTGCAAACACAGGTGTCGCCGCCATGCCTGCGGCACATGCCGCCGCGATCATAAAGTTCTTCATCATTCGACCTCCAAGTCGGTTGGTTAATACTACGCCCCAATTTCGGGGTCATCGTTATCGTTGCGAAGGGTGCCAGAAGGTTACCCGTTTTTCGATCAATGTCACCAAGCCATAAAACGCGCTGCCCGCCACAGCAGCCACCACAATCTCGGCCCATACCATATCAAGTGCAAGCTGCCCAAAGCTGGTAGAGATGCGAAATCCCATCCCGACCGTCGGGGAGCCAAAAAATTCAGCAACAATCGCCCCGATGAGCGCCAGCGTGGTGCCAATTTTAAGCCCGTTAAAGATAAACGGTGCCGCCGACGGAAGCCGCAGCTTGAACAACGTCGACCAATATCCCGCTGCATAGGTCCGCATCAGGTCACGCTGCATGCCGGTCGTATCTTTCAACCCAGCCACCGTATTCACAAGAATGGGAAAGAAGACCATCACTGCAACCACAGCCGCCTTCGATTCCCAATCACTTCCCAGCCATTTTACCAAGATTGGCGCAGTACCCACAATCGGCAATGCCGCCATGAAACTTCCGACAGGCAAAATCCCCCGTGTCAAAAACTCTGACCGGTCGGCCAGCACAGCCACGCCAAACGCCGCAACCGTTCCGATAATATACCCGATCAACGCGCCCTTCAGCACCGTCTGCTTGAAATCTGCCCACAGGATCGGACCCTCCTGCGTAATCCGCTCGATCACAGACGAAGGCGCAGGCAGGATCACAGGGTTCACTTCGAATCCGCGCACCATCAACTCCCAAACGATAACAATCGTCAGACCAAAAATCGCAGGCACAGCCACTTTGATCGCCATCGCATCTGCGCCTGCGCCGTTGGACAGGCGCACGTTCAACCACCATCCAGCGGCCCAGATCACACAGGCCAGCGTCACATACATCATGTTGCGGCCATCCCCATGCGCCGCAGGGTGACCCGCTCAACCGCACTAAATATCGCCACCAGTGCCGCCGCAGTCAGCGCCGCTGCAAATAGTGCCGCCCAAGATACCAAAGGCTGACCATACTGATCGCCTACCAACATCCGCGCCCCAAATCCCGCACGCGCACCCGTAGGCAATTCCGCCACAATCGTCCCGACCAATGACGCAGATATCCCGATCTTGAGTGACGCAAACAAATAGGGCGCCGACGCAGGCAAGCGCAAAGACCAAAATCCCTGCGCGCTCGATGCATTATACGTCCGCAACAAATCCAGCTGCATTGAAGATGGACTACGGAGACCCTTTACCATTCCCACAACCACCGGAAAGAACGATAAATAGGCCGCAATCAGCGACTTCGGAAACAACCCCTGCACCCCCATCGACCCCAGCACCACAATCACCATCGGTGCCAGCGCCAGAATAGGGATGGTCTGGCTCACTATCGCCCAGGGCATCACAGAGCGGTCCATTACACGGCTGTACACAATCCCCACCGCCAGCAATATCCCCAGTCCCGTCCCAATCACAAACCCCAACAAGGTCGGCGCAAGCGTCACCCAACCGTGATATACGAGCGAGCGCTTCGAGGTGATCTTCTTAGTGAAAATCGTATCGTACATCTCGCCTGCCACCTGCTGTGGGCTGGGCAAACGCGGTCGCTTGAACTGGTAGGTCAGTGGGATCAGTTCCACATTCCGCACCGCCAGCCCCACACCGCTAAATTCCTGCCGCACCTTCGGCGTATCAGGCACTACAACGGCCCCATCCCGCTGCGCTTGATCTGCCACCAGATGCATGTTCATCGGGATCACCGCTAACAGCCAAATCCCGAGGATCACTGCAACAACTGTAAACACAGGCAGGATGGACCTCACACCACGCACCCCAACGATATACTGGACGTGGTCGAACGCGCGTATCGAACACCTTCACTCATCCAAATGCCCCGCCCGCAGCCCTTCACGCACGCGGTGCGCAATAGCCAGGAATTCAGGACTCTCCCGGATCTCCAAAGGCCGCTCTTTCGGGAGCGTACTCTCGATCACATCCGTGATTCGCCCCGGTCGCGGGCTCATCACCACAATCTTCGTGCTCAAATACACCGCCTCCGGTATCGAATGGGTGACAAAAGCTATCGTCTTTTGCGTCCGCTCCCACAGATGTAAGAGTTGCTCGTTCAGATGGTCCCGGACGATTTCGTCCAGCGCGCCAAACGGCTCATCCATCAACAACAAATCCGCATTGAATGACAACGCCCGCGCAATGCTCGCCCGCTGCTGCATTCCGCCACTCAACTGCCACGGAAATTTGTTCTCGAAGCCACTCAGCTCAACCAAGTCCAACACACGGGCAACCCGCTCCGCCTGCTCGGCCTTGGGCACACCCATGATCTCAAGCGGCAACCGTATATTCCCGCCAATCGTGCGCCAAGGATACAGCCCCGCCGCCTGAAAGACATAGCCATACGCCCGCGCCTCACGCGCCTGCGCAGGCGAGACCCCGTTCACGGTAATCTCCCCGCCCGTAGGCTGCTCCAAATCCGCCATCACACGCAGAAATGTCGTCTTCCCACAGCCGGAAGGCCCGATGAAGCTCACAAAATCGCCTTGCTTGATGTCCAGATCAACGCCTTTCAGGGCATGGACAGGGCCATCGTTCGTCTCGAATGTCAGGTCGAGGTTACGCGCACTAATTACGCTTTTCGTCTCAGTCACAAATACACTTCCGTTCGCGATACTTCATCAAATCCCCGCCGGAATATTCAATGGATCGCGCTTGATCATTTTGGGCGAATTCAGTTCTTTCCACTTACTAAGCGCAACATTCGCAGAAGGAAATGCAGGACGCGGTACAAAACGGCCCCGCCCCGGATTAGGCTGCGAATTCTGCCCCCAAGCCCAAATCACCTCACCACGGCTCAATGTAAACCGACTCTGTGCGCGCACCTCGAAGCCCTCAAAGACGTTATAATCCAATACAGAATGATGGTTGGCGGGCGAGATCGTCTTGGTAATCTTCGGATCCCACACCACAATATCCGCATCTGCCCCTTCAACAATCGCACCTTTGCGCGGGTAGATGTTCAGGATCTTCGCCACATTTGTCGAGGTTGCGGCAACAAATTCGTTCATCGTCAAACGCCCTGTTTCGACCCCTTCGGTCCACAACACGGCCAAGCGTTCCTCAAGCCCATTTGACCCGTTCGGAATGATCCGGAAATCATCGCGGCCCGCCCGCTTCTGCTCGGTGCTGAACGCCGCATGATCTGTTGCAACCACCTGCAAAGATCCCGCCTGCAGGCCAGCCCAAAGACTGTCCTGATGGTCCTTGGACCGAAACGGCGGTGACATCACGCGCCGCGCGGCGTGGTCCCAATCTTTGTTGAAATACTCGCTCTCGTCCAATGTCAAAAACTGGATCAACGGCTCGCCATAGACCCGCATCCCCTTTTGCCGCGCACGGCGGATCGCCTCGTGCGTCTGCTCACACGACACATGCACAATGTACAACGGCACCCCCGCCGTATCCGCAATTGTGATCGCACGGTTCGCCGCTTCGCCCTCCAGCTCCGGTGGCCGTGAATACGCATGGCCCTCCGGCCCCGTGATCCCCTCATCAAAGTACTTTTGCTGCAACTCCGCGACCAAATCGCCGTTCTCAGCATGCACCATAGGTAGCGCACCCAGTTCCGCACAGCGCTTGAAGGAGGCGAACATTTCGTCGTCCTCAATCATCAACGCGCCCTTATAGGCCATGAAATGCTTGAACGAGTTCACGCCCATATCCACGGCGTCTTTCATCTCGTTAAAGACGTTTTCGTTCCAGCCCGTGATCGCCATGTGATAGCCGACATCGGAGCAAATCTGCGGCGCAGACTTGCGGTGCCATTCATTGATCGCATTCTTGATCGAGCCATCTTCACCGGGCAGACAGAAATCCACAATCATCGTGGTCCCGCCGCAGGCTGCCGCCCACGTCCCGCTCTCGAACGTCTCGGCCGCAGTGGTCCCCATAAACGGCATCTCTAGATGCGTATGCGGATCAATCCCGCCGGGGATCACATAGGCCCCCTCCGCATCGATATATGCGTCTCCCTTGAGGTCCTCACCAATGCGAACGATCTTCTCGCCCTCGATCAGCACATCCGCTTTCCAAGTCCGGTCCGCCGTGACGACCGTGCCGCCTTTGATTACTTTGGTCATAACTTAAATCCCTTCAGGTTCATCTCGAGCAACGACAATGTTTACGTTGATAATTGCAGTGCCGGGATTCATCCGAATTCCAGAGCCTGCATTGTCTATGAGACAATTTTGCAGCAGCCTCAATGTAATCAAATGTATGCGCATACTTCTTTTCATTTGATGGGCGGTCCTGAAGGTAGCAATCATAGCGAAGCGTTCCATCAGCTTGATCGCGTACTTTGTAGGCATGCTCTCCTAAGACCGAACTATAAATCCTCACCCCACAATCTCCGCAGTCTCGACCACCGCATGCATCAGCACATCCGCGCCCGCCATGGCCCATTCCTTCGTGATTTCTTCCGCCTCGTTATGGCTCAGCCCGCCCACACAAGGACACATCACCATCGCCGTCGGCGCGACGCGGTTGATCCAGCAGGCATCATGCCCTGCGCCGGAAATCAGGTTCATGTGCGAATATCCCAGCCGCTCCGCTGCACTCCGCACTGCCGTCACACAGCCCTCATCGAAGGTTACCGGATCAAACCCGCCGACCTTTTCGAACTCAATCTCCATCCCCATCGCATCGGCAACCGCTTGGCCTTCAACGCGCAGCCGCGCCTCCATATCTTCGATCACCGCCAGATTGGGAGAGCGGAAATCGACGGTAAACACCACCTTGCCCGGGATCACATTGCGCGAATTCGGGAAGACATCGATATGTCCCGCCGCGCCCACTGCGTGGGGTGCATGCGACCATGCAATCTCCTCAACCTTTTCCAAAATGCGCGCCATACCCAGCCCAGCATTCTTGCGCAGCGGCATCGGGGTAGAGCCTGTGTGACTGTCTTTGCCCGTCACCGTCACTTGGGTCCAAGACAACCCCTGACCATGCGTGACCACACCAATATCTTTGCCCTCGGCCTCCAAAATCGGCCCCTGTTCGATGTGCAACTCAAAGAACGCATGCATCTTGCGCGCGCCGACTTCTTCATCACCGCGCCAGCCAATCCGCTTCAACTCATCGCCGAAACTCTTGCCCTCGGCGTCCGTCTTTTCATACGCCCAGTCCTGCGTATGGATGCCCGCAAACACCCCCGACGACAGCATGGCAGGGGCATAACGCGTTCCCTCTTCATTTGTGAAATTCGTCACCACAATCGGGTGCTTGGTCTGGATGCCCAGATCGTTCAGCGTGCGCAGGATTTCCAGACCTCCCAGAACCCCCAGCACCCCGTCATATTTTCCACCCGTGGGCTGCGTATCCAGATGCGAACCTACATAAACGGGTAGTGCCTCCGCGTCTGTCCCCGCACGATGCGCGAACATATTGCCCATTTGATCCAGACCCATGGTGCATCCAGCATCCTCACACCACTTCTGAAACAGCGCACGCCCTTCCGCATCTTCGTCAGTTAGCGTTTGGCGATTATTGCCCCCTGCCACACCGGGTCCGATCTGTGCCATCTCCATCAGGCTGTCCCACAAACGATCAGGGTTGATTTTGAGGTTCTGTCCGGGCAATGGCGAATTGGGGGCTGGCATCGGTTGGCTCCTGTCTATCTGAATCACGCAACGGGCGGATCACAATTTTTACCAAATGGTAAAGCAACGATTGCGCCTGCCTTCCTGTCTGTCAAGAACTGGTTTAGGGTCGATCCCAGAGCCAAAGGCATTCTGCCTATTTTACCAGCAGCAAGCGAGCCGCCGTGACCGACACCTCCCTTAAAAAGCCAAGCCGCATCCAGACCCGCAACCGCCGTTTGATTCTCGACGCGGCGCTGGAAGTCTTTTCCCGTGATGGATATGGCGGTGCAACCCTCGACGCGATTGCAAAAGGCGCAGGGCTCAGCAAACCCAACCTACTCTATTATTTCGACGGCAAGACCGAGATTTACGTGACCCTGCTCAGCCAACTCCTCGAGACATGGCTCGACCCTCTGATCGAGCTTGATCCCGAAGGGGATCCCGTCGAAGAGCTGTTAGGGTATGTGCGCCACAAACTCGACATGGCGCTGGAACTACCCCTTGAAAGCAAGCTCTTTGCCGGTGAAATCCTCCAAGGTGCGCCCCGTATCACCGCCCACCTCTCGGACGATCTCAAACCGCTGTTTGAGCGCAAATGCAAAGTCATCCAAGCGTGGATTGACGCTGGCAGCCTTGCCCCCGTTGATCCTGCACATTTGATTTTCTCCATCTGGTCCACGACCCAGCACTACGCGGATTTCAGCGCGCAAATGACTGTTCTTCTGGGTGCCGAAGACCCCGCAGCTCGCGCCCATGCCCACCTCGAGCAGATGTTCCGCAACCTGCTGCAGCCTGTTAACCACTAGGTCACTTTTCCGACCCGAGTTAGCACTATGTTTACACTATCGAGGATATTTTAAATGCGGGTGGCGGGCTTCTTTTTGATGAAAAGGGGCAAAAGATGGCGTTAAATATTCCCGTCAATCTGATGAACACAGCCGTACCACCGACCAAATCCGCCGACGCTGAGAATACAGCAAATCTCACGGCCATTCTACCAACCGCTGGCAACACAGACGCGCGCGGCACGGCATCCGATGGCATGAACAGGGGTAGTTCAGAGCAACTGGCGCTCATATTCCAACAGCGCACAACGCAAGCACCTGACAAAGCAGACCCTAAATCAGTCGTGACAGCCCAAACCCAGTCAGATGGGCAAGAGCCGAAACAGGCCGTTACAGAAGTTGAGCTGGCCAAAATCCCAACACCAGATACACCCCGGCAATCAGAACTGGACCGTTATGCGCCGCCGAATCCGCTCCCGACAGCCCCTATTCTGCAACTCGCGGCTTCCTACGCTGCTTTAACTGCGCAGGATACCTGACCGCTCACTCCGCGGCTGTCGCCGACGGGTTGTTGGGGTGTGTTGTCCAGCTGGCGTATGCGTCCTCAACAACCTTTCCGGTGCGCGGATCGGTGCTGCCTACGGGCATCTCGACCATGGTGATGCAATTCTCCACCGGACAGACCTCGACACACAAATTACAGGCCACACATTCCTCGTCGATCACGGTAAATGTGCGGTCCTCCGACATGGCAATCGCTTGGTGCGAGGTATCCTCACAGGCCGCGTAGCACCGCCCGCAACTGATGCAATCGTCCTGATTGATTTGGGCTTTCGCGATGTAGTTGAGGTTCAGATACTGCCAATCGGTGGTGTTCGGTACCGCCGCGCCCATGAAATCATCAATGGAGGTATGCCCCTTCTCGTCCATCCACTCGGACAGACCACTGATCATCTCCTGCACCACTTTGAACCCATAAGTCATCGCTGCCGTGCAAACCTGCACATTGCCACAGCCCATGGTGATATATTCCGCCGCATCTCGCCACGTGGTTACACCACCAATCCCGCTGATCGGCATCCCCGCCGTCGCTGGTGCGCGTGCAATCTCGCTGACCATGCTCAGCGCAATCGGCTTGACTGCAGGGCCGCAATAACCACCGTGGGTGCCCTTGCCATCAATGCTAGGGTGCGGTGACATCGTGTCCAGATCGACCGAGACAATCGAGTTGATCGTATTGATCAAACTTACCGCATCCGCTCCGCCGCGCCGCGCTGCCTCTGCAGGTTTGCGCACGTCCGTGATGTTTGGCGTCAGCTTCACGATGACGGGCTTGGAGTAATATTGTTTGCACCAGCGCGTCACCATCTCGATGTATTCCGGCACCTGCCCGACGGCGGCACCCATGCCCCGCTCGCTCATCCCGTGTGGACATCCAAAGTTCAGCTCGATCCCGTCCGCACCCGTGGCCTCGACCTTCGGCAAGATATCTTTCCACGCCTGCTCCTCGCACGGCACCATGATACTCACAATCATCGCGCGGTCCGGATAATCCGCCTTCACCCGTGTGATCTCATCCAGATTGGTCTGCAAATCACGGTCGGTGATCAACTCGATGTTGTTGAGCCCCAGCACCCGTCTGTCCGCCCCATGGATCACGCCATACCGCGGCCCGTTGACGTTCACGACGGGGGGACCTTCCATGCCCAGAGTCTTCCAGACAACTCCGCCCCATCCTGCTTCGAACGCGCGGCGCACATTGTATTCCTTGTCCGTCGGCGGCGCAGAGGCCAGCCAAAAGGGATTAGGAGATTTGATCCCCAGAAAATCGGTTGTCAGATCAGCCATTTCGTACGCTCCTATTCGTCAACCAAAGTTTCAAAACCGGCATAGATCATCCTACCTGTATCAAATGGCAGCGCCCCCATCTCGGCAAAGCGCGGATCGCTCATCGCTTTTTCCATATTGGCATCGCATGTCGCCTTATCTGGCCATTCCTGCCATCCGGTCACAACCGTCTCACCTTCCTTCGCATCGACCGCCCGTGGAAAGGACGTATTTACGCCTTCCGGCACCATGACGCCCCAAAGCTCGACCACACGTAGAGCACCATGCAATTTGAAGATTTCAGCCGCAGCCTTACAGTGGGTCAGGTAGGCATCTTTCTGATCTGTTGGCACCGCCGCCACAAAGCTCATTACAAACATCTTAGATACTCCCGTTCAAAACTGCATGCATATCCATCGCCGCATCACGCCCTTCGGCGACGGCGGTCACCGTCAGGTCATCGCCGCCAGAGGCACAATCGCCCCCCGCCCAGACCCCTTTGACGCTGGTGCGCCCTGACCCATCCACCGCGATCTTGCGCCCTTCAAGATCGGGCAGTGCTTCACCTTCCAGCGTTTGGCCAATCGCCTTGAACACCTGATCCGCCGCGAGGCGCAGCGTCTGGCCCGTAGGCACCATATCGTCGCCGACATAGTCAAACTCGATCTCTCGAACGCTTCCGTTACCATGCACCGCCTTTGGTGTGGCATGTGTGACGATCCGCACGCCTTTACTCGCCGCCAAATCCTGCTCGAACACACTCGCATTCATAGCATCGCGCCCGCGGCGATAGACCAGCGTGACATTCAGCGCGCCCAGCAGCTTTGACTGCACCGCCGCATCAATCGCTGTCATGCCGCCACCAATCACCACCACATCACGCCCCACGGGGACGCTCGCGACATCACTCGTCTGTCGCAAATCAGCAATAAAATCCACCGCGTCCAGCACGCCGTCCTTATCCGCGCCCTCAACGCCCAGCGCGTTCACGCCGCCCAGACCCATACCAAGGAACACCGCATCAAACTCCGCACGCAGCGCTTCTAGCGTCAGATCAGCGCCCAGCGCCCGACCCGTCTCAACCGCAATGCCACCAATCTTGAGCAGCCAATCTACTTCACCCTGCGCGAATCCGTCGGGCGTCTTATACGTCGCGATCCCGTATTCGTTCAGCCCACCCGCTTTGGCCCGCGCATCATAGACCACAACGTCATGTCCCAGCATCGCGAGCCTATGCGCCGCCGACAAACCCGCAGGCCCAGCACCCACAACCGCCACACGCTTGCCGCTGACCTCGGCGCGGGTAAACGGATGTACACCCTGCCCCTGCAAATGATCCGTTGCAAAGCGCTGCAACTGCCCGATTAGCACTGGCTTGCCCTCAGCCATCTCACGCACACAAGCCTCTTCACACAGCTGCTCGGTCGGGCAAACCCGCGCGCACATACCACCCATGATATTCTGGGTCAGGATCGTCTTGGCCGCCGCATCGGGCGTACCAGTCGCGATCTGTCGAATGAACAGAGGAATGTCGATATCGGTGGGGCAGGCAGTAATGCACGGCGCGTCATGACAGAAATAACAGCGGTCCGCCGCGACGATGGCCTCATGCTTATCCAATGGCGGATGCAGATCGCTAAAATGCGCATCATAAGCCTCTGGCGCCAACCGCCCCGCCATTACACCAGGCTCGAATACCTTGTCTGCCATCCGTTGATCCTCCGCCAATCCCACGTTTCCATAGAACGCTGGCACAGGTCCATTTTTTTATCAACTGGTAAAATTTATTGAGAGCTTAGGAAATACGGCCCTGCCCGAAATAAGGGCAGAAGTGCTTAATCATCCGCCTCGACGTTTTCGATCAGCTCTAACACCAGCGGCCCGACAGCTGTCACAATGCGTTTAACTCCTTCAGGATTAGGGTGAATACCGTCTGCCTGAAACCATTCGCGCAGCCCTGAGGGATCAGCCGTTTCACCCTCCCCCACCAATCCGGCAAAGAAATTCTCAAGATAGCCAGAGCCATATTCGCCCGCCAGATCGGGATAGATCGCATCGAATTGCGTTTTATAATCAGCTCCAAAATTCCCGGGCGCTTCCATTCCGATGAGCAGAACTTCGACATCCGCAGCCTTCGCTGCCTTTAAAATACCCTCGATATTGCTACGCGCCTGCTCGGGGCTGAGGCCGCGCAGCAGGTCATTTCCCCCCAGCGCTACAATCATCGCGTTCACGTCGGGCGTCAGCGTCCAGTCCACGCGCGACAAACCACCTGCCGTGGTATCGCCAGACACCCCTGCATTTATAAGCCGCACATCAGCGCCCTGCCCCTCCAGCCATGCGCCCAACTGCGGCACAAAACCGTCCGCCTGCATCAGCCCGTACCCTTGTGTCAGGCTATCGCCCAGCGCCGCGATTACCACCTCATCCGCTTGGACAAAACTGGCCCAAACCATAAGAATCCCTGTCAAAGCCTTGCGCATCGCAACATTCCCTCCATATCCCGTAGGGACGCCACCGAAGGGGCCCCCATGAGCAATCCAATATTCTCTCTTAAAGATGCAGCCCTGCGCCTAAATGGCAATGCAGGACCTGTCGATATTCTTCATGGCATCTCGCTTGAGATCACTGCGGGCGAAAGCATCGGCCTCATCGGCCCCTCAGGTTCGGGCAAATCGTCACTGTTGATGGTCATGGGCGGGCTTGAGCAGGCCACAGGCGGTTCTGTGCATGCTATGGGCGAGGACCTCACTGCTATGGACGAGGATGCACTTGCGCGGTTCAGGCGTGACCGTATGGGCATCGTGTTCCAGTCCTTCCACCTCATCCCAACCATGACCGCGCTCGAGAATGTCGCTACGCCGCTTGAACTTGCCGGCCATGCTGACGCGTTCGACCGCGCGGCTGAGGCGCTTGAGGTCGTAGGCCTCGCCCCCCGTGCAGGCCACTACCCCGCGCAGATGTCTGGGGGCGAGCAACAGCGCGTGGCCCTTGCCCGCGCCACTGCCCCCCGCCCCGCGATCCTGCTCGCAGATGAGCCGACAGGCAATCTGGACAGCGCCAATGGCGAGGCGATCATGGACCTGCTCTTCAATCTGCGCGACCAGTTCGGCTCGACGCTGGTGCTGGTCACCCACTCGAACGCACTCGCTGAGCGCTGTGACCGCGTGATCACCCTGCGCGATGGTCGTATTGAAGACGCACAAAAAAGCAGCCGCATCGCATGAGCCTTGCCCTCGCCACCAAATTCGCCCGCCGCGAACTGCGCGGCGGTCTGCGCGGGTTCCGCCTGTTCCTCGCCTGTCTCGCCCTCGGCGTGGCCGCCATCGCTGCTGTAGGCTCCGTGCGCGCCGCAATCGAAGCGGGTCTTGAACGCGAAGGGGCCTCCATCCTTGGCGGGGATGCCGAGCTTGAGCTGACCTACCGCTTTGCCACGCAAGCTGAGCGCGCATGGATGCAGTCACAGGCCACCGCCGTCTCCGAGATTGCCGATTTCCGCTCCATGGCAGTGGTGGGCGAGGACCGCGCCCTAACCCAAGTTAAAGCCGTGGATGATCTTTATCCCCTAATCGGCTCGGTTATTCTCTCCCCTGAGATGCCGCTGGCCGATGCGTTGGCGGTACAAAACAACATCCCTGGTGCCGTCATGGAGCGCGCCCTCATCGACCGCCTCGGCCTTCAGACTGGCGACGTCTTTGCCCTCGGTACGCAATCCTACACCCTGCGCGCGGAGATCACGCGAGAGCCAGACAACGCCGCTGGCGGTTTTGCCCTCGGCCCCCGCACACTCGTTTTGCGCGACAGCTTGGAAGGCTCCGGACTGCTCTCCTCCGGTTCTCTGTTCAACTCCAAATACCGCCTGACCCTGCCAGAAGGCTCCGAAATAGATGCGCTTGAACTTGAAGCCAAAGAGCAATTCGCGGGCAGTGGCCTGCGCTGGCGCGATGCCCGCAACGGCGCCCCCGGGGTGGCCCAATTTGTCGAGCGGCTGAGCGCATTTCTCATCCTCGTGGGTCTCTCGGGCCTCGCCGTCGGCGGTGTCGGCGTCTCTGCGGCCGTGCGCAGCTACCTTTCCCGCAAGACAGAAGTAATCGCGACACTCCGCGCACTCGGCGCTGACCGCGCCACCATCTTCCAGACCTATTTTATACAGATCGGCATCCTCTCCCTACTCGGCGTCACCATTGGCGTAATCCTCGGGGCGCTTCTTCCCATCGCAGTCGCCCCGATCCTCGAGGCACGCCTCCCGATCCCAACCGCCTTCACCATTTTCCCGGCACCACTAATTGAAGCTGGGCTTTACGGCATTCTCACCGCCTTTATCTTCACGCTCTGGCCGCTGGCCCGCACGGACCGCGTGCGCGCCGCGACCCTGTTTCGCGACGCATGGGACGGGGCGAGCCGCTTACCCTCGCTGCCGTTCATCCTTGCCACCGCCACCGCCATCGCGGCCCTTGTCGGCATGGCGGGCTGGTTCAATGGCAGCTGGTTTCTCACCCTCTGGACCCTTGGCGGCATCGCAGGCGCGCTTGCCATACTCGCCCTCGCTGCCTTCCTCATCCGCATCGCGGCCCGCACACTCAGCCACCGCTTGCGCGGACGCCCCCGGATCCGCTGGGCCATGGCAGCCATCGGCGGCACGGGCGAAGGGGCGGGCGCGGTTGTTCTGTCGCTCGGCCTCGGCCTGTCGGTCCTCGCTGCCGTAGGCCAGATTGATGGCAACCTGCGCCAAGCCATCGCAGGAAACCTCCCGGACATCGCCCCCAGCTATTTCTTTGTGGATATCCAAAAAGATCAGATTGACGGCTACACCAAACGCCTTGAGGACGATCCCGCAGTGAGCCGCATCGATAGCGCACCGATGATGCGCGGCGTGGTGACCAAGATTAACGACCGCCCCGCAATCGAAGTCGCAGGCGATCATTGGGTCGTGTCGGGGGACCGCGGCCTGACCTATGCCGCCCAGCCCGACCCTGACGCGATCATCACCCAAGGCGAATGGTGGGCCGCAGATTACACTGGCCCACCCCAAATCAGCTTTGCCGCAGAAGAAGCAGAAGAAATGGGTCTGAGCATAGGCGACACCATTACCATTAATGTCCTTGGTCGCGATATCACCGGGACGATTACCAGTTTTCAGGAGGTCGATTTCTCCACTGCGGGCATCGGATTTATCCTCACTATGAACCCAAGCGCGCTTGCTGGCGCACCCCACACCTTCATCTCTACCGTCTATGCCGAGCCGGAAGCAGAGACCCAAATTCTCCGCGATCTCGCCAGCCAGTACCCCAACATCACTGCCATCCGCGTGAAGGACGCGATTGACCGTGTGGCTGGCGTGCTTGCTGGCCTCGCTGCGGCCACGTCATACGGTGCTGCGGCGACGCTGCTCACCGGCTTCCTCGTCCTGATCGGTGCAGCGGCCGCAGGCGCCGATGCACGCACTTACGAGGCCGCAATGCTCAAGACCATGGGCGCTTCACGCCGCATGATCGCAGCCAGCTTTATCCTGCGCGCCGCTCTGCTGGGTTTGGCCGCTGGTGCGATCGCACTGGTTGTCGGTGCACTGGGTGGTTGGGCCGTGAGCACCTTTGTGATGGAGACCGACTACATCATCATCTGGCCTTCCGCCCTGCTCATCATTGCAGGTGGCATCACAGCCACGGTACTCGCTGGCCTCGGCTTTGCCCGCCGCGCGCTACAGGCCCGCCCTGCCCGCGTTCTGCGCGCCCGCGAATAGCTGCCAAGGGAGGAACCCTGATCAGGTCCCCCCTTTGCCTCCCACTTCCCACAGCGTAGAATGCACCCAACAAGGAGCGCTCACATGTCCGACACCAAAACCGAGTCCACCGAGAATCAAAACCTGCCTGCCACGCTGGCACCCGCGATCACACCCGCCCAACGCACGCAGATTATCAACATCGTGCGCCGCGCCGCAAAGGCCGAGATCATGCCACGCTTCCGCCACCTGTCAGACGGCGACATCCGCACTAAATCAAACGCGCATGATCTGGTCACGGAGGCCGATACCCGCGCGGAGGCCATGATCACCCGCGCCTTGCAAATTGCCTTCCCCTCCGCGCTTGTCATCGGGGAAGAAGCCGTTGCAGCCAAGCCGGAGCTACTCGACGGGATCGCAGAAGCGCAACTCGCTTTCCACATCGATCCCGTTGACGGCACTTGGAACTTTGCGCACGGTTTGCCTGTGTTCGGTGTGATTATCGCCGCCACGCGCTACGGCAAACCGGTGTTTGGCCTAATCTACGATCCAGTCGGCGACGATTGGGCGGTCGCAGATGAGGAGATGACGCCGCAGCTCCAACGCCCCTTTGGCGCTGCCCGCACGCTGAAGGCTGCAACCGGCAAACCGCTTGAAGAGATGTCAGGTGTTATCCCGCTTCACCTCTTCCCGAAAGAGAAGCAGGCCCAGCTCGCCGCTACTTTCCCCGGCTTTGCGCAGGTGAATACCCTGCGCTGCTCTGCCCATGAGTACCGGATGCTGGCCCAAGGACATGTGGATTTTAGCATCACCGCACTGCTGCACCCATGGGATCATGCCGCAGGCGCGCTCATTACCGCGCGTGCCGGCTCGCATGTGGAGATGCTGGATGGAGGCGACTATGATGCCACGCGCAAAACCGGCCATCTGCTCGTTGCGCCAGATAAGGCGACATGGAGCAAGCTGAAGAAAATCTTCAACTTCCTTATCGTAGAGACCGGATCAGAGGCGAAATAAGCTCTAACGGATGTACTTTTGATAAGCCCCTTCGGACATCATCTCGTCCATCGCGTCCGCATCATCAACGCTTATCTTAAAGAGCCATCCATCGCCCTGCGGATCCTCCGAGATAATCTCGGGGGCAGCGACCAGACGTTCGTTCACTTCCGTGATCTCACCGTCCAGCGGCGCGAGGATATCGACGGCGTCATCGTCCGCCTCAATCACCACAACCGGATCATCGGCCGAGACAACATCTCCCTCATCAGGCAGTTCGACAAATTTGGCTTCGCCAAGCTGTTCCGCGCCATAGGCACTCAGCCCCACTGTGATTTCTGCTTCGCCATCTTCGATGCGCAACCACAGATGTTCTTCGGTAAATTTCATGGCATTGGCCCTCCCGTAAATCTGTTCTGCCAAAGGTTTGAAGCTTTTTCAATCCACCATCCACATGGTTGCCCCGATCCCCTCGCGATGGTTAGGTAGGGCAAACTTCCATAATGCAAAGGCACGACATGCATCCCTGCTTTTTCGGCTATGGCAGCCTCGTCAACCGCGACACCCATGTCTATGAAAACGCCACCCGCGCGCAATTGACAGGTTGGCGCCGCACATGGGTCTTTACTTCGGACCGCGGGCAAGCTTTCCTCAGTGTGATCCCTGATCCACAGACCGCAATCGACGGTCTCATCGCCGAAGTGCCACACGGCGATTGGGTGGCACTGGACGCCCGCGAACACGGCTACGCCCGCATCGCATCCGGCGAGGCCGCGCAGCACCCATTGGAACCTGCGCCGCATGTCTCCCACTATGCCGTCCCGCATGAAACTTGGGTGGAGAATGCGGAAAACCATATTCTGCTGAGCTATCTTGATGTGGTGGTCCAGGGGTATCTGCGCGAATTCGGCGCGGCCGGTGTGGCGAATTTCTTTGCCACCACGGACCGCTGGGACACGCCAATCCTGAATGACCGGAGCATCCCCCGCTATCCCCGCGCGCAAACGCTTAGCGGGCAGGAGACCGCATTGGTGGACCAGCATCTGGCCCTGCGCAATGCAACGATCGTGGCAGCCTGACGCCGCCACGATCCGATCACGGCCTCAGCCGCGTGCTTTGATTACCTGCAACAGTGGCAGAACAGCAGACATATCAGGCCCATGCGCTTGACCTGTCAGCGCCTTGCGCAGCGGCATAAACAGCCCCTTGCCCTTGCGCCCTGTGGCCTCCTTGACCGCTGCCGTAAAGCTGCCCCATGTGTCTGCGTCATACTCCCCTTCGGGCAGCATGGTCATGGCCTGAGTGATAAACTCGCGGTCCTCGTCATCAATCACAGGCTCAGCACCCATGCTGAACATCTCCCACCACGGCTTAAGATCATGCAGCGTCGTGATATTCTCGCGCGTCACGGCCCAGAACTGCTCTGCCTTATCTGAAGGCACGCCCAAAGCGGCAATATCATCTGACACATTGGCCAAAGGCAGAGCTGCAAGATACTTCGCGGTCAGCGGCTTCAAGTCCTCCGCATCAAACTTTGTCGGGGACGAGCCAAAGCGCGTGATGTCAAACCCGTCGATGAACTCCGCCATATCCGTTCGCAACTCGACAGGATCGGACGATCCAAGACGGGACATCAGGCTCAGCAATGCCTGCGGTGCAATCCCAGCCTCCCGCAAATCCTTGAGCGCCAGCGTGCCAAGACGCTTGGAAAGCGCCTCACCCTGCGGACCCGTCAACAGCGAGTGGTGCGCAAAGGATGGCGGGGTGCTCCCCAACGCATTCATGATCTGAATCTGCGTACCAGTGTTGGTGACGTGGTCAGAGCCGCGCACAACATGGGTCACGCCCATCTCGGTATCATCCACAACAGAGGCCAGCGTGTACAAAATCTGTCCATCGCCACGGATCAGCACCGGATCGGAGACAGAGGCCCCGTCAATACTTACATCGCCCAAAATACCGTCGTTCCAGACAATCCGCTCGTGCAGTAGTTTGAACCGCCACACCCCATCGCCACGCTCATCGCGCAGGGCGTTCTTTTCGTCTTCCGACAGGTTCAGCGCCGCACGGTCATAGACCGGCGGTTTACCCATGTTCAGCTGTTTCTTGCGCTTGAGATCCAACTCGGTCGGCGTCTCGAACGCCTCATAAAACCGTCCCATTTCACGAAGTTCTTTTGCCGCCTCATGGTACTTTTCCAACCGCAGAGATTGGCGCTCAACACGGTCCCAGTGCAGGCCCAGCCAGTCGAGATCACGCTTGATCCCGTCGACGTATTCTTCCTTGGAACGGTTGGGATCGGTATCATCAATTCGCAAGATAAACTCACCACCCGCCTTGCGCGCGATCAGATAGTTCATCAGCGCCGTGCGCAGGTTTCCTACGTGAATCCAGCCGGTCGGGGACGGGGCGAAACG
The DNA here is from genome assembly GCA_965364195.1 of uncultured Sulfitobacter sp. Taxonomy (GTDB): domain Bacteria; phylum Pseudomonadota; class Alphaproteobacteria; order Rhodobacterales; family Rhodobacteraceae; genus Sulfitobacter. The sequence goes on along the minus strand of CBDTVN010000008.1, from coordinate 11,573 downwards.
GGTAATAGTTTTGTCAGACATAGTGAGCCTCCTGTTGGCTCACGTGCTTGCACAGGACAGCGTGTTTGTCCAGTTGGCGCGCCTAAAGCTTGCCTGCTGACTTCAGCCGGTCCAGCGCATATCCGAGGTATTCGGTCCGAAACGAATGACCGCCCTCAAACAGGCAAAACTCCAGAACCTCACCCGAATCATTGGCGCGGTTGGTGCACTGCAACTTCTCCGCATCCGCCTGCATCGTTTGGGTGAAATTGCCCAAATTCGCATACATCGCCAATGCGTCTGATACCTTGCCCTGACGTGTTGGCCCGATCTGCCTCCCATCCAGCGGCACGGTGCTGTCATTATCTCCGTGAACATGAATCAGGCTCATCGCAGGTGTGGCGCAGTCGCTCTGCGGTTGAAGCCAGAACGTCCCCGAATAAGGTACAAAACCCGCAAATGTCTGCGGTCGCGCACAAGCAAGGTTCCACACCAGCATACCGCCTGCGCTAAACCCACTCGCCACGAGCTTGCCCTGATCAACCGAGAACTTTGCGCTGGCATCCGCAATCACCGCCTCGATATAGGCAAATTCGGCGGCCCCCGTACTGTCCGGCGTGCGCGGCCCGTTGGGCAAATCCCATGTACCGTTCACTCCTTGCAGTGCTATCAATGCCAGCCCTTGATCGTGGACCATCTTGCGCAAGCTACCGTTGCGCATAACCCCCGCCGCTGTCCCACGGTAGCCATGCGCCCAGACCACCGCCCCAACAGGCGCATCAACGCCGCTGGGCAGCGATATCCTGTAGCTGCGATCCCCGACAATACAGTCACTATCCGCGCCGCAAGCGTAAGCCATCGGCGACATCATCATAATCAAGCTGAAAAATATATAACGCATTGAACGAACTTGGGCCGCACAGCCTGAAGGCTCAAGTCAATTCTCTGTGCATCTACCAAGAAAGGCTCTAAAACGGGTTGGGCCTCATCTGTCCTCGAAGAACCGGCATGCCCGCCGAGAAGTCCTTGATCATCATTCGAGGGATCAGGGTACAATAGCCCGAAATGCCATCTTAACCCACCATTGTCAGCTCGGGTCGCGCCAACGATTGGCAATAGGATAACGCCTGTCGAGCCAGAAAGCACCTTGCGTCAGCCGCGGACCCGGTGCCGACTGAAAGCGTTTGTACTCCGAGATATAAACCAGATGCTCGACCTTCTTGGCCACATCACGGTCAAACCCCGCCGCCACACATTCCTCAATCGAGCCGTCTTTATCGACTAATAACTCTAGTATCGCATCCAGTTCTGGATAGTCGGGCAAGCTATCGCTGTCTTTCTGATCATCGCGCAGCTCGGCAGAGGGCGCTTTGGTGATGATATTCTCAGGGATCACCGCACCTTTCGGCCCCATCATCCATCCTGCATGGTTGGCGTTGCGCCAGCGGCACGTCTCAAACACCCGCATTTTATACAAATCTTTTATGGGGTTATACCCGCCCGCCATATCGCCATAGATCGTGGCATAACCCACGGCCACTTCGGACTTATTGCCGGTGGTCAACAACATTTCACCAAATTTATTGGACATCGCCATGAGCAGCAAACCACGCAGGCGGCTCTGGATATTCTCTTCCGTCAAGTCCGGCTTGGTCCCCTCAAACAGCGGGCCAAGTGTGTCGGTGATCGCATCGCGCCCCGCCTTGATCGGTACATAATCATACCGCGCGCCCAGCGCCTTTGCACAGGCCTCCGCATCCTCCAGCGAAGCCACAGACGTATATTCAGACGGCAACATTACACAGCGCACATTATCTGCACCCAACGCATCCACCGCAATCGTCGCCACAATCGCCGAATCGATCCCGCCGGACATGCCAAGCAGCACCTTTTTAAATCCTGTCTTGCGCATGTAATCGCGCAAGCCCTGCACCATCACGCGGTAGTCCTGCGCATAAGCACCCGCCTGCACCACCTTTTCGCCCTCAACGAGGCGCCAGCCCTCAGGCCCACGCTCGAGGTCGACATGCTGTGTCACCGCATCAAAGGCAGGCAACTGGAACGCCAGCTTGCCCCCAGGGTTCAGCCCAAAGCTTGCTCCGTCAAAAATCTGGTCGTCCTGACCGCCCACCATATTAAGATAGATCAACGGCAATTCCGTCTCTACCACACGCGCCACCATATGGCTCAACCGCGTATCGAACTTGCCCCGATGATAGGGTGAGCCGTTGGGCACCAACAAAAACTCCGCCCCCGTCTCGGCCAAGGTCTCGGCCACATCCTCATGCCACGCATCCTCACAAATTGGGCTACCGATGCGCGTGTTGCCCACCGAATACGGCCCGCCCAAAGGGCCAGAATCAAAGATACGCACCTCGTCAAACACCGTCTCGCTGGGCAGATGGTGTTTGAGACTACGCGACACGATCTTGCCGCCTTTCAACACCAGATACGCGTTAAAAAGCGCGCCATCCTCGACAATCGGTGCACCAATCGCCAGCGCGGGCCCGTCCGCACAGGCCGCCGCCAGTCCTTCGATGTGCGTCATCACATCACGCTGGAACGCAGGCTTCATCACCAGATCCTGCGCGTTATAGCCCGCGATAAACATCTCCGGCAGCGCCACCAGATCGGCCCCCGCATCGCGCCCCTCGACCCAAGCGGCAGCAGCCTGTGCGGCGTTCCCCGCGAGATCACCCACGGTCGGGTTTAGCTGCCCCAATGTAATGCGAAAACGATCTGCCATGTCCAACCCTCTTAAAGCTGCGCAATGATGTAGCAGATCATACCGCCTTGGAAAGCACGCAATGGCCCATGCGGTAAAAGGTCGTTGCCCCTTGCGCTTGCCGTCTTTAGTCTGAGCGCTGACTCGTCGGGCCTCCCTGCCCACTGCTATAGAACAGGACCGCCATGACCCTTCGCACCCTGCTGCTCGCCGCCGCTCTTACCCCTTTGATGTTCGCCGCCGCGGCTGCGCAAAACACCCAAGTGCTCAGCAAGCAATATGATGATGGCGGCGTTTATGAGGGGACGTTCAAGGACGGGCTCCAGCATGGCGCCGGCACCTATACCCTGCCCAACGGCTACCAATATTCGGGCCAATGGGTGGAGGGCGAGATCAAAGGTACCGGCATTGCGCGCTTCCCCAACGGCTCGGTCTATGAGGGTGAATTTGCCAAGGGCAAGCCTGAGGGCATCGGCAAGATCACCATGGCCGACGGCGGCACCTTTGAGGGGGAGTGGGAAGCTGGTACTATTATGGGCCAAGGCGTCGCTATTCACGCCAACGGTGAGCGCTATGAGGGCAGCTTTCGCAATGGAAAACGCAATGGAAAAGGGGTTCTCGTGACCCCTGCCGGCTATGAGTACAAAGGCGACTGGGTCGATGGGCAAGCAACCGGACAGGCTGTGATCAACGACGCCGAAGGGGCGATCTATGAAGGCACAGTGGTTAATGGCGCACGCTCGGGCGCGGGCAAACTAACCCACCCCGAAGGGTTCATCCTTGAGGGCAACTGGGCCAATGGCCAACTCAACGGCAGGGGCGCGATTATACAGGCCAACGGCGACACCTACGAGGGCGATCTCGTTGAGGGCCGCCGCGAAGGCATTGGCACCTCCACCACCGTTGCGGGCGATATCTATGTGGGTGCCTATCTCGATGATCAACGCCACGGTATCGGCACGTTCACAGGCTCAGACGGCTATAAGTACGAGGGCGAATGGCTCGCGGGCAGTGCGGAGGGCGCCGGCACCGTGACCTATCCCGACGGCTCGGTCCAAACTGGCCTGTTCAAAGATAACCTCGCCGAAGGTGCGGGCAGCATCACCTATCCCGACGGCTCTACCTATGTGGGCGAGTGGTCCGCGGGCGTGATCGAGGGGCAGGGCCGCGCGACCTACCCCAATGGCATGGTTTATGAGGGCGGATTCGTAGATGCGCGCAACGAGGGCCAAGGCACGCTCGACTACGGCGATGGCCGCTCTTATGTCGGAAGCTGGAAAGCAGGGCTGCGCCACGGCACCGGCACCGCAACCTATCCCGACGGCACCGTCTATGTCGGCGCGTTTGTTGAGGGCCGCCGCGCAGGGACGGGCACAATCACAATGGCCAGCGGCTTTGTCTATGAGGGGCAGTGGGCGGATGGCGAGATTGAGGGGACGGGCACCGCGACCTACGTCAATGGCGATGTCTATGTCGGCATGTTCAAGGACGGTAAGCGCCAAGGCACAGGCACAATGACCTACGCGACAGGTGAGCAAACGTCGGGTGAGTGGGATGACGGCGCATTAGCACAACCTGCCGCACCCGAAGCCGTAGAGCCAGCAGCGGAAACCACCGCCACCGACTGATCTCTAATCACTTGCGTGGTTTGTAGGGTTTATAAAACGCGTTCCGCTCCATCATGCCCATAAACGTATACTCCCCCGCAGGGCAAAGCGCGCGCAGCTTAGTTTCGATCTCGTGCGGGTCTTGCGCTGCCAACGTCTCCAACACAATCAACGGATGTCCGTTCGCAATCGTCTGCGTTGCACCCTCCAACGCGGGCCATTCATAACCCTCGATATCGAGCTGAAGCACGCTCACTTTCCGGCTGTCCGGCACCAGATCATCAATCCGCACAATATCCACATCAACCGTGCGCCCCTCTTGGGCCTCTTGCACAATCTTCGATGTGCCACCCATCTGCCTACCCGCTTCATCCGCCACCAACAGCGGCAGTACCCCCGTCTCATTGCCCACGGCCACCGGCGATAGCTTGACGTTTTTGAGATCATTTAGCGCCAAAGTCATCGTCGTCGCTGCAAACCCAATCGGGTTTGGCTCGAACGAATGTAGATGCGCACCGCGTTTGAGAGCACGTGACATCGCAGGCAGGAAATCCCCCACAAACGCACCCCCACTCACAATATCACCACTCCCCGCAAACTGCTGGATCAGGCTAAGCGTGCGCGGCTCGTTCACTCGGCCCTTAAGCAACCGTTGCGACACCTCACGTTTTCGAAACGCCCCGGGGATGCAATAAAACCCGTAGGCGTTCATGGCGGTGGAATGGGGGAAGTCGGGCGGCGTCACTGGCATGGGTATCTCTGCTCTTTTTTTGTGGTTTTGCCGGAGGTTTACAGATGCGCGAGCTCCAAACAAGCCGCCCGCCTAACCATGGCTTCCAAACTGCGCCTCAAACGCAACGCCCCCTGCGCGCGCAAAACGCACCACGCGGCTACCGATTTCGCGCTTGGCCCAGCCAAGGTGCTCCATACGTACCAGCATCGCACGGCCCAGCCCGCCTGCCAAATGCGTGCGCCGCGCGCTCCAATCCAGACAGGTCCGGCACACTGGTGCGCGCGCCTTCTCAAGCGCCACCAGATCCACGCCGAACCCCGTCACAAATTCCGCGCCCGTCGCAGTCAGCTCCACGTCTTCACCATTCTCAACCAGATCACCGCGCACCAGCATCGCGTCATACATCGCAATCCCTCGTGCACCCGCCAGATGGTTGTAGCACACGCGCGCCTCACGCAGCGCGCTGTCAGCAGGGCCCGTGCGCGTGCGCAAATGTCCCTGCCCTGCAGCCAACCCCATCAGGGCCTCTAATACAGCAGCCACCTCGGCACCCGCCAGCGAGATATACTTATGCCGCCCAGATTTGCGCGCCACCGTTAACCCGCCCGCCTCCAGCTTGGCCAGATGCGCGCTCGCTGTTTGCACGGTCACGCCCGCCTCATGCGACAGCTCGGTCGCGGTGAACGCCTTACCGCTCATAAGTGCGCCAAGTATATTCGCGCGCGCAGGATCGCCGATCAACGCAGCAATACGGGCAATGTCAGGGCCTTCTTTCATACTTCGACCGTAGGCGAAGCATCTACGCCTGACAACAGGTAAAACAAGGGCATCAACAATGAGGAAAAACCATGCTCACCTGCATCATTCGCTATCAAATTGATCCCACCAAAAAAGCACAGTTCGAACAATACGCCCGCAACTGGGGTCAGGCGATCCCACGCTGCGGTGCCGATCTTGTCGGCTATTATGCCCCCCATGAGGGGTCTTCCACCCTCGCCTACGGCATCTACAATATCCCTTCGCTGGCAGACTATGAAGCCTACCGCAAACGCCTTGCCGCCGATCCATTGGGCCGCGAGAACTATGAATTCGCCCAGTCCGAGAAGTTCCTGCTGCGCGAGGACCGCACGTTCCTTCGCCTCGCCTCTGCCCCACACGGACCGGACAAATGATCGCCGTCATATTCGAAGTCATCCCCCACCCGGACCGCAAAGCCGACTATCTGGATATGGCCGCCCTGATGCGTCCACTGGTCGATGAGATTGACGGCTTCATCTCCGTCGAGCGGTTTCAAAGCCTGACAAACCCCGACAAGCTCCTGTCCCTATCCTTCTTCCGCGACCAGCAAGCCATCGAGGACTGGCGCCGCCTTACCAAACACCGCGCCGCCCAATCCGCAGGCCGCAGCGGTATGTTCACCAACTACCACTTGCGCATCGCCGACGTGATCAGGAACTACGGGCTATTTGATCGGGAGGAAGCGCCACGAGACAGTCGAGAAAAACATGGGTAATTCTCCAAAACTCTCGGCAAATGCTGCCACGGCGGATCAAAACCAGCCCATTGTCACTAAGCCTTCTTCGGCAACCCGAATCCGCCGAATAATACCCGAAATCTACGAGGTGCGGCATGCCGCCGCATTGATTGCATGTGTGCCAGTCTTAATTCTTAATCATCAGTTCAATCTTTAAAATCAAGGAAGTAACATGTTCAACGGTCTGGGAATCTCGGTAGCTATTATTTGTTTGGGAATGGTGGGATTCCCTGCCATCGTGGTGGCTCTTGTTTAGCCAAGATAGGTAAAAAGCGCACAGCCCTTTGAGGCAAAACAACAGGTTCAGCCGTCGCGCCTTTGGTCAAATGAGACAAAGCGGGTCGTAGCGGCATTAAGCTCCGATATCCCCGGCTAGAGCCTCAATATGTCTAAATCTTCTTTGGCAACCCGCGCCCGTTATTCCACCAACGGTTCGGGTTGTCGTTTTTGGGATTATACGCCGCACGGCTCGCCCAATCCTCGCGCACATAGATCACCGGCTCTTCATATTGATGCACATACAGGATCGCATCCATGACCTTTTCCAGTACGCGTACGTCACGCGGAACGGAAATCTTGAGCTCGACGATTGGATAGCTCTCAGTTCCACCTGCCTTGAACCCTTTGAGGTGCGTTGTCGTCGTTGACCCCTCTTTGGGCTGTGACGTCTCCCATCCGACACCTGACACACTTGCGTTGCGCAGGTAGTTGCCAAAGTCCAGAGAATGCACTTCCATCACAGCATCCAGAATACGGTCCACATCCGCAGGAAGCGTTTGTATCTCAAGCGTCCAGACAGGAACAAGGTTGCCCGATTTGGCGCGGTAGCTGCTCAGATCATCCATGCGACATCTCCCGATTTCTAATTGGGGAACCTAACGTCAACTTGAAGCGGTGAACAGTACGCAACGTACCTTCCGTCAATACTCCTTATGTCACACGCGAAATGTACACATTCCGCACAGGGGAAGGAAAAAACCCGTGCCTGCGGGCCATTAACCTAAGGCTGGTAAGGTTTAGGTTAGACTACCTCGCCCGCATCCAATTTCGCCAAAACAACATCCGCATCCGACAGAACTGTTGCGCGCTTCTCCTCGTCCATCCGGTCCCATGTCCGGTACATATTGCCCATCCTTGCGTTATTCGAAAACCGCTCCCGATGACGGTCCAGAAAGTGCCAGTACAGCGTGTTGAACGGGCACGCCCCTTCACCTGTTTTCTGGCTCACCTTATAGGCACAGCCCTTGCAGTAATCGGACATGCGGTTGATGTAGGCCCCGGAAGACACGTAGGGTTTTGACGCGATCACGCCGCCATCCGCGAACTGGCTCATCCCCACAACGTTCGGCGCTTCGACCCACTCGAACGCGTCCGCATAGACCTCCAGATACCAGTCCGAGACCTGACCCGGATCGATCCCCGCCAGCAGAGCAAAGTTGCCCGTCACCATCAGACGTTGGATGTGGTGCGCATAGGCTTCTCGCGCCGTCTGCCCCACAGCGGCTTCCATACAGGCCATCTTTGTTTCGCCGCCCCAGTACATTGCGGGCAAATCCCGTGTCTGCTTCAGAGCATTGCGTGACGCGTACTCCGGCCCCTCAAGGAAATAGATGCCCCGCACGTACTCCCGCCAGCCAATGATCTGACGAATAAATCCTTCTACTGCGTTGATCGGGGCATCACCGTTTTCGTAGGCTTTTTCCGCAGCTTGGCAAACCTCCAACGGCCCCAACAATCCAATATTGAGGTAGGGGGAGATGATCGCATGAAAGAGAAAGTCCTCCCCCCGCAGCATCGCATCCTGATAGTCGCCAAAAGTGGGCAGCGAATAGGCAATAAAATGGTCCAACGCCTCCAGCGCCTGCGGGCGTGTGGTGGCAAACCAAAAGGGGCGCAGCTCACCAAAATGGCTTTCGAATTTCGCTTCGACCAGCCCCAGCACATCGCCCGTTACATTGTCTGGCTCAAACTTTAGCGGCCCCTTGGGATCAACACTCCCCGGCGCGGGCTTGCGGTTATCATGGTCAAAATTCCACTGCCCACCAACCGGCTTATCCCCATCCATGAGCAGACCGGTCTTTCGCCGCATGTCACGGTAGAAATACTCCATTCTCAGAGCCTTGCGCCCCTCCGCCCATTCCTCGAACTCTCTGTGTGAAGCCAGAAAGCGATCGTCCTGCAAGATCGTCGTCTTGATCGGCGCGTGGGTCAGCTTGTTAATCAGTCGCCATTCGCCAGGCTCGGTACAGATCACCTCCTGCGCGCCAGTCTGCTCCGCCCGCCGCAGCAACTCTCCCACGATGGATCCCGCGTTGCCGGTATCGTCCAACTGAGCGTAGGCGACAGTCCAGCCATCCACCTCTAATCCAGCCGCGAACTTGCGCATCGCGCTGAAAATCAACGCAATCTTCTTTGGATGGTGCTTCACATAGGCCGCCTCCTCAGCGACCTCCGCCATCACAACAGTATCCGTCGCAGGGTCTCCCGCGCGCAATGCACTCAGCCCTTCCGAGAGCTGGTCCCCCAGAACCAATATTAGGCGGCTCACCACTCTACCTCCGTACCGGCCCAATCATAGAAGCCGCCTGTCTGGGCGGGCTTCAAACCTTTCAGCACGTTCAGCAAATTTTGCGCCGCCTCCTGTGCGGGCACCGCAGGATGCCGTGCAAGATACTTGGCCGTGAAAGGCGTCTGCACGGTGCCGGGGTGCAACGCGACACAGACCAGTTCTTTATGCGTCCGCGCCAACTCTATCGCCGTGGTATGTACAATCTGGTTGGCCGCAGCTTTTGCCGCGCGGTAGCTGGTCCAGCCGCCAATCCGGTTATCTCCGATTGACCCGACCCGCGCCGTCAGAACCGCACAAACACTCCGCCCCTTACGCGGAAGCAACCGTGCCGCGTGCCGCAGCACCAACGCGGGCCCAATCGCATTCACCGCAAACTGATCCGCCATCGCCTGCGCGCTCACAGCGCGGATACTCTTCTCCGGCTCCACACTGTCAATCTCCAACGCGCCGGAGGCCACGATCAGCCCGTCAAACAGCCCCTCCAGCGCACTTAGATGCGCCTCCACGCTTGCCTCATCCGTGATGTCAAACCCATCAACCGACCGCGAAAGCGGCACAACTTCAGCACCTTGCCCCCGCAATGCTGCCGTGAGCGCCGCACCAATTCCGCCCGAGGCGCCAATAATCAAAAATCTATCCATGAGGCAGAGCTAGCGCACGTGCTTCCCCATTCAACGCTCCGCCATACCTTCATTTCTTCCATAAACTCATCGTGGTTTGCCCGTAGGCAGGTGATCACAAAAGGTTGAATTCCACCCTTCCCATCTGAAAAACCCTCGTTATAACTGTGCCTATGAACACAATCGCACATAGCCCCCGTTTCGCGCATATTTCTGCGCCATCGCTGCGTGCACTCCTGCTGCTAGCCCGCCTCTGAGCGTGCCAAAAGGCGCGCCCGCTCAGAGGGATGTGCCGCGCGCCAAGAACAGCAGACAAAAGAAAGCCAATCACATGACTACTATCAAACAAGACCGCGTCTTGATCTTTGACACGACTTTGCGTGACGGGGAGCAATCGCCCGGTGCCACGATGACCCACGCCGAAAAAATCGAAATCGCACAACTGCTCGACGAGATGGGCGTGGACGTCATCGAGGCAGGATTTCCTATCGCATCCGAAGGTGATTTCGCCGCCGTATCCGAGATCGCGCGCCAAGCGCAGACAGCGCAGATTTGCGGCCTCGCCCGCGCGCAGTTCGGTGATATCGACCGCTGTTGGGAGGCCGTGAAACACGCCCGCAACCCACGCATCCATACGTTTATTGGCACCTCGCCACTGCACCGCGCCATCCCGAACCTCACCATGAACGAGATGGCCGACCGCATCCATGAGACGGTCACACACGCCCGTAACCTGTGCGAAAACGTGCAGTGGTCGCCGATGGACGCCACGCGGACCGAGGCTGATTACCTTTGCCGCACTGTCGAGATCGCGATCAAAGCAGGTGCTACCACGATCAACATTCCCGACACCGTCGGCTATACTGCGCCGCGTGAAAGTGCGGAGCTGATCCGCATGTTGCTGGAGCGTGTACCGGGGTCGGATGAGATCATCTTCGCCACCCATTGCCACAATGATCTGGGCATGGCGACAGCGAATTCCTTGGCCGCGGTTGAGGCAGGCGCACGCCAGATTGAATGTACGATCAACGGCTTGGGCGAGCGAGCGGGTAATACGGCACTCGAGGAAGTCGTGATGGCCATGAAAGTCCGGAACGATATTATGCCGTATCAAACCCGCGTGGACTCAACCAAGCTGATGAATATCTCGCGCCGCGTGGCCAGCGTGAGCGGCTTCGCTGTGCAGTTCAACAAAGCAATTGTAGGCAAGAACGCCTTTGCGCACGAGAGCGGCATCCACCAAGATGGTATGCTGAAAAACGCAGAGACCTTCGAGATCATGCGCCCCGAAGACGTAGGCCTGACCGAAACGAACATCGTCATGGGCAAACACTCTGGCCGCGCCGCGCTTCGCTCCAAGCTCGAAAATCTGGGCTATGAGTTGGGCGACAACCAACTCAAAGATGTTTTTGTACGGTTCAAAGAACTGGCCGATCGGAAGAAGGAAATCTACGACGAGGATTTGATCGCCCTGATGCGCATCGCCTCAGACCCAGAGACCGATCGGATCAAGCTCAAGTCGATGCATGTCGTCTGTGGCACTGATGGGCCGAACGAGGCCAAGATGACTCTGATCGTGGACGGAACCGAGCATAGCACCGAGCAATCGGGCGATGGCCCCGTCGATGCCTCCTTCAAATGCATCAAAGCAATGGTCGATCACTCCGCCCGCCTGCAACTCTATCAGGTGGCCGCCGTCACTGAGGGCACCGATGCCCAAGCCACCGTGTCTGTGCGTCTGGAGGAAGACGGGCGCATTGTGACGGGCCAGTCGGCGGATACAGACACGGTCGTCGCCTCTGCGCG
>CBDTVN010000007.1:0-53751 GCA_965364195.1 uncultured Sulfitobacter sp. | reverse complement strand
GAATGTCGATATCATCCATCAGCGATTCTTCAACATATCGCGGGAGACAATGACGCGCATGATCTCGTTGGTGCCTTCCAAAATCTGGTGCACCCGCAGGTCGCGCACCAGCTTTTCGATGCCGTAGTCAGCAAGGTAGCCATAGCCGCCATGCAATTGCAGGCACTGGTCTACCACGCGGCTGCCCGCTTCGGTCACAAACTTCTTGGCCATGGCGCAGAACTTGGTTGCATCGGGATCGCCATTGTCGAGCTTCCACGCTGCCTGACGTAGGAATATCCGCGCGGCTTGCAGCTCGATTTCCATGTCGGCCAAGCGGAATTGAAGCCCCTGAAACTGGTCAATCGGCTTTCCAAATGCCTTACGCTCGCCCATATAGTCCAGCGTTTTGGTCAGGGCGGTCTGTGCAGCCCCGAGCGAGCAGGCCGAAATGTTCAAACGGCCCCCATCAAGGCCCTTCATCGCATATTTGAAACCTTGGCCTTCTTCACCGACCAAATTCCCCGCAGGGATGTTGCAATTATCAAATTGCACTTGGGCGGTCGGTTGACTGCGCCAGCCCATTTTATCCTCTAATCCGCCAAAGCTGAGGCCGTCAGTGCCGTCCTCGACATAGACGGTTGATACGCCCGCTGCGCCACCGTCTGCTGTGCGCACCATGCAGACATAGGCGTCAGAATATCCGCCGCCCGAGATGAACGCTTTGGTCCCGTTCAGGCTGTAGCCTTCGTTGGTCCGCTCCGCGCGTGTCTTGAGCGCTGCGGCGTCCGAGCCTGATCCCGGCTCTGTCAGGCAATAGCTGAGCACCGTGTTCATGGAGAGGACATCCGCCATGATCCGCCCCTTCAACTCATCGGAGGCAAAGCTGTCGAGCATCTTGGCGCACATATTGTGGATCGACAGGAATGCCGCGACGGAGGGGCAGGCCATGGACAATGCCTCGAACACCAAAGTCGCATCGAGCCGTGACAGGCCGGAACCGCCCGCTTCCTCGGATACGTACAGGCCGCCAAACCCCAATTCTGCAATCTGCGGCCAAAGCTCTTTGGGAATCGTCTCGGCCTTCTCCCATGCTTGCGCATGTGGCGCGATATGCTCTTGGCCAAAGGCATAGGCCATATCGAAAATGGCGGTTTGTTCTTCGCTCAGTGCAAAATCCATGTCGTTCTCCCAAAGGTTTCCGCTCAAACGCTAGTTGGCAATTCTTTCAGGAGTTTGTCACAGCACTCCCATTCTTTCAAATAAGGGCGGCGTTCATTCTAAACGCCGCCCCCTTTCATTATTCCGCCTTTAAAGGGCAAATCGCTTCGCTCATTCCATAATTGGAATAGAGAACTCGCCGCCTTCTTTGATGCCCGAGGGCCAGCGTGCTGTGACAGTCTTTGTGCGTGTGTAGAATTTGAACGCGTCTGGTCCATGCTGGTTCAGGTCACCAAAGACGGATTTCTTCCAGCCGCCAAAGGTGTGGTAGGCCAGCGGCACAGGGATTGGCACGTTGATCCCGATCATACCCACGTTGATACGGTTGGCGAAATCTCGCGCCGCATCGCCGTCACGGGTAAAGATCGCGGTGCCGTTGCCATATTCGTGATCCATGGCAAGTTTCAACGCTTCTTCATAGGTTTCAGCACGCACACACGTCAGGACGGGGCCAAAAATCTCTTGGGTGTAGATGTCCATGTCTTTGGTCGCGTGGTCAAACAGGTGCGGCCCGATGAAATAGCCGTCCTCATAGCCCTGCAATTTGAAACCACGACCGTCGACGACCAGTTTGGCGCCTTGGTCGATGCCGGTTTGTACCAGACGCTCGATGTTTGCCTTTGCGGCGGCGGTGACAACGGGGCCATAGTCGACATCCTTACCGGATGTGTAGGGGCCTACTTTGAGCTTTTCGATGCGCGGGACCAGCTCCGCGATGAGCTTGTCTGCTGTTTCGTCACCCACGGGAACGGCAACGGAGATCGCCATGCACCGCTCGCCTGCGGCGCCGTAACCTGCGCCAATCAGCGCGTCGGCGGCCTGTGCCATATCGGCGTCGGGCATGATGATCATGTGGTTCTTGGCACCACCAAAGCACTGAACGCGTTTGCCCTGTGCACAACCTGTAGAATAGATGTATTCCGCGATCGGCGTGGAGCCGACAAAGCCGACGGACTGGATCGTTTCGTCATAGAGGATCGCATCGACGGCTTCCTTGTCGCCGTTCACAACCTGCAAGATACCCTTGGGCAGGCCCGCTTCTTCGGCCAGTTCGGCCAGCATCAAGGGGACGGAAGGGTCCCGCTCGGACGGCTTGAGGATAAATGCGTTGCCGCATGCGATCGCAGGGGCAAACATCCACATCGGGATCATAGCAGGGAAGTTGAACGGCGTGATGCCGGCTGTGACGCCCAAGGCTTGACGCATGGAGTACATGTCGATGCCGGGGCCCGCGGAATCAGTATATTCGCCTTTGAGCAGTTGCGGCGCACCGATGCAGTATTCCACCACTTCGAGGCCACGCTGCACGTCGCCTGCTGCGTCTGGCAGGGTTTTGCCATGCTCGCGGCTGAGTGCTTCGGCCAGCTTGTCCATATCACGGTTCAGCAGATCAACGAGCTTCATCAAAACCCGCGCGCGGCGCTGTGGGTTGGTCGCGGCCCATTTGGGTTGGGCGGCTGCAGCGAAAGCAACGGCCTGTTCCATCTCGGCCTTGTTGGCGAGGGGGCACTTGGCCTGAACTTCGCCAGTGGCCGGGTTCATCACATCCGCAAAGCGGCCAGAGGTGCCTTTGACGTGTTCGCCGTTGATGTAGTGGGTGAGTTCTTGCATGGTCGCTCTCCTGTTGGATTTGGCACCACTCTAGTCTTGCAAAAAGGCGGGGGGTAGAGGCAAGATTTCAAAACTGCTTTGCATTTTTGTAGGTATGCGGTTTTTGGAGCTATTGGATTGAGTAAACAGGGGAAGTTAATGAAGGAGGACCTTTGTGCGAAACTGGGATGATTTGCGTTTGTTTCTGGTGGTGGCGCGCGAGCAGAGCCTTTCAGGGGCGGGCAAGGTCTTGCGGCTTGACCCTGCCACGGTGGGGCGGCGGATGGCACGTCTGGAGAAGGGTCTGGAAGTCGGTCTGTTCGTCAAATCCCCGCAGGGGTATGCGCTGACGCAAGCGGGCGAGCAGCTTTTGGAGCGGGCAGGTGCCGTAGAGCAGGCGATGCGCGGCGCGGCTGTGGGTGATGTGGCGCAGAGCGAGACATTGAGCGGGCAGATCAGGCTGGGCGCGCCGGATGGGTGTGCGAACTTCCTTCTGCCGCAAGTGTGCGCTGCTATCGGGCGCGATAACCCGCAGCTTGATATCCAGATTGTAGCGCTGCCGCGCGTGTTTAACCTGACGCGGCGTGAGGCAGATATGGCGATTGGGGTGAGTGCGCCCACGGCGGGGCGGCTCGTGGTGCGCCAAGTCACAGAGTATAAGCTGCATCTGGCGGCGTCTGATGCCTATCTGGCGCAGCATGGTGCTATTTCGGAGCGGGAGGACCTCAAGAAACACCGGATTGTCGGCTATATTCCGGATATGATTTTCGATCGGGAATTGGATTATCTGGCAGATCTAGGCGCAGGGCGTGTGGCGCTGGCGTCTAATTCGGTCTCCGTGCAGGTGAATATGTTACGACAGGGCGCAGGCGTGGGGATTGTGCATGATTTCAGCCTTCCGTTCGCGCCCGAGTTGCGATGGGTTCTGGCGGATGCTGTGAGCCTTACCCGTGCGTTTTATCTGATCCGCCACGCAGATGACGCACGCAATCTGCGGCTGGCACGGTTTGCGGATCTGCTGTCGCGGGGGCTGCGCGATGAGGTGGCACGGTTAGAATCGCTGGTGCGTTAAGGCTTGCGTCCTTGACACAAGCGCCATTCCCGCGCGACCATTGAGGCACTTCAACACGTTGAGCAGGGGAGAAATTATATGTTAGTGTCGCAAATTCTTAAAACCAAGGCGGACGAAACGGTAGTCACGGTCTTGCCGTCCACAACGATTTCGCAAGCGGCGCAGATGTTGTCGGAGCGTCGCATCGGGACGCTCATCGTGTCGAGGGACGAGAAAACACCCGACGGCATTGTCTCGGAGCGCGATATTGTGCGCCGCGTTGGACAGGAAGGCGCTGCCTGTTTGATGGAAACGGTGAGCAGCATTATGACGGCCAAACTTGTAACCTGTACCCGTGACATGCGTGCCGACGCTGTTCTGGCGCAGATGACCGAAGGGCGGTTTCGCCACATGCCTGTTCTTGACGATGGCGTGCTGGTCGGACTTATATCACTCGGCGATGTGGTCAAAGCGCGCCTGATGGAGCTGGCGATGGAAAAGGACGCCCTTGAGGGGATGATCCGAGGTAACTAGCCGCTCTTGCATCTGCGCGCGTCGCGTGGTTGCTTGGGGTTCTAATACTGTTTGAACCAAGGAGCGCTGCCCATGCGCGTTGGCCTATATCCCGGCACATTCGACCCCATTACATTGGGGCATATTGATATCATTCGCCGCGCGGCTTCTCTGGTGGATAAGCTGGTGATTGGTGTGGCCATCAACCGCGATAAGGGGCCGCTGTTTACGCTTGAAGAGCGTGTTGCGATGATCGAGCATGAATGTGCCGAATTGGTGCGTGACACAGGCGTCGAGATTGCAGTGCACCCGTTCGAGAACCTGCTGATTGACTGCGCAAAGGATGTGGGGGCTTCGCTCATCATTCGGGGTCTGCGCGCCGTAGCGGATTTTGAGTATGAATATCAGATGGTTGGCATGAACAGACAGCTCAACGACGAGATCGAGACTGTATTTCTGATGGCCGAAGCCCAGCATCAGGCGATTGCCAGCAAGCTGGTCAAAGAGATTGCACGGCTGGACGGGGACGTGAGTAAATTCGTCCCGCCGCGGGTGAACTCTGAGCTTAAAGCGCGCTTTGGCAAGTAACGCCTAGGCGCGCATCATCGCTGCAGCCGTGTCGAGCATACGGTTGGAAAAGCCCCATTCGTTATCGTACCACGCAAACACACGCAGAAGGTTTTCCTTCTGCATGGCGGTTTGATCCAAGGCCACGATTGTGCTGTGCGGATCGTGGTTCAGGTCGATCGAGACCAATTTGCGCGATGTAACATCCATCACGCCGTGCATCTCTTTGGACGCTGCTGTGAGGGCGATGTTCACTTCTTGCGCTGTCGCATTGCGGCCCAGCTCGACCACCATGTCGATGCAGGAGACATTGGGCGTTGGCACGCGGATAGCAGTACCTGTGATCAGCCCGTCGAGTTCAGGCAGGACAAGGCCCAATGCCACTGCCGCACCCGTTGTTGTCGGGATCATTGACAGAGCGGCGGCGCGCGCGCGGTTGAGATCGGGATGCGCCTTGTCATGAATGGATTGATCACCGGTATAGCTGTGCACGGTTGTCATATGCCCTCTGATGATCCCGAACGCATTGTGGAGCGCATGGGTCAGCGGGGCGAGGCAGTTGGTGGTGCACGACGCGTTGGAGACAAGCGTATCCTCTGCGCGCAGCAGCGCGTCATTGACGCCATAGACAATCATCTTCATCTCGCCCTTGGCGGGGGCGGAGAGCAGTACTTTTTTTGCGCCATTCTGGAGGTGCAGGGCTGCCGCCTTAGGCGCACGAAAGATGCCGGTGCATTCCATCGCGATGTCCACATCCGCCCAAGGCAGGTTTTCGGGGGCACGCTCGGATGTGACGCGGATTGGGCCACGGCCCACATCCAATATGCCGTCACCCCATGTGACCTCGCGCCCAAACCTGCCATGCACACTGTCGAATTCGAACAGATGGGCGTTGGTCTCAATCGGGGCCAGATCGTTGATGGCGACCACTTCAATGTCGTCGCGCCCACTCTCGATCAGCGCGCGCAGAATGTTGCGGCCAATGCGGCCAAAACCGTTGATCCCGACTTTTATGGTCATGCTATGTCTCTATTTTCTGGCTGGCCGTGCTCTGATGGCAACCTAGGGCAGGGTTTAGCGATGTTCAACAGCACAAGGCCGTGACTGTCCTGCGCCTTCTCGAATTCTAACGCCAGAAGGCTAACCATTCGATCAGCTCGGTCATCTTTTTTGCAAGGAATATGGCGTGTTCAGTGCCATAAAAAACATAGTCCACGACGATCGCGCCAATGATAATGAGGCCGAGTACGATTGCGATCCGGTTGGTCATGGCGCGCGCCCTTAAAGTTGCCTGCCCCTTCTAGGGCAGGCAGTTCATCGCGGCAAGGCTTAGCCAAGTTTGCCCATTGCAACAGCCACATCGGCCATACGCACGGAAAATGCCCATTCATTATCGTACCAAGCCAGCACACGCACGGTGCGCCCGCCCACCACAACCGTCTGGTCAGGGGCAAAGATCGAACTGTGCTCGGTCTGGTTAAAGTCGATGGAGACTTTCTTTTCCGGGTCATAGGCCATGACGTTGGACATCGGGCCCTCTGATGCGGCTTGGGCGGCGGCGTTCACCTCGTCAACCGTCACATCGCGTGACGCGGTGAAGGTCAGGTCAACGGCGCTCACGTTTGGCGTTGGGACACGCAGGGCAGTCCCGTCGAGCTTTCCTTTCAGCGCGGGCAGCACTTCACCCAGTGCTTTTGCAGCTCCGGTAGAGGTCGGAATAATTGCCATTGCAGCCGCACGGGCGCGGTAGAGGTCTTTGTGGCGCTTGTCCAATGTGGGCTGGTCGCCCGTATAGCTGTGGATGGTGGTCATGATGCCACTCTCGATGCCCACAGATTCGTGCAGGACCTTCGCCAGCGGGGCGAGGCAGTTTGTGGTGCAGGACCCGTTGGAAACCATGATGTCGCTTGCAACTAATGCGTCATCGTTCACGCCCATGACAACGGTGCGGTCCACGTTCTTGCCCGGCGCGGAGAGGAGGACCTTTTTTGCGCCCTGACGGATGTGCGCGTTTGCCTTTTCGCCATCATTGAATTGGCCCGTGCATTCCAGCACAACGTCACAGCCGGACCAGTCCAGCTCATCAAGGTTGTAGGTCGACATGACCTTGATATCATTCTGGCCCAGATTGATGGTGCCATCGCCAATCGTGATCTCGTTGGGAAAGCGGCCATGCACGGAATCGTATTTCAGCAGGTGCATTGCGGTCTCGATGGGGCCAGTGGCGTTCAGCTTGACCACCTGAATATCGTCGCGGCCAGAGCGCGCGATGTGCGAGAGGGTGCAACGGCCGATGCGGCCAAAACCGTTTATTCCGACTTTGATGGTCATAATAGGCTCCTTTGGGGATCAGTTGAGGCTGCTATAAACCCCCGCTGCGCGTAGGGGCCAGAGGGAATGGTGCGTTTGCGTGTGATGTTAGCGTTAAAGTTAGCGGGTTAGCGGTAACGGCATGGCCGCAGTCCTGCATTGGCAATTTCGCGCCGCTGCTTTAGCTGTATCTCAACAAGAATACGGAGCGGATAGATGAGCGGATTAATTGCCCTGCTGGACGATGTTGCAGCGATTGCAAAAGTGGCGGCATCATCGGTGGATGATGTGGTGGCACAAGCAACCAAAGCCTCGGCCAAGGCCGCTGGTGCTGTGATTGATGATGCTGCTGTGTCGCCAAAATATGTGGCGGGCTTCAAAGCAGAGCGCGAACTGCCGATCATCTGGCGCATTACCAAAGGGTCCCTGAAAAACAAACTGCTGTTCTTGTTGCCCGCCGGATTGGCGCTGTCGGCTTTTGCACCTTGGGCCATTGCGCCCCTGTTGATGTTAGGCGGGTCGTACCTGTGCTTTGAGGGGGCCGAGAAGGTCGCCCATGTGATGGGGTGGGGCCATGGCCACGAGGATTATCCGAACAAGGAAACAAAAATAGAAGACCCCGCCGCCCTTGAGGAAGAAAAGGCCGAAGGTGCAATCAAGACCGACTTCATCCTCTCCGCTGAAATCATGACGATATCGCTTGCCGCGATTCCCGAGAGTAACTTCTGGATGGAAGCGGCCACGCTGGCGACTGTGGCGGTGATTATCACCGTTGCGGTTTACGGTTCTGTCGCGCTGATTGTGAAGATGGATGATGTAGGTCTGGTGATGGCCAACAAAGGTCGCCTCTCACCCACACGTGCAGTAGGCCGTGCCCTTGTGCGCGGTATGCCCGGTTTCTTGCGGCTGCTCACTGTTGTGGGGACGGCCGCAATGCTTTGGGTCGGCGGATCGATCATCATTCACGGGTTGGAGGAAATCGGGTTCGCAGCACCTGCACATGTGATCCACGATATCGCCTATGCGATTGGTCATGTAGTGCCGAGCAGCTTCACGGGCTTTACCGAATGGTTTTCAACAGCGGCAATTGACGGGGTGTTGGGGCTTTGCTTTGGTCTGCTGTTGATCCCGCTGGGTGAAAAACTGGTTACACCAATCTGGCGCAAGCTTTTCTCAAAATAGGGGAGGCGCTTTAGGTGTCGCTGTTACGGTCAAATCTGCGAGCGCTCATCATCGCGATCACAAGTGCTGCCATGCCAAGGTTACCGTAGAGCACGTAGTTGAGGAAAATTTGACCCCAGGAATCGCCTGCAAATAATGAAAGGATGGCGGCAATCCCGCCGGTCATTACTGCTGTCAAAAGATAAGCCATGATATGTCTCCACCTATGGTAGCACTATACTTACTCTAGGTAGCAATCTTTAGCAAAGTATTCCTACCGATCAACCCATTCTTTCTTTTAGGTGGGTTATGTGGCCGAAGATTGCCGGAAATGAGGCGAAATTGGCGTGAATTGGCCGATATGGCGGGTCCAAACTACCCCTAATCCGGGAACAATAAGGGCGGCACCTTGGTCAGGTACCGCCCGAATCGTCATATTCATATAGATTTTAGAGAAGTGCTTTTGCCTTTTGAGCGACATTCTCGGCTGTAATTCCGAATTTCACAAACAATTCGTCCGCAGGGGCGGATGCCCCGAATCTGTCCATTCCGACGAAATCAGCTTTGCCATATTTGCCGCGCTCACCGAAAAGCCACTGGTCCCAGCCTTGGCGCACACCAGCCTCGACACCAACACGCACGGCACCTCCAGGTAGAATGCGCTTGCGGTAGGCATCGTCTTGTTGCGCAAACAATTCCATACACGGCATGGAAACAACACGTGTGCCAATGCCTTCCGCTTGCAACAGGTCGCGCGCTTCGAGAGCAATCGCTACTTCGGAGCCTGTGGCGATCAGGATAACCTGACGTTTGCCTTCTGCATCGACCAACGTGTAGGCGCCGAGTGCGGTCATGTTCTTGTTCTTATGTTCCAGACGCACAGTAGGGAGGCCTTGGCGCGTCAGCGACAAAACGGAGGGGCGGGTTTTTTCCGTGAACGCCACTTCCCAAGCTTCCGCAGTTTCAACCGTGTCTGCAGGGCGGAACACAAGCGTGTTGGGGGTCGAGCGTGAAATCGCCAGATGCTCGACGGGCTGGTGCGTTGGTCCGTCTTCGCCCAAACCGATGCTGTCGTGGGTCATGACATAGACAACGGGCACCTGCATCAACGCCGACAGGCGCATCGCGGGGCGCGCATAATCGGTGAAGCACATAAATGTACCGGAGTAGGGGCGCACACCACCATGCAGCGCCATGCCATTCATTGCAGAGGACATGCCATGCTCGCGGATGCCCCAATAGACATAGCGACCACCGCGGGTCTCCAGATCGAACACACCCAGATCGGCGGTCTTTGTGTTGTTGGACCCTGTAAGGTCAGCAGATCCGCCCACAGTCTCGGGCAGGATCGGGTTGATGACTTCGAGCACTTTTTCAGAGGAGGCGCGTGTTGCCAGCTTTGGCGCGTTTTCCGATGTCTGCTTTTTGAACGCTTTGATTACTGCGCTCAGCTTCTTGGGTGCATCGCCTGCCAGCGCGCGGTTGAACGTCTCGCGCTTGTTGCCGGGCATCTTGTCGAACCGCTCTTCCCACGCGCGGCGGGTGTCCGCGCCCCGGCTGCCAATGGCTTCCCATGCGGATTTGATGTCGGAGGGGATGTCGAACGGCGCGGAGGTCCAGCCCCATGCTTCCTTTGCCGCAACCATCTGTGCGGGATCGGTCAAGGCGCCGTGGCCTTTGGAGGTGTCCTGCGCCGCATGACCAAGTGCGATATGCGTTTTGCAGGCGATCATGCTGGGCGTGTCGGTTTTCTTTGCAGCAACCAGTGCTGCATCAATCTCGTCGGGGTTGTGGCCGTCAACTTCCTGGACGTCCCAACCTGCGGCGCGGAAACGTGCAACTTGGTCGGTGGTGTCGGACAGAGTGACGGGACCGTCGATGGTGATGTTGTTGTTGTCCCACATCAAGATGAGCTTGGAGAGCTTGTGACGCCCTGCAAGGGTGATCGCCTCTTGGCTCACACCTTCCATCAAGCAGCCATCGCCCGCGATGACGTAGGTTTGGTGATCAACAACTTTCGCACCGTACGTGGCGCGCTGGATTTCCTCGGCCATTGCAAAGCCCACGGAATTGGCGATGCCCTGACCCAGCGGACCTGTGGTTGTCTCGATCGCATCTGCAAGGAAGTTCTCGGGATGACCCGCTGTGCGCGCGCCCATCTGGCGGAAATTCTTGATCTGCTCGATGGGGAACTGAACATCCCCTACAAGGTGCAGCAGAGAATAGATCAACATGGAGCCGTGGCCCGCAGACAAGATGAACCGGTCACGATCAGGCCAGAGCGGATTGGCCGCATCGAACTTGAGGTGGTTCTGGAACAATACGGTGGCGACATCGGCCATCCCGATGGGCATCCCGGAGTGACCTGAATTGGCCTCCGCAACAGCATCAAGGGTCAGCGCACGAATGGCGGCTGCCTTGGACCAGTGATCGGGATGGGCGGCTTGGAGGGCTTTGAGATCCACGCGGGAGGGCTCCTTTGCAAGGTGAAGTGCTTTTTCGCTGCATATCAGGGCAGGGAGAAAGATCAAGCGCGGCTGAGCGGTCTCTAATTGATGTAGCAGGTGAGCATGGTGCGCCAAGGTGCTGATCTGAAAGGGGGGGAGTATTTTATCTGTGCTTTGGGTAGGATTAAGCAAATATAGTGTGCTAACCGATTCGCCGACACCACAGGTTGGCGCGATGGTGTGTAAGTTAAGAGGTGCTTATGAGCGATATAGAAGAATTACAGCGACGCATTACCGCCGCCATGGATCAGGTCGCCTTCGGGTTGGAGAAACTGGGACCCACGGCAGCGGCAGGTCCTGATGATGACACTCTGCGCCAGCTCGAAGAAGAGCGCACGGCAAATGCCCAGCTGCAAGAGCGTGTACGCGGCCTGCGCACAAAGTCCGACACCGAGATTGCCACCCTGCGCGCGCAAGTGGACGAGGGAGAAGGACGTATGGCCACCTTGGACGTCGAGCTTCAGCGCGTACGCCGTGCCAATGCCCAGCTTAGCGATGCCTGCGCCGCCTTGCGTGCTGCCAATCGCGAAGGGGTGGGCGAGCCGCATCTCATTAACAAAGCGATGCTGGCCGAGCTTGAGGCCCTGCGCGCGGCCCGGGCCGCAGATGTGGCCGAGGCCTCTGTGATCCTCGCAAGCTTGCAACCCTTGGTGGACGCCGCCGCAACAGATACCGCCCCGCAGGAGGACGCATAATGCCAGAGGTCAAGATTTCCATCGGCGGGCGCAACTTTGATGTGGCCTGTCAGGAGGGCGAGGAAAGCTATCTGCACTCCGCCGCGAAGATGCTCGATGACGAAGCGCAGGTTCTTGCCGATGCCGTAGGCCGTATGCCAGAGGCGCGGATGCTGCTTATGGCGGGTTTGATGCTGGCCGATAAGACGGCAAGCGTCGAGGATAAGATCGTGGAAGTCCGCGCAGAGTTGGCGGAGCGTGAAGCGGAGCTGGAAGGCCTGCGCAATGTGGTCGTTGAGCCTGAACGCATCGAAGTGCCCGTTGTGCCGCAATCAGTCACCGACACGCTGCAAGAGATCGCTGCGCGCGCGGAATCGCTGGCGGCTGAAATAGATGAGAAGGTGGGCGGCTAACCGTCAGGCGCTCAAACAAGAGGGCAGCAAATAGCCGAAGGCGTTTTGTTGAACGTATCGTTTAGAAGCCGAGAACCAGTGACACACCGAAAACGAAAAAAGCGCGCCCCGTTGAGGAGGCGCGCTTTTGCGTTAGCAGTAGGGCGATGCCTTATGCGTTGGCTTCGCGAATTTTTTCTGCCGCGTCTTTGTCAAACGTCACGCCATTGTCGGCAAGGAAGGTATCCAATTCACCAGACAGCGTCATCTCGGTGATGATATCACAGCCGCCGACGAACTCGCCTTTGACGTAAAGCTGCGGGATAGTGGGCCAGTCGGAGTAATTCTTGATGCCTTGACGGATATCCTCATCGGCCAATACATTCACATCGGCAAACTCAACGCCCATGTAATTCAGCACGCCTGCAACCTTGGAGGAAAACCCGCATTGCGGCATCTCTTTTGTGCCTTTCATGAACAGCACAACATCGTTGGACGTCACGGTATCTTTGATTTTGGTATTTGCGTCGCTCATTTGGTTTTCCTAACGGGTACGGTGCGTTTTTGGGGTGTCAGCGCGATACGTGCCACGACAAGGGACACGCCAACAAGTGCTGTAAGAAGGATGATCATTATTCAGGTACCTTTGTTGTAAGGGCAAGGGCATGGAGTTCACCGCTTGAGCCGTCCATCTTGCCTTTGAGAGCAGCGTAAACTGCGCGCTGTTGTTGCACACGGTTTTTGCCGCGAAAGCTTTCGTCCATCACCATGGCGGACATATGCACGCCGTCATTCCCTTCGACCACGATCTGCGCGTCAGGAAAGGTGACCCGCAACAAGTCTTCGATTTCAGTGGCCGTCATGGGCATGGGCAGTCTCCATTGATATGTCTTTGCTTAGATGTAGTAGGGGGGTGGCCTGCGTGCAAGGGACAGCGATCACGTCTTGCACCCGGCGCGTGATTGTCGGACGGTAAGGGCAAACCACTCCACAGGAGGACATCCCGCATGCAACCCCTATCAGGCGCACCGGAACAAGCATTGGCATGGATCAGCAGCGGCAAGCGCGCGGTCTTGGCCACTGTGATCGAGACATGGGGCTCTGCGCCGCGCCGTGTGGGCGCGCAAATGGTTGTTTCCAGCGCGGGGGAGATGGAAGGCTCTGTCTCTGGCGGCTGTGTCGAGGGGGCCGTGGTGCTGGAAGCTCTGGAGGCGCTGGAGGACGGCGAAACCAAGCTGCTGGAATACGGCATTAGCGACGGCGATGCCTTTGCCGTCGGGCTGGCCTGTGGGGGGACCATCCGTGTGCTGGTAGAGCCTGTGGGCGAGGGCGGTATGCCGAAAGAGATGTTGGAGGCGTTGGTTGAAGCCCGCGCCGCGCGCATGCCTGTCGCGTACGAAGTTGCGCTGGACGGGAGCCGCCGCGCGCTTGTGGACGAGGGACACGAGGACCGCTTTCGTAAGGACCGCTCCGGCATAGAGGAAGACACCAAGACATTCATCGCCATTCACAACCCACCCCTGCGCCTTATCGTTGTAGGGGCAGTACATATCGCCCAAGCATTGGTGCCGATGGCGCAGATCGCGGGGTTTGATCCGTTTGTCGTGGACCCGCGAGAGGCCTTCGGCTCGCAGGCACGGTTTCCCGATGCCCGTGTGATCAATGATTGGCCTGATGCGGCACTGGAAGAGGTGGGCGTGGATACCCGCACCGCATTGGTGCTGCTCACCCATGACCCCAAGCTGGATGATCCCGCCCTGCATGTAGGGCTACGCTCGGGCGCGTTCTACATCGGTGCGCTGGGCTCCAAGCGGACCCATGCAGCGCGAGTAGAGCGGTTGACCGAGGCCGGATTTGACCCCCACACCATTGCGCGCATCAATGGCCCTGTGGGTCTTGATATAGGGGCTGCAGGTCCCGCAGAGATCGCGGTGTCTATCCTTGCCCAGATGATCGAGGCGTTGCGTCAGCCATGAAGTTTGGTGCTGTCCCGGTATCAGGCGCGCTGGGCGCCGTTCTGGCGCATTCCGTGGCGCTGCCTGACGGGCGTCTGCGCAAAGGCGTGGTGCTGGCGGAGGACGACATAAGTGCACTGGAAGCGGCCCGGATCAACGAGGTCACTGTCGCTACTCTCGAGATAGGCGATATAGACGAGAACACCGCTGCTGACAGGCTCGCAGATGCGCTCATGGTCGGCAGTTCCGGTTTGCACCGCAGTGCTGCCTTCACCGGACGGGTTAACCTGATTGCGGATACCGCAGGAATCGCGGTGCTGGATGTAGCAGCACTGCACGCGGTGAATGGCGTTGATCCCATGATCACTGTCGCCACAGTGCCGCCGCACCACCAGTTGCGGGCAGGTGATATGGTCGCCACGATCAAGATTATCTCCTATGCCGTGCCAGAGGTAGCGCTGGTCAAAGCAATTGCGCATGCAAAGGCGGCTATCAAAGTCGCTGGCCCTACATTGACGTCAGCCACTTTGATAATAACCGAAATTGCTGGGGGCGCGGGCGAAAAGGGGCGCGGTGCCATAGAGGACAGGCTGACCGCGCTGGGCGTGGCGCTGGCCTCTGTGCAAACGGTCCCGCACAATCAGGACGCGTTGAGTGAAGCGATTACTGCAGCACCAACGCCGCTTGTGCTGATTCTCACAGGATCGGCCACCTCCGACATAGATGACGTGGCACCGGCGGCTGTGGTGCAGGCGGGCGGTCATATTACCCGCTTTGGCATGCCCGTTGATCCCGGCAATCTGTTGTTCCTTGGTGCGCTGGGCGAGACGTGTGTGATCGGCTTGCCGGGCTGTGCGCGCTCACCTGCGCTCAACGGTGCGGATTGGGTGTTGGCGCGGATGGTTTGCGGAATAGATCTCCAATCGCATGATATCGCACAGATGGGCGTGGGCGGTTTGCTCAAGGAAATACCCACGCGTCCGCAGCCACGTCAGCCCAAAAACTGATCATGCAATTTGCAAAGGATGCGACATCATGCGCGTCAAGCCAATTTTTTGGTTCTCAAGGCGGCGATGCCATGCTTAACTCATTTCAAAACAACAATTAGAGAAGTCTGGGAGGACGCGAATGACACAGCTAAAAATGACTGTGAACGGCAAGGCCGCATCCGGTGAGGTCGAAGGCCGCACCCTTTTGGTGCAGTTTTTGCGCGAGAACATGAACCTGACCGGCACGCATGTCGGCTGCGATACAAGCCAATGTGGTGCTTGTGTGGTCCATGTAAACGGCGAAGCGGTGAAATCTTGCACCATGCTGGCCGTTGAAGCCGAAGGGGCCGAAGTGGCCACCATCGAGGGCCAAGCAGCCCCTGACGGGACACTCAACACCATTCAGCAAGCGTTTCAGGACCACCACGGTCTGCAATGCGGTTTCTGCACGCCGGGTATGGTGATGTCCGCAGCAGCCCTGCTCAAAGACAATCCAAAGCCCACGGTGGATGATGTGCGCCACTACCTCGACGGCAATATCTGCCGCTGCACAGGCTATCACAACATTGTCAAAGCGATCATGGCCGCATCCGGTCAGGACGTCAGCGCCATCGCGGCAGAGTAACGATTGTCGCCCGCGGGAAGGCGGGTGGCACATCTTGCGGTATTGTCCGCGATAAAGATTTGGTGCGCAGATGGCGCACCGCCCCTAGGGAGGAATTGAAATGCCAAAGGATCATGGTATCGGCGCCAGCAGTAAGCGGCGCGAGGACGTCCGGTTTTTGACCGGCGAAGGTAATTACACAGACGACATCAATGTAAACGGGCAGGCGTATGTCTATTTCCTGCGCTCTGACATCGCCCACGGCACGCTGAATTCAGTGGACACATCCGCCGCCGACGGCATGCCGGGCGTGGTCAAAGTGTTTACTGGTGTGGATTTTGAAGCTGTAGGCTCCGTGCCTTGCGGCTGGCAGATTACTGACAAACACGGCGAAGTCATGCAAGAGCCGCGCCATCCGGTGCTGGCCCACGGCAAAGTGCGCCACGTAGGCGAACCGATTGCAGCAGTGGTCGCCGAGACGCTCGAGCAAGCCCGCGATGCGGCAGAGGCGATCGAGCTGGACATCTCCGAGCTGCCCGCAGTTGTGAACATGAAGGAAGCGGTCAAAGAGGGCGCCACCAAGGTCCATGACGATCTCACCTCGAACTTGTGTTATGATTGGGGCTTTGTAGAGGAAAACAAGGGCGCAGTGGACGCAGCCTTTGAGGAGGCGCATCACGTCACCACACTTGAGCTGGTGAACAACCGCCTTGTCGCCAACCCGATGGAGCCGCGCGTGGCTGTGGGTGATTTCGCCCGTGGCACAGGCGATCACACGCTCTTTACCACCTCGCAGAACCCGCATGTCATTCGTCTGTTGATGGGTGCATTCGTGCTGGGAATCCCCGAGCATAAGTTACGCGTCGTAGCACCGGACGTGGGCGGCGGTTTTGGCACAAAGATCTTCCACTATCAGGAAGAAGCCTTTGTAACATTCGCCGCGAAAGTCTGTAATCGCGCCGTGAAATGGACGTCTTCGCGCTCAGAGGCGTTTATGTCGGACGCCCATGGACGTGACCACGTGACCAAAATCCAGCTTGCGCTGGACAAGGACAACAACTTCACCGCGCTGCGCACCGATACCTACGCCAACATGGGTGCGTATCTGTCGACATTTGCACCATCGGTTCCAACTTGGCTGCACGGCACACTGATGGCGGGCAACTATAAAACGCCGCTGATCTATGTGAACGTGAAGGCCGTGTTCACCAATACGGTGCCCGTTGATGCCTACCGTGGCGCGGGCCGCCCCGAGGCAACATACCAGCTTGAGCGGTTGGTCGATAAGGCCGCCCATGAGCTGAACGTTGATCCCATCAAACTGCGTCGCCAGAACTTCATCATGGAGTTCCCCTATGCCACGCCAGTGGCCGTGGAGTACGACACGGGCGATTATGTCGCCACGATGGACAAGCTCGAAGAGATGGCGGACATCGCAGGCTTTAAAAAGCGTCGCGAAGCCTCTGAAGCAAAAGGGAAACTACGCGGATTTGGTGTGAACTGCTATATTGAGGCTTGTGGCATCGCGCCATCAAACCTCGTGGGGCAGCTTGGCGCGCGTGCAGGTCTGTTTGAAAGCTGTACCGTGCGTGTGAATGCCACGGGTGGCCTTGTGGTTATGACAGGCTCGCACAGCCACGGGCAGGGACATGAGACGTCCTTTGCGCAGGTTGTGGCCGACATGATCGGTATCCCCGAGGATATGGTCGAGATCGTACATGGTGACACGGCCAACACGCCGATGGGTATGGGCACCTACGGGTCGCGCTCTCTCGCGGTAGGTGGCTCTGCTATGGTGAAGGCGACGGAAAAAATCATCGCTAAGGCGACGAAAATCGCCAGCCACCTGCTGGAAGCCTCGGAAGGGGATGTGGAGCTGAAGGACGGCGCATTCACTGTTGCAGGTACGGATAAGTCCGTGGCTTGGGGCGATGTGACGCTGGCCGCTTATGTGCCGCATAACTACCCGCTGGAAGAAATCGAGCCGGGTCTCGAAGAGACGGCCTTCTATGATCCGTCGAACTTCACCTATCCGTCAGGTGCCTACGCCTGCGAAGTCGAGCTTGACCCCGAAACGGGCCATGTCACGGTCGAGCGGTTCTCGGCTGCAGATGACTTTGGCAATATCGTCAATCCGATGATCGTGACGGGTCAGGTCCATGGCGGTATCGCGCAAGGCATCGGGCAAGCTCTGCTTGAGAACTGTGCCTATGACAGCGACGGACAGCTTCTGAGTGCGTCCTATATGGATTACGCAATGCCGCGTGCGTCCGATCTGCCGTTTTATGACGTGGATCATTCGTGCCAGACACCGTGCACGCACAACCCGTTGGGTGTGAAGGGCTGCGGTGAGGCCGGTGCGATTGGCTCACCTCCTGCGGTGGTCAACGCTGTGCTGGATGCGATGCGGTCGGGCGGTAAGGATATAGGGCATATTGATATGCCTGTAACTCCGCACCGTGTTTGGGAAGCCATGAACGGGTGATGGTATGTGGGAAGGGTGTTGCGCCCTTCCTGCGGCTCAGTCGTTTTCGAATATGTTGAATGGCGCCACGCGCCATTGAGTTTAAAGGCCAAATGAAGCGGGGAGTTGTGCGCCAAAGTGAGCCGCGCCCTGCTTTGAAAGGAAAACAAGATGTATAACTTTGATGTTGAATTACCGACAACTGTGGCCGACGCGGTCAAGGCGTTGGGACGTGAAGAGGCGCAGCCGTTGAGCGGGGGGCAGACGTTGATCCCCACGCTCAAAGCGCGGCTGGCCGCACCTTCCGTGCTGGTATCCCTGCACGGAATTGCCGAGATGAAAGGCGTTTGCAAAAACGATGCGGGCCAGATTTGTATTGGCGGAGGAACCACCCATGCAACTGTGGCCGCACAGGCGGGTGATTATCCGGCACTTGCATCACTGGCTGCGCGGATCGGGGACCCCGCGGTGCGCAACCGTGGCACGATAGGCGGCTCTGTTGCGAACAATGATCCATCCGCGTGCTATCCTGCTGGCGTGCTCGCCTCTGGTGCAACGATTGTGACCAACAGCCGCGAGATTGCGGCGGATGATTACTTTCAGGGCATGTTCGACACGGCACTGGAAGAGGGCGAGATCGTAACGGAAGTGAAATTCCCGATCCCCGAAGTGGCGCATTATGAAAAGCACCTCCAACCTGCGTCCCGCTTTCCGTTGGTCGCTGTTTTCGTGGCAAAGTTCGCGGACGGTGTGCGGGTTGCGATCACGGGTGCATCCGAGAATGGCGTTTTTCGCTGGACCGAAGCCGAAACAGCACTGAGCGCGAATTTCTCTGCTGAGGCGCTTGAGGGTCTGACGCTTTCGGGTGACGAGATGATCAGTGATCTGCACGGCTCGGGCAAATACCGCGCGCATCTGTGCGGTGTCATGGCCAAACGTGCCGTTGCTGCTGCAAGCTAAAGCTACCAGCTGATATGAGACGGGAAGGGGCGCGGATTGAGCGCCCTTTTTCTTTGGGAGTTCGCATGTATTTAAATGCAAAAAGGCCCGCACATGCGGGCCTTTGAGGTGTCTACCGTGAGGGCAGCCGCACTTACTTGCTCGGGAGTTGCCCGATCAGCATGACCATTTGACGGCCTTCCATCTTGGGGAAGTTCTCGATTTTGCCATGCTCTTTTACATCTACTGCAACACGCTCAAGCAGCTCACGTCCCAAATTCTGGTGTGCCATTTCGCGGCCACGGAAGCGCAGGGTAATCTTTACCTTGTCGCCGTTTGCCAGAAACTTGAAAACATTGCGCATCTTGATCTCATAGTCGCCGCTGTCCGTATTGGGGCGGAACTTGACCTCTTTGATCTCGATGATCTTTTGCTTCTTACGGGCTTCAGCTTCACGCTTTTGCGTCTCGTATTTGAACTTGCCGAAGTCCATAATCTTGCACACAGGTGGATTGGCGTTTGGCGAGATTTCCACAAGGTCGAGCCCTGCCTCGTCAGCCATTTCCATGGCACGCGCTGGTGTTACAACACCGGCATTTTCGCCATCGGCGCCAATCAGGCGGATTTCGTTGGAGCGGATAAATTCATTGACGCGCGGGCCGGTGTCTCGTTGCGGCGGTGCGTTATGTGGTCTGCGAGCGATGATGGACGTCCTTTAATGGTGATATTACCGAATTGAGAAGATAAACACGCACGCCGCGCCCTTCAAGGTGAAAATCATGCCTCCGTGCGCTTTGGTTGTGCGTTTTCCCCTTGAACATGCGCGGATGCACGCGCATTTGAGCCGCAATGGTGCGGAACTTGGCATTTTGCTGTATCGTACCGAAAAAAGGGGAAAGTAATATGAAGAATCTGGTTTGGATTGCCGTGGCAGCTGTCATCGCGGTTGGGGGCTATTTGCTCTATTCCGGTCGCAGCGTGCAAGAACTTGCGACTGACGTGACAGATACGGCTGCAACAGCGACCGAAGCTACGGCAGAGGCGGCAAGTGATGCAGTTGATGCAACAGCAGAAGCCGTCGATACGGCAGCTGAAGCGGCTGCGACTGTAGCAGCAGAAGCGGCAGCCGCGGCAGAAGCAGCAGCTTCGGAAGCAGCAGCCGCAGCGGAAGCGGCAGCAGCAGAAGCAACAGCGGCAGCAGCTGAAACAGCGGCAGAAGCAACAGCGGCGGCAGAAGCAGCAGCTGATACTGCAGCGGCGGAAGTAACGGCTGCAGAGCTTGCGGCTCAAGCAGAAGCAGAAGAAGCATTGCGTCTGGCCGAAGAGGCAGAAGCAGCAGCAGCCAGTGCAGCAACCGCCACAACCGAAGCAGCAGCAGAGGCAGCAGCCGCAGAAGCGGAAGCAGCAGCAACTGCAGCAGAGCAAGCGGCCAGCGATGCGACCGAAGCGGCAACAGATGCGGCTACCGGAGCTGGCGACTCCTTGGCTGAACTTCTGACGGTTGAAGGTTTTGACTTTGATAGTGTAGCGAAGGTTCTAAATGAATCGGACCTGGGTGCGGTGCAAAAAAACGTGCTGACCCAAGGCTTGAAAGCGGCGCAGGACAATCCTGAATTGCTGGGTCCATTGCTTGACAGTGCACGCGAAGCACTTGGTCTGTAAGTTCACACTTCATAAAATCTAAGAAAGCCGCTCCTTCGAGGGCGGCTTTTTTTATGGGCGTAGGGGAAGCGCCAAGTTGCTGCTGCGCCCGAGAATTTTGCGCAGGCACCACATGATAACCACGATGCTGATCAGCAACCAAATCGCGCCCCAGATCATGGCAGTGCCGCCAAATTCCGCCGCAAGCATATACGCGTCCGAGCGTTCGCTGGACCGCGCGATGGTGTCATCGAAAATATCGTAAGGAACATAGATCAAGCTGCTCAGCCCGATCACCCGCAGAGCCATGTCATTTGCCCCGTGGCTCAGAAAACGCGCCATCGCGAGCAGGGCAACACCGGCGAGGATGCAAAATCCCGCAGCAAACAGATCGCGCACATAGAGCATTGTGACCAGAAGCATCACGCCGCCGAGCAGGGCAGTGACTGCACGGTCGGCCTCACTGCGCAACGCGACGAACAAGAGTAGAGCCCCTAACGCAAGCGACCCAAGATAGCCCGCAGAGAGAATCGCAAACAGATTGCCCCCGCGCGTGATGGCAAATCCGCCCTGCTGTGGGGACAGCGATATCTGGATCACCGAGCCGCCCGTTAACCATGCGGCCAGCGCGTGGCTCAACTCATGCAGGAACACCACGAGAATTTTTAGCGGCACCACAACAGGCGTTTGCCACAGGGCAAATATCGCGGCGGTGAGGGCCAGCAACTGCCAATGGGATTTAAGATATGTCATCGCATCAAAACGCATGCGGGCGCTGCGAATGTCAATTCGCAGCGTCCTTAGAATGCAATCAAGAGGCGCGTTTAGCCGACGAAGGCCTTTTCGACCACGTAGTGCTTAGGGTCGGAATTTGCCCCTTCTTCGAGGCCGAATCCCTCCAAGATCACTTTGATGTCCGTATTTAGCCCCATGGAGCCGCAGACCATCGCGCGGTCTGTCTCGACATTGATTCCCTCGATGCCGAGGTCGGCAAATACAGTGCCATCTTCCAGCAGCGTCGTGATGCGGCCCATTTTGGCGGATTGCTCGCGCGTGGTGGTGGGGTAGTAGCGGATTTTGGCGAGGTTCTCGGTTCCGATTAGCTCTTGCATCATTTCGTCAGCTTGCAACTCCGCGATGAGTTGGCGGGAATACTCAAGCTCGGCCACGTCGCGGCATGTGTGGGTGACAATCACCTCATCAAACTTCTCATATGTCTCGGGCTCGCGCAGCAGCGAGGCAAACGGAGCAAAGCCAGTGCCAGTGGCAAAGAACCAAAGCCGCTTGCCGGGCAGCAGCGCGTCATGGACCAGCGTGCCTACAGGCTTGGGGCGCAGGATGATCTGGTCGCCCACTCCGATATGTTGCAGCCGTGAGGTCAGCGGGCCGTCCTGAACTTTGATCGAATAGAACTCCAACTCTTCATCCCAAGAGGGCGACGCGATGGAGTAGGCGCGCAGCAGCGGCTTTACCTTGCCCGTTTCAGGATGCGGGTCGCCCATCAGGCCAATCATCACAAACTCGCCAGAGCGAAAGCGCAAGGACGCAGGGCGCGTCACGCGGAACGAGAACAAACGATCGGTCCAATGTTTGACGGACGTAACAGTCTGCGCATCGGGCAGGGTCGGGACGGCTTTTGCAGTATCAAGGGTCACAGGGTTATGCTCAGTCATAATTTCTCCGCAGAGCGATGCTCCACAGTCCTTTTCTAAACGGGGGGGAAGGCGCCTACAATGCGCTGGATCAATTTGTGCGGCGGCGGGGTGAATTAGCCGCGCAACCGTGCCTGAAAATCATGTTGCTGCCAATCGGCGCGGAATTCCCATTGCTCGGCGGGCTGGCGGGTGGCGAGGGCATCATCAATCTCGACCTCGTCAAAGCCGCTGCGCCGCGCCATGGCGTATTGATCGGCGAGCACATGGCCGCGGGCACGTAAGCGTCCCGTAAATCCCCGCAACCGTAGCGCACGCGCAATGGTAAATCCGCGCCCATCCGCAGAGGAGGGGAAGTCGATGCGGATCATCTGGAGCGTCGGCGTGAGAGGGATGTCTTCGGGCTGTGTGTCCGAGGGCAGATCGAGGGCCACGCAATCATTAGCCGCTCCTGTGGCGCAATACCCACCCGTCCAGTCGTCCGTGTGAAAACCGTCATCGTTTACCAATACTGTCATGCTGTCGCTCCAATTCGTACCATCTTGCCGTTCACAAAATGGATGCCACATTC
The DNA here is from genome assembly GCA_965364195.1 of uncultured Sulfitobacter sp. Lineage (GTDB taxonomy): Bacteria > Pseudomonadota > Alphaproteobacteria > Rhodobacterales > Rhodobacteraceae > Sulfitobacter. Next base: position 30,971 of record CBDTVN010000007.1, on the reverse strand, counting down.
TTCTTTTTGCTGTCCGCGCCAACGCCCTGCGCGTGGGTTTTCGCCTGCAGTCACGGGCGAGGTGCAAGGCGCACACCCGATGGAAGGATATCCCCGTGCTACAAGCGGGTGCCGTGGAAGGCTGTTCTCGGTCATGTATTCCTGCACGTCTTGCGGGGTCCAATGGGCCAGTGGGTTCACTTTTATCCGGCCTGTGCCGTCCTCGATCTCGAACGCGGGCAATTCGGCACGGGCGCCGGACTGAAACCGTTTGCGCCCCGTGATCCAGCCGTCAAAACCGTCCAGCGCATTGCTCAGCACGTCCGCTTTGCGCAAGGCACAACAGGCATCCACGTCACGCTGGTGCAACGTGTCATCAGGGTCCGTGGCCTGCGTGTCTGCGCGCAGCACCTTCACGCGGCGCAGCCCAAGCTTGCGGGCGACCTCCCGTTGATAGTTCAGCGTTTCAGGGAACAGCAACATTGTGTCAATAAACAGCACCTGCACATCCGGTTTCACCCGTGAGGCAAGATGCAGCAGGGCTACGCTCTCAGCGCCAAAACTCGACACCAGCGCCAGATTGGGCGCAGCATCGAAAGCACGTCGCAACACATCTGCCGCAGCGTGATGCTTGAGCGCCGTGTTAAGGGCCTCGACGCGGCTCTCGATGGGGTCATCAAGCGGCATTGGCCTTTGCCTCCGGATAGAGTGCCGCTTTGAACGGCGCGAGCCCGAGGCGGCGGTAGGTTTCAAGAAACGTCTCAGAGCGCTCTATGCGCAAATCGAGATAAGCCATGACCAAACGCTCGATCGCGGGGATGATCTCATCTGCGGAGAAACCGGGGCCTGCACGCTCTCCGATGGCCGCATTTTCAGTACCGTCCCCACCCAGCGTGATCTGGTAACTCTCCACGCCTGCACGGTCGAGACCAAGGATGCCGATATGTCCTACGTGATGGTGACCGCAGGCATTGATGCAGCCGGAGATCTTGATTTTAAGCGGACCTACATCATGCTCCAGCTTCAGATCATCAAAACGGGTGGCGATTTCTTGTGCAATCGGGATTGAGCGGGCGGTGGCCAGCGCACAGTAATCCATTCCGGGGCAGGCGATGATGTCTGAGATCAGACCGATATTGGCCGTTCCGAGACCCGATTCCTTGAGGCGCGCATGCACGGCGGGAAGATCAGCGCGGTGCACATGCGGCAGGATGACGTTCTGCTCATGGCTGATCCGCAGCTCATCGTGGCCGTATTGCGCTGCCATATCAGCCATCACACGCATCTGTGCTGAGGTCGCGTCACCGGGGGTGGCACCGTGGGCCTTGAGCGAGATCGACACAATGGCATAGCCCGCCGCCGCGTGATCGGTCAGGTTGGTATCTGCCCATGCGCGAAAGACGGGATCATTGGTGTAGGCGGTCTCGTACGCGCCCAAAGACTTGACCACGAAAGAAGGCTTGGCAAAGTCCGCTTCAATGCGGGCGAGCATCTGTTGATCCACGCCAGTGAAATGGGGCCGTATCAGCGCGTAGCGGGCATCCACACGGGCGCGAATGTCCTCAATCCCGTTTTCGTGTACTGTAATCTTGATCCGCGCTTTATACTTATTATCGCGCCGTCCCAGAAGGTTATAGACGGACACGATGGCCTCCAACGTGGGCAACAAGTCCTCTGCAGAGACGAAGTTATAAAGCACTTTGCCAATCATGGGTGTGCGGCCAAGGCCACCGCCGACAATCACCTCGAACCCCCGCTTGCCGTCCCGATCAACGATTTGCAGGCCGATGTCATGTGCTTTGAGCACCGCGCGGTCGTGTGCGGCACCAGAGACAGCAACCTTGAATTTGCGCGGCAAAAATTGGAACTCTGGATGGTCGGTGGACCATTGGCGGATCAGCTCGGCCACGGGGCGTGGATCGGCGATCTCGTCCGCCGCAGCACCGGCAAAATGGTCGGCTGTCACATTGCGGATGGTGTTGCCGGAGGTCTGGATGGCGTGCATGTCCACTTCGGCCAGCGCATCGAGCATGTCTGGCACATCGCGCAATTCAGGCCAGTTGTACTGGATGTTCTGGCGCGTGGTGAAATGGCCATAGCCCTTGTCCCATTTATCCGCGATATCGGCGAGCTTGTGCATTTGCGCGCCGTTGAGCGTGCCGTAAGGGATCGCCACGCGCAGCATATAGGCATGTAGTTGCAGGTAGAGGCCGTTCATCAGGCGCAGTGGTTTGAATTCGTCCTCGGTGAGGCTCCCGTCGATGCGACGCTCTACCTGCGCACGGAACTGAGCGTTACGTTCTGTCAGAAATTTATCGTCAAAGTCAGTGTAGGCGTACATTAGACTGTCTCCCTTTTGCCGTGGGCATAGTTGGACGGGCCGGTGGCGCGAAAGGCCTCGCGGAAATGTGTGGTCTGGATCGTCCCTTGGGCATTAGCGACCGCGATGAGATAGACACCCACCACATCGGCCACTTGGCCCGCCGCTTCGAGCAAGCGGATATCGGCATCGGCCTCATCGGTAAGAACCTCTGCCTGAGCCAGATCACGGACCCAAGTGGTGTCATTAAGGTAAACCACATCGCCGAGCAGCAGGTCATTGGCGGTGATGACGGAGGGCTGAAACGTTTTAGGCATTTGCAAATTCCTCATGGGGGAGCGCAGGGACAGCGGCCAATGCTGCACGGGGTGCAAGGCCAAGAAAGGTGAGGGCAGGGCCCGAGAGTTCGGCCGCCTCAAGGGCAGAGGGGAGAGCGGAAAGCGTTGTCTCGATCACGCGCTGGTCGGGGCGTGATGCGTTCTCGATCAGGGTGATTGGCGTGTGACGGTTCGCACCGTGCATGAGCAACCGGCCCTGAATAAAGCGTGCGGACCTCTTGCCCATATATATCGCGGCGACTTCGCCTGCGCGGGCAAGGGTTTTCCAATCGTGATCGGCAAAACCGCGGGTGTCATGGCCTGTCAGAAACCGGACCGAAGTATTACGCCCACGTTTTGTCATGCTTTGCCCGATGGCAGCCACGGCGGCAGAAGCAGAAGTGATCCCCGGCACGATATGCCAGCCGATGGCATGGGCTTCCACCGCGTCAATCTCTTCGTCCAGACGGCCGAAGACAGTGGCATCGCCGGATTTGAGCCGTACAACCTGTGCACCCGTCTGTGCGTGCTCGACCAGTAGCGCATTGATATGGTCCTGCGACGTCGCGGGGCCAAAACCCTCTTTTCCAACATCGATCATGAGGGCCTCACGGCGGGCGAGCTCCAAGATCTCGGGCGTGATCAAACGGTCATAGATCACGACGTCCGCCTCATCCAAAGCGCGGCGTGCTTTCAGCGTCAGCAACTCGGGATCACCAGGGCCACCGCCGACAAAGGCCACATGGCCTGCGCGCGCGGGCTTGGTGAGATGGGTGTCGAGGAGCGCTTCCAACGCAGGCAGAACCCGCTCCACGCTCTCGTTTATCGCTTTTGGACCAGTGTTGAAGTAATAGTCCCGCCAGAAATCGCGGCGCGCGCGGCCAAAGGGCAGCGCATAGGAAGCTTTGCGGAATGTCTTGCCGATGCGGGCGAGCGTCCCGAGCGATTGGGGCAGACGCTCTTCCAGATCCGCTTTGATCGCGCGGGCAAGGACGGGGGCCGCACCTTCGGTGCCGATGGCAATGGTGACAGGGTCACGGTCCACAATCGCGGGGGTGATGAACTGGCTGTCTTCCAGATTGTCCACGATGTTCACCAGCGCGCCGCACGTCATCGCCAGATGGGCGGTACGCGCATCCTCGACAGCGTCTTCAGAGGCGGCGTAAAAGAGCTTAGCACACAGCGCATCGCCGAAGTCCATCGCGCGTGTCACAAGGGTCAGACGGCCCGCATGGTGCCACGCCGCGATCTCGGGCGCAGGGGAGGCGGCAAAAACCGTGATATTGGCCGAGGATTTCATCAAAATGCGCAGCTTGGCCAAAGCAGCATCGCCGCCACCCGCCACAATAATGCGCGCGGTCTTGGTGCTCAGGAAGATAGGAAAGTGGTCCATGGGGCGGGTTCCTTTGATGTGTTGCCCTATTTGTAGAACAAAATTCCCGTTAAGCGCCACATAGCTGGATATATAAGAACATATGTTCTAATGTGCCGGTATGCTGGAACAGGCAGCCTAAAGAACAGGGAGAAACGGGATGAGTGTCCGGATAGACGACATAGACAGGAAAATTTTGGCGGCGCTTCAAGCCGATGCAAGCCGCTCTTTGGATGAAATTGCCCGCGAAGTGGGGTCCTCAAAGACGCCGGTGTGGAACCGGATTCGCAAACTGCGCGAGGCGGGGGTTATTGGCCAACAGACAGTTGTGCTGGATGCCGAGGCGCTGGGGTTCGAGGCGTGCTTCTTTGTTCTGATCAGAACGTCCGAGCATGAGGCAGACTGGCAGGCGCGGTTTCTAAAGGCATTGCAGGACCGGCCCGAGGTACAAGAGGCACACCGTTTGGCGGGGGATATCGACTATATCCTAAAGGTGCGGGTAGAGAATGCACGGGCCTATGACCGATTTTATCAAGCTCTCATCAGCGAGGTGCGGGTACATAATGTCACCGCGCTGCTGTCAATGGAGCAGATTAAATCGACCACGATGCTGCCGCTTTAGAGCTGATATGACGGGGTTGGGTGTACAGGCGCGGGAGCCCGCTGTTCTTTTACCGCAGCGCCGACCAAGCAGAGCGGGGCTGAGGCGCTTCTTGGCGCGGCAAGACATGGTTGTGCTGGTCAATGTAAGGATTGACGCATAAATTGACCGCTATGAAAGACGGAATTGGCAGGCGTGGCCTTGGCATCGCACTATATTTGATCTGCGTCGCGCTATTGGCAGGCGGGGTCTGGCGCTATGCGACCCATCAGGGGATGACGCAACTGTCGGCGCGGGCGGATGCGGATCTGGCGTTGGCCAGTGACCGTTTGGTGGGCCAGCTTCAGCGCTACCGTGATTTGGCGGTGGTGATGGCCGATCATCCGGAGGTTGTGCGCGTGTTGCAGGGGACTGTCCGGCCCGAGGATAGCACCCTTCTGCGCGGGGTGGCAGACCGTGCCGCAGCGCTTGATGTGATGGTTGTGGACCGCGCGGGCCGGGTGCTGGTCGCGGCGGAGGATGGCGCAGGAAGCGGGAACGCGCAGGCCTTTGTGAAACGTGCGCTCAATGGCGCTTTGGGGCGCGGCTATGGCTCTGACACCGGCGTCGGGCGAAGCTACTTCTATGCGGCCCCTGTTTTTGGACCTGCGGGCAATGTGCTGGGGGCGTTTGTTGTGTCGACCGATCTCAGCTCGGTTGATTATGCGTGGCGCGGGGATACGGCGCCGGTCTTTTTCACGGACGGGCGCGGGCAGGTGCAGGTCTCCAACCGCTCCGAGTTGATCTTTTGGCAGCGGCCTAAGGGGGCGGCGGGGCTGCGGTCGCCGCTCGGTATCGCGCCGGATTTCAAGGTGAGCTATGTTGGCCCGCATGAAATCTGGCGCGTGGGGCTGGGGCCGTATCTGCCCCAAGAGGCACTGCACCTGACGCAGGATTTGCCAGTGATCGGCATGTCGGGGGAGGTCTTGATGGATGTGGCGCCCGTGCGCAGTCTAGCGATGTCACAAGCAGCGGCGGTGGCGGCGCTCTGTTTGGCGTTTGGAGCGTTGTTGTTCATGGCGACGGAGCGGCGGCGTACATTAACCCGCGCCAATGCCCAGCTTGAGGCGCGGGTGCGTGCGCGGACCCAAGCGCTGCGCGACATCAACGCAGAGCTGCGCCGCGAGGCGGCGGAGCGCACCGAGGCGCAGCTGGCGCTTGCACGCGCGCAGGACGATCTGGTGCAGGCAAGCAAGCTCAGCGCCTTGGGCCAGCTTAGCGCGGGGATCAGCCACGAGTTGAGCCAGCCGCTCATGGCAGTCCAGTCCTTTGCCGAGAACGGTGTCCAGTTTATCGCACGTGGCAAGCCGGAGCGTGCAGCAGAGAACTTTACACGGATATCGGATATGGCGCACCGCATGGGGCGGATCATCAAAAACCTGCGTGCCTTCTCCAAGCAAGAAGGTGTGCAGCAGGTGCGGGTCGATCTGGTGGGTATCATCGCCTCTGCATTGGACATGACCGAAGCGCGCTGTGACGAGATGGGCGTGCGCGTCGACTACACTGTGCCGTCCACTGCTATTTGGGTGCGCGGAGGTGAGGTACGTTTGGGGCAGGTGTTTATCAACCTGATCACCAATGCACTCGATGCGGTGGAGGGACGTGAGACACGGCGTTTGCACATCGAGATCACCCAAGGCGTCGCAGTCACGGTCTCGATTAGTGATACAGGACCGGGGATCATAGCACCCGAGCAGGTGTTTGATCCGTTCTACTCGACAAAAGATGTGGGCGCGGCCAAAGGGGTCGGACTGGGCCTGTCTATCAGCTATGCCATCGTGCAAAGCGTAGGCGGCGAGATCAGGGCGCATAACACGGACACGGGGGCCTGTTTTTCGGTGACATTACTGCCCATGGTACAGGAGCGCGCGGCGTGAGTAATACGGTTCTATTGGTCGATGATGATGCAGCGGTGCGCGAGGCACTTGGCCAGACGCTTGAGCTTGCTGATCTGACATGCATCGCTGCGGGGTCGTTTGTGGTGGCCGCTGATCATATCGCGCTGGAGTTCGGCGGTGTCATTGTATCGGACATCCGCATGCCGGGGCGTGACGGGTTTCATTTGTTAGCCCATGTGCAAGGGATTGACCCCGAAATTCCGGTTATTTTGCTGACGGGTGAGGGTGATATTCCCATGGCGGTCAAAGCAATGGGTGAGGGGGCGTTTGATTTTCTTGAAAAGCCCTGCGCTGCTAAAGATCTGCTGGCGGTGGTGGAGCGGGCACTCAAGACGCGGCGGTTGGTGCTGGAAAACCGAGAGCTGCGCCAACTGGTCGAGAGCGGCGATCCTGCTGCGCGGATGATCTTCGGAGCCTCTGATCTGGTGCAAGGCCTGCGCGCCCATGTCCGCCGCGTGGCTCAAGCACAGGGCGATGTGCTGCTGTCGGGTCCGCAGGGATCGGGGATTTCCAAGATTGCAGAAGTGATCCACCTGTGCTCGCTGCGCTCCAAACGCCCGTTTCTCAAACGCGCTGCGATTGATCTGGATGCGGCGGTCCTTGGTGCAGCCTTTGCGCAGGGCGAGGGGGGCAGTCTGTTCATTGACGAAATTGCCATGTTGCCCGCGCAAAGCCAGTTGGCACTGGCCGAAGTCCTTGATGATGCGCCCGCAACGCGGCTGATTGCAGGGACCACCCGCGATCTGGGGGCAGAGCTGGAGGCGGGACGGTTTAACGCAGACCTTTATTACCGCCTCACCGTGATGCGTGTCCGTATCCCCGCCTTGTCGGAGCGACCAGAGGATATTCCGGTGCTGTTTCGGCGTTATGTCGCACAAGCAGCCGAACAAAGCGGGCAAGTCGCACCGCACATAGGGGCGCAAATCGACGCGGACCTGATGGCGCGCGAATGGCCGGGAAATGCGCGTGCGCTTATGACGGAGGCGATGCGTTTTGTCATGGGCATGTCGGAGCTGGACATGCCGCGCATGGGAGGGGTCGATGCGGCCCTCGGGCTGACGGCTCATTTGGCACAGGTCGAGCAATCCTTGATCGAAGGTGCGCTGCGCCGCGCCAAGGGCCAAGCCACCGAGGCTGCGCGCGCGCTGCAACTGCCGCGCAAAACATTTTATGACAAATGTGCGCGCTACGCGATCAAGCCAGAGGATTTTCGCGCCTGAGTCGGAGTGAATATCTGTGCGGATTTCCGCACACGAACAGGCGGGCGGGTGCGATATTCCGCACTAGTGCTGCGTGGTGCTTGCGCTAACAGTTCTTAATGGAAAACCTATCTTTTTGAAATTGCTTTGGAAAATACTATTGCCTATGCGCTGCTATCGCCCTCTTGCGATGTGCGGAAACCAGCATAATAGTAGATCATCGCGGCAAAAAATTGCCGTATCACTATTTCTCTGGGAGGAGATATCATGAAATTCGTAACCGCGGCCGTTCTGGCCATGACCATGTCCGCAGGCGCTGTTGCCGCCGCATGTGATGACGGCGAGATCGTTATCAAGCTGAGCCACGTGACAAACACAGACAAGCACCCAAAAGGCATCGCCGCCTCCTTGTTGGAGCAGCGCATCAACGACGAGATGAACGGCAAAGCCTGCATGGAAGTCTTCCCGCAGTCCACGCTTTATAACGATGACCAGGTTCTCGAAGCGCTGCTGCAAGGCGACGTTCAGATGGCCGCACCGTCCCTGTCCAAGTTCGAGCAGTTCACCAAGCAATTCCGCATTTTTGACCTTCCGTTCATGTTCAAAAACATCGACGCCGTTGACGAGTTCCAGAACTCCGAGACCGGTCAGGCGATGAAAGAATCCATGACAAAGCGCGGCCTGCTGGGTCTGGCGTTCTGGCACAACGGTATGAAGCAGATGTCGGCGAACAAGCCGCTGAACCTGCCCACGGATGCCGATGGCCTCAAGTTCCGCGTACAGAACTCCGACGTTCTGAAGGCACAGATGGCAGCAATGGGTGGCTCACCCCAGCCGATGGCCTTTTCCGAAGTGTATGGCGCGCTGCAAACCGGCGTTGTGGACGGTCAAGAGAACACATGGTCCAACATCTACGGCCAGAAGTTCTTTGAAGTCCAAGACGGTGTAACAGAAACGAACCACGGCATCATCGATTACATGCTCGTGACCTCCACAGACTGGTTCGAGGGTTTGCCAGAGGACGTGCGCACACAGTTGTCCACTATCGTCAACGAAGTGACCGAAGCGCGTAACGCTGAATCCACCAACGTGAATGCAGCCGCAAAAGCAGCGATCCTTGACGCTGGCGGCGTTGTCATTGAGTTGGACGCAGCAGGCCGTGACGCATGGGTCAATGCGATGAAGCCCGTCTGGGAAGAGTTCAAGGGCGACGTTGGCCAAGAGAACATCGACGCAGCCCAAGCGATCAACGCAAAGCACTAAGACCCGCGAGGGTCTAACCGCACCCCGCCTGCCAGTTGGTCGGGCGGGGTGTATTCTACGCGGTATCGCGTTTTCCCCCCCTTAGTAGGAGTGTTTTCACATGGCACATGCTTACGTGGCAAAGACGGCCATTGGCCGCGCCGTCAACGAAATCGAGGAGACGGCAATTGCTGTGCTCCTGGGCCTGATGACGATTATTACATTTATCAACGTGGTGCTGCGCTACGGGTTTAACACAGGCCTGATTTGGGGCCTTGAGGCTGTCACGTTTCTGTTTGCATGGCTGGTCCTGTTTGGCGTGAGCTACACGGTGAAGGTGACGGCGCAGCTGGGCGTGGATGCGGTGATCAATCTGGTCTCGCCGTCCAAACGCAAAGTTCTGGCGCTGATCGCGGGCGGTGTGTGTATCGCCTATGCGTCATTGGTGCTGAAGGGGGCATGGGATTACTGGGCACCGTTTGCCAACCTCAATTCAACCTCTGGCCATTGGTTTCCGACGGGCTTTGAGAATACGCGCAATCAAGGTTGGTACGAGGTGATCGACATCCCGTTTCCCGAATGGCTCCGCTGGATCGAGCCGTTTATGAACGACGGTGACACTTACGAGAAACTCCCGCGCTTTATCCCTTACGTGATACTGCCGTTCGGCATGGCGCTGCTGCTGTTTCGCTTTGTTCAGGCGTTTATGCGCATCTGGAGTGGCGAAGAGACCAGCCTGATCGTGAGCCATGAAGCCGAAGACGACGTCAAAGATGTCGCACATATGAACGCAGGGGACTGATCACATGGAAGTTGTTGTTCTATTTACGATGGTGATCGGCCTGATGCTGATCGGGGTGCCGATTGCGGTCTCGCTCGGTACGTCTTCCATCATCTTTTTGCTGGTGCTGTCGGATACATCGCTCGCCTCTATTGCGCAGACGTTGTTTCAGGCGATGGCAGGGCACTATACGCTGCTGGCGATCCCGTTCTTCATTCTGGCCTCGTCGTTTATGTCGACGGGCGGTGTGGCGCGGCGGATCATCCGTTTCTCCATCGCTATTGTGGGTCACTTACCCGGCGGTCTGGCGATTGCGGGTGTGTTTGCCTGTATGCTTTTCGCCGCACTCTCCGGCTCATCCCCTGCGACGGTTGTGGCCATTGGCTCCATCGTGATCGTGGGCATGCGTGAAGTGGGCTACACCAAGGATTTCGCCGCCGGTGTGATCGCGGTTGCGGGCACACTTGGCATCCTCATCCCGCCAAGCATCGTGATGGTGGTGTATGCCTCCGCCACGGATGTATCGGTGGGACGGATGTTCCTTGCGGGTGTTATCCCGGGCTTGCTGGCGGGCTTCATGCTGATGCTCACCATCTACATCATCGCGCGGGTGCGTAATCTGCCCAAGGGTGAATGGAAAGGCTGGGGCGAAGTGCGCCGGTCCGGTGTGGAAGCAGGCTGGGGCTTGTTCCTGATCGTGATCATTCTGGGCGGTATCTATGGCGGTGTGTTTACACCGACAGAGGCGGCAGCGGTCGCGGCGGTTTATGCCTTCTTCATCGCCTCCTTTGTCTACCGTGATATGGGGCCGCTGCATGTAAAGGGTGACGAGCAGAACATCTCGCTTATGTCGCGTCCATGGGTGCTGGTCACTGCGTTCTTCCACAAAGACACGCGCAACACGCTGTTTGATGCGGGTAAACTGACTGTCACGCTCATGTTCATCATCGCCAATGCGCTGATCCTCAAGCACGTGCTGACAGACGAGCAGATCCCGCAGCAAATCTCGGCTGCGATGCTGGACGCGGGCTTTGGACCAGTGGTGTTCTTGATCATCGTGAACATCATTCTGCTGATCGGTGGTCAGTTTATGGAGCCGTCGGGCCTCCTTGTGATTGTGGCACCCTTGGTGTTCCCCATCGCCATCGAGTTGGGCATTGATCCGATCCACCTTGGCATCATCATGGTGGTGAACATGGAAATCGGGATGATCACGCCGCCTGTAGGTCTCAATCTCTTTGTGACCTCTGGGGTGGCGAACATGCCAATGATGAATGTGGTGCGCGCGGCACTGCCATTCCTCGCGGTACTCTTCGTCTTCCTGATTATGGTGACCTACATCCCTATCATCTCCACGTGGTTACCCACGCTGATGATGGGACCGGAGATAATTGTGAAATAGCCGGTCTGCGGATGTGTGACTTGGAGCGGGGGGCGCGGGACTTTCAATTGTCCTGCGCCCTTTGTTATTGTGGGATTGAGTTTATAGGCAAAATAGAGAGGCGGGCAGGGCGCGCCGTCGGCGCGTTAACTTTTGGCCAGCGCGGCGATGATAGGGGCGAAATCGGCGGCTCTTAGGGACGCGCCACCGACGAGGGCGCCGTCAACATTTTCGGCCTTGAAAATCGTCGCTGCATTATCCGGTTTGACGGAACCGCCATAGAGCAACGGGATCATATCTGCGACATCACCACCAAAGCGCGCGGTGATGCGTTCGCGAATGAAATCATGGACCTCTACAATCTGCTCAAGGGTAGGAACTTTGCCAGTGCCAATGGCCCAAATTGGTTCATAGGCAATGACGGTGTTCGTGGCGGTCATGCCCCCGGGCAAGGAGCCTGCCAGTTGGCCTGCAATTATGTCGAGGGTGTTATTGGCCTCGTGGTCTTCCAGTGTCTCACCGATGCAGATAATCGCGGTGAGGCCGGCAACCCACGCCGTTTTCGCCTTTTTCCGCACATCGCGGTCACGCTCTTCATGCCCCTCGCGCCGCTCCGAGTGGCCGACGATAACATGTGTGGCCCCCGTATCGGCGATCATGGAGGCGGAGATATCGCCGGTAAAGGCGCCGCTCTCTTGCATATGGCAATCCTGAGCGCCGATCTGGATGCTGGTGCCTGCGGCTGCCTGTGTGGCGCGGAAGAGCAGCGGAGCGGGCGGACAGATTACGACATCTGGGGCATCGGCTGGTAACAGTGACTTGAGGGCGTCGAGCTCTGTCAGGCTTGCTGCGGTGCCGTTCATCTTCCAGTTGCCTGCTGCCAGTTTACGTCGCATGCCATGTCCTTTGTTTGTTTGGATGTGCTTAGCACTGGCATTCTACGGGTTCAACGATGGCGTTACGCGGGTCAGCGCGATATGAGGGCGCGAACAGGTAAGGAGAGGGCGTATGATCCCGTCTATTGATCTTGGAGCATTGGTGGCTGGTGATGCGGCGGCATTGGATGCGATGCACAACGCGGCCACGGGTGTTGGTTTTGCCACCGTCTATAACACGGCGCTTGATGGCGCGCGTGTGCGCCATGTGATTGAGACCTACCGCGCGTTTTTCAAACTGCCCGAAGCAGACAAACAACCCTATAGCATGGCCGGAACAGGGGCCAACCGTGGTTGGGGCGCTGCTGGGACAGAGCAGGTCGATCCCGATGCAAACCCTGATTATAAGCAGTATTTCGATAGTGGTGTTGTGTTGGAGGCGGATGACCCACGCAGTGCGATGCCCGTTTATGCGCCCAACCTCTGGCCCTCAGAGCCTGCGGCGTTTGAGGCCGTTGTGAGCAGCTACTATGAGGACGCGCGCGACGTCGCCATGGCGGTGCTGCGCGGTGTCGCGCAGTCAATCGGTGCGCCGCGGGATGCTTTTGATGCAGGGTTCGAGACGCCGATGGCGCTTTTGCGCGGTAATTACTATCCTGAGCGGCCCGACTGGGCAGGGGCTAATGATTTCGGCATTGCGACCCACACGGATTATGGCTGTTTGACGCTGCTGGCCACGGATGGCTCCCCCGGATTAGAGGTGTGCAAGCGTGGCGGTGGTTGGATTCCGGTGAGTGCGGAGCCGGGGGTCTTTGTTATCAACTTTGGCGAGATGATGGAGATCTGGACCGATGGCCTTGTGCGCGCAACGCCGCACCGTGTTGTGGGTGGCGTGAACGAGCGGATATCTGTGCCACTGTTCTTCAATCCGGCGCATGACACGAATGTGGCGCCGCTGGGATCTGATAAGGTTGTGTTGGCGGGAGAGCATTTGGCCGCGCGGTTTGGCGAGACCTATTTGCACCTCAAGAAGTGAGCGCGTCCATAGCTTCACGCGCGAGATCGCAGGCCTCGGACGGGTCATCGAGATAGGCGTCCGGTAGCGTCCAATAGGGCATGGCAGAGATTTTCCCGTTCTTGCGCAGTGTGGTCCATTCTGTTCCGCCGAGCGCCTTCATCCGTGCGGCAAAGAGGCCTTTGGCCTTGAGCATCAGCCGTCCGTCAGAGAGTTGTAATGCAAAGATGGTGGGGCCGCTGTAGAGCCCCATGCCACCGAACATGCGGCGGGTGTTGAGATCGGGGATGTCGTTGAACAGTTCGCGGGCAAAGTCCATATCGGCCTCGCTTAAGCTCATTTGGCGAAAAGTGTTTCGTCGAATTTGATGGATTCGCCGCAGCCACAGGCCTCCGAGACGTTGGGGTTGTTGAATTTGAACCCGCTCTCCAGCAGGGAGGTTTCATAGTCGATCTGTGTTCCGAACAGGAACATCTGTGCCATGGGTGCGATCATCACAAGTGCGCCATCCTGCTCGACCACTTCGTCGTTGGGATCGGCGTCATCGACGTATTCCATGGTATATTCCATACCCGCACAGCCGCCTTTTTTCACGCCAATGCGCAGGCCTGCGTGGCCTTTGGAGGTCATCAACTTGATGATTTGTGTTGCTGCCTTATCGGTCATAGTGACCGCTTGCTTGCCTGGAATGCCGAACATGAACGTGCTCCTTTGAACCATAGATAAGGGTGCTGTGGCGCAATCTCAAGGGGTTAGTAACCGAGCGCGCGCATCGTGGCCATGGTGGCGAAACTCGCGGCCAGCGCCCAGCCGAAAGAGGCCAGCGTGCCGATGATGACGTATTCGCTCATCTTTTGATCGCGCGAGACGGTGTCAAAGCGCAAAATGGACTTGGCAGCGATGAGAAAGCCGATGCCGGAGGGCTCCCCGATCATGACCATAAGGAAGATCAGCCCGCGTTCCATAAGCCCAATGATGCGGCCGGCGTATTCAAGGCCTTCAGGCTGCGCATCTGATTTGAACCGCGCCATGAGGTGGCCCACAGCAGGGCCGCCCGCCATTGTCGCGGTGATCAGGCCGCTCAGCACAAGCGCGACTTGGATCATATCGGCAGAGAGCGGCGGCCACCAATGATCCAGCAACGTATCGGGGAGCCACATGACGGCCAGCAGCAACACCAGCAGATGCGCACCCTGATCCACCAGATAGCTGCGCAGATCATCGGGGGCGAGGTGAACTTTTACCGCATCAATAGCGATGTGGCTGAGGGCAATCCCGAGGGCCAACAGCATGGCGCCACCGGACAAGAGCGCCGTGAGCGCAAAGACATGTGCGCCGTGCATCAGCATGATCAACGGACGCTGTTTGTTCAGGACCATATATGTGGTCTGGAACACGAAATCCGCCAGCAGGTGCGCTGTGACCAGTGCTATCAAAAGCTCGATGGTGAGAAGAGGCACAACTGGCAGGGTCATGTCGAAAAGGTTGCTTTTTGGTAAGGCAATACAATTTGGTTGCTTTTAAAGGGTTTCATAAAGCTCACAACACTCCAGCAGGGCCATGATGCCAGCAGCATCCGCCTGTTTCTGCGTCATCTGACGGCTTCGGCCCAGTTTTTGCGCGACCGCGTCTTGGGTAGGGGCATCAGGGGCCAAGAGCGCCTGAACAACTTGCGCCTGTTTGGGAGTCCAGCCTTGGGCAATTTCATCTGCCAACGGCAGGGCGATGCGCAGGGCTGTGGGGCCGTTAGGTGCCGCCATGCGCGGGGTCCGTTTGAGCGTATCAAGGGCATGACCTGATTGAACAAAGGCTGGGCCGTCTGCACCGGCCAAATCTTCACTGTTCAGTGTCCCAGCGCCCAACCCAATTCCGATGCGGGTATCGCGTCCTTTTCCGGTGGTGCGCACAGCGGCGCGCACCGTGAGGGCCGCGCGCAGGGCATAACGGGGGGGCAGGGCTATCTGCCAACCATCGCCACGGAACCGCACGAAAGGAGCGGTGCTGTCGGGCCACCCTGCGATCTGCTGCGCAGCGCCTTCCAAAGCGGCAAAGATCTGATCTAAGCCGCCATCCTCCAGATCGCTGGAGCGGACAATATCGCCTGTGAAAACGGCCCAGTTCTGCATGATCGCCCTTTGTTGCGTGCCTCGGTTGCCCGTCAGTTTGACAGGCACGGCGCAGAGGGGCAACAACGCAAACGGGCCGCCCAGATATGGAGCGGCCCGTTTGATCGTCTAATCTCAAATAGCGCTACATAAAGCCAAGCTCGAGCCGCGCTTCATCGGACATCATATCCATGCCCCACGGTGGCTCCCAGACCAGCTCCACATCAACCTGCTTTACGCCCGCGAGCGGTTCAACTGCATCTGCGACCCAGCCGGGCATCTCACCCGCAACAGGGCAGCCGGGTGCGGTGAGTGACATCTTGATCGCCACAGCGTTCTCGTCATTGATGTCGATGGTATAGATCAGGCCCAATTCATAGATATTCACTGGAATTTCAGGGTCATAGACAGACCGGCACGCCTCAACGACTTGCTCGTAGAGCGGGTGATCGGTGCTTGATGGCGCGATCAGCGGGGTGCCTTCAAGCGGGGGTGTTGAATTGTTCATCTGCGCCTCATCCATAAACTTGACTATTTATATATGGATTGAAGGCAGCGGCGTAAAGGGACGGCTTGCGATCATCTCCATATGTCCTTGAAGTTACCCTTCGTTAATGTCGCGCTTAACAACACGCGCGCCGCTCGACTGGCTCTTGAACGCCAGTTTGAGCACGATCCACGCGATCAGCGACAGACCTGCGAAGAGTGCAAGCAGTGCTGAGGTGTTGGTGATTGCGGTGAGCACCACCACACCTGTCATGACCAGCGCACCAAGGGCGAAGCCCAGAAAGATCGACGTCGGCACTACCAGTTCAATCAACGCAAGGGCAAGAGCGGCACTGAGCCAGACCCACCAGATGTGCAAAAGGCTGGTGGCGTCCATTATCCGCGCCCTCTGAGAAGTTTGAATGCATCGCCAAAGGCAGCCAGCGCCTCGGAAGGGACGATGACGGTGTTGCTGCCTTGTCCATTGCTCATGGCGCCAAAGGCTTCGACCTGCTTGAGCGCGATCTGGTATTGTGCCGCCTCAAGGCCGTTTTCGTTGATCGCGGTCGCCACGACTTGGGTTGCATAAGCTTCGGCATCGGCCAGCACGCGGCGTGCTTTTGCGGTCTGCTCGGAAGCGTAGAGCTCCGCATCGGCGGCCAACTCAACCGCGCGTTTGGAACCTTCGGCCTCGGTCACTTGCGCACGGCGCGCACGCTCAGCGTTGAGCTGTTGCATCATGGCCGCGCGGGTCGCGACATCAAGGTTCACGTCGAGGATCTCGGCACGGGTTACTTCGATGCCCCAGTTCTCAACCGATTCAACGACGTTGTTCTTGATTGTCGCAATCAGCGCGGTGCGGTTGGCCTGTACCTCGTCAAGGTCCATCATCCCGATCTCGGCGCGCACGATCCCCGCCACGGTGGTTGCGATGGCGCTGTCTACATTGCGGATACGATAGACCGTTTTTTCCGGCTCGATGATGCGGTAGAATACCGAGGTATCCACCTGCACCAGCACGTTGTCGCGGGTGATCGCATCTTGGCTTGCGGTAGGAAGCTGCCGCTCCAGAATGGAAATCTGGTGGGCAATTTTATCAAAGAAAGGCACAATCAGGTTGATCCCGGGCCCAAGCACCGAGCGCAATCTGCCAAAGCGTTCAACGACATGCTGCTCTGATTGCGGGACGATCTTGACCGCCTTCAACACCACGATAATCAGCACAGCAGCAAGAAGCAGCCAGCCCAAATTGCTTTGCAGCAAATCCAAAATCAGTTCTTCAGGGCTCAACGCGGTATTCCTTTTGTATGTTACCCCTATAATGTGGGGGTAAAATGCCCCGATTGCAAGACGGCGAGCGGTGGGTTAGTCCGTGACAACAACAGTTTGAGGGCCTTGCATGACCGGAATTACATACCAGATCGACGCCACGGACGGGCGCGCACGCACAGGCCAGATCAACACGCCGCGCGGGGAAATCCGCACGCCAGCGTTTATGCCTGTGGGCACGGCGGCCACGGTCAAGGCGATGATGCCTTCTTCGGTGCGCGAAACCGGTGCAGATATCTTGCTGGGCAATACGTATCATTTGATGCTGCGCCCCACGGCAGAGCGGATTGACCGCCTTGGCGGTTTGCACAAGTTTATGAATTGGGACCGTCCGATCCTCACGGATTCAGGCGGCTTTCAAGTGATGAGCCTTGCCAACCTGCGCAAGCTGACAGAGCGCGGCGTGACCTTCAAAAGTCACATCGACGGGAGCAAGCACGAGATAACGCCCGAGCGCTCAATGGAGATCCAGAAGCTGCTCGGCTCTGATATCGTGATGTGTTTTGACGAATGTCCCGCGCTTCCTGCGGACCGCACGCGGATCGCTGAGAGTATGGAGATGTCCATGCGGTGGGCAAAACGCTCCAAGGATGCCTTCGGGGACCGCCCGGGACATGCGCTGTTCGGTATCCAGCAGGGGGGGCTTGAGCAAGACCTGCGCCAGCAATCAGCAGAGGCGCTGCGCGAGATCGGGTTTGATGGCTATGCCGTCGGCGGTCTGGCCGTGGGCGAGGGGCAGCAGGCGATGTTCGACTGTCTTGACTACGCGCCCGAGCAACTGCCGCAGGATAAGCCGCGCTACCTCATGGGGGTGGGCAAGCCTGACGATATTGTCGGCGCTGTGGCGCGGGGCATTGATATGATGGACTGCGTGCTGCCTTCACGCTCGGGGCGCACGGGGCAGGTCTTCACGCGCATGGGGGTGCTCAACATCAAGAATGCGCGCCACGCCGATGATCCGCGCCCGTTGGATGAGAGCTGCAGCTGTCCCGCTTGTTCAAATTACTCCCGCGCCTATCTGCACCACGTCTTCCGCAGCCAAGAGATGATCAGCTCCATGCTGCTCACGTGGCATAACCTACGGTACTATCAGGACATTATGGCAGGCATGCGGGAAGCGATTTCTGCGGGGACGTTCACGCAATGGCAGGCTGATTTCCATGCGGGCCGTGAACAGGGCGATATTGACCCACTTTAGACCGATTGCGCGCCTCCGCAGTCTTTTAGAATGGTCCGTTCGGGCGTCGAGCCTCTGCGGTTGCAGGAACACGCACGGGTACGCCGTGCCCGCCGCGTGGGCCGTCATCCTTATCGTCGCTGTCGGCCATCAGCATCACGGCCACGCCGAACTGGACACCCGCAAACACAATACCGTTGAGCACCCAGAACACGATGATCGCCATTAGGCCGATGTCAGAAGTGCTTATCAGATGCCATAGGTTGGCCACGTTGAACCACATGATGGCGAAGGTGAAGACGCCAGAGACGGTGAAACCGATGGCACAATTCAGAATATAAAAGCGAATGAGTTTTGGCATGGGTTGCTCCTTCGAGAGACAGTTTAGCTCATCCTAGGGCGTGTTCAAGCGGTCCGAACCAACCAGCGGATACTGGCCGGTTGCTGAACTCAAGCAGTCTCATAAGCGTTCATCGTCAGCAGCTCGTATTCCGCAACCAGATCATCATCCTGATTGGTAACTGTCACGTGCCAGCGAACTTGGCCATACTCTTCCGTACGGGGTGTCTTTTTCTTGACGGTCAGCCGCACCTTGATTTCCTCATCTGGAGAGACAGGCTTCATGAAGCTCAGGTTGCCGAGACCGGTGTTGGCGAGCACCGGACCGGGGTCAGGCTGCACAAACAAACCGGCAGCAAAGCTCAGCAACAAATAGCCGTGGGCGACGCGACCCGGGAAGAACGGGTTGGCCTTTGCTGCTTCTTCATCCATGTGGCCATAGAAAGTGTCGCCAGTGAAATGCGCAAAGGTTTCAATGTCTTCCAACGTAACCTTGCGGGACGGCGTATAGAGGGTTTCGCCCAATTGAAGCTCGTGGAAGTTTCGGGTGAAAGGGTGGGGACCGCCAGTATGTTCGGCCGCACCGGGCACCCACTGCTCGCCAATCGCAGTGAGGATGTCGGGGCTGCCTTGGATCGCCGTGCGCTGCATATAGTGCATGACGCCACGTATTCCGCCCAGCTCTTCACCGCCACCGGCACGGCCCGGACCGCCGTGAACCATGTGAGGCATCGGCGCGCCGTGGCCTGTGGATTCCGCCATTGAATCGGAGTTGTTGAAGTAGAGGCGGCCATGCCACGCGGCGGAGCCCATCACCATTTGACGGGCAAGTGCGCCGTCACGGGTGATGACAGAAGCAACGAGCGAGCCTTGCCCACGGTTCAGCAGCTCAATTGCATGATCCGCGTCGCGGTAGGGCATGACGGTGCTGACAGGGCCAAAGGCCTCCGTGTCGTGCAGGCGCTGTGCCGCGTCAGGGTCTGCACAATGAAACAGCATCGGCGGCAGGAACGCACCTTTTTCAGGGTCGGCGCCGTGGACTTCAAAATTCTCGGGATCGCCAAACACGCGCTCCGCCTCGGTGCCGAGGATCTTGGCTTTCTCGATCACGTCGTCGCGTTGCGAACGGCTGACCAGCGGCCCCATACGCGTAGCAGGATCACGCGGATCGCCGATGGTGGTTTTGGCGAGACGTGCGCTGAGCGCTTCAATCACCGCTTCTACATGCGCCGCAGGGGCCATGATACGGCGGATGGCGGTACATTTCTGGCCCGCTTTGGTGGTCATCTCGCGGTGTGCTTCTTTGATGAACAGATCAAATTCCACTGTGCCGGGGGCCGCATCGGGGCCAAGAACAGAAGCGTTCAGGCTGTCCTGCTCGGCCACAAATTTAACTGAATTTTCAAGTAGATGTGGTGTGGAGCGCAGCATGAGTGCGGTCTGTGCTGAGCCGGTAAAGCTGATCACGTCCTGCGCGTCCGTGTGCAGGAACAGATCGCCCACACCTCCGGAAATCAGCTGAAGCGATCCTTCGGGCAGGATGCCGCTTTCGAGCATCAACTTCACGCACAGATGCGTGACATAGCACGACGCGGTCGCAGGCTTCACGATTGAGGGAACACCCGCAAGGAACGTAGGCGCGAACTTTTCCAGCATGCCCCAGACGGGGAAGTTATAGGCGTTGATGTGGATGCCCACGCCCTGCATCGGCACGCAAACGTGCTGGCCCAGGAACGTGCCTGTGCGGCCCAATTGCTCCAGCTCTCCATCGAGGAAAATCTGCGCGTCCGGCATCTCGCGCCGCCCTTTGGAGGCAAAGACAAACATCGTACCAATGCCACCATCGATGTCAAAGGCATGGTCGGATTGTGTGGCACCTGTCTCGAACGACAGATCATAGAGCTTTTGCTTATGCTCTGTAAGATACATCGCCAGTGCTTTGAGCATCCGCGCGCGGTCATGAAACGTCAGTTTGCGCAGGTTCTTACCACCCACCTCGCGGGCGTAGGCGTGCATGCTTGCCACGTCGAGGCTGCTGTTGCCCGCGGCTGCTATGATGTCGCCAGTGATGGCAGAAGCAATGTTGCGCGCGCCGCTGTCGGGGGCGACCCACTGGCCCGCCGCAAAAGAGGAGATCATCATCATGGCAGTATCCTTAATGGTCGTAGTCAAAGCGAACCGTATCCGAGAGTGGATAGCACTGACAGGTGAGCACAAAGCCGTCCGCGACCTCGTTATCCTCAAGCGCGTGGTTGGTCAGCATCTCGACCTCGCCTTCGGTCACTCTCGCGCGGCAGGTAGAGCAAACACCCGCCTTACATGCAAAGGGCGCATCCATAGCGTTATCAATGGCGGCCTCAAGCAGGCTCATGTCGCGGGGCATTTTGAAGCTGCGGGTGGCACCGTCCATTGTCACGGTGGCCTCCGTCATAGCACCCGATAGCGCGGCATCTGCGGCAACCGCCTGCTTTTTCGCGCGACCCGGTTGGGAGGAACCGAAAAGCTCGAACTTGATCTGCTCGTCACCGAGCCCGTGGGCACGCAGAGAGGCGGCAATGCCCAGCATCATAGGCTCGGGCCCGCAGATGAACGCAGTATCCACGGAGGCGATATCAATCCAGCGGCTAAACAGTTGCGCACATTTCTCTTCGTCGACCCGGCCTGTGAACAGGTCGATGTCCTGCGCATCCGCCTCCAGCACGTGGATCACATTCACGCGGCCCATATAGGTGTTCTTGAGATCTTCCAACTCGGCGCGGAACATGATCGTGCTGACCGCGCGGTTGGCATAGACAAGAGTAAAGCGCGACTTCGGCTCCCGCGCCAGCACCGTGCGCAGGATCGACAACACGGGCGTGACGCCAGAACCACCAGCAAAGCCGAGATAGTGGCGTTTTGCATCGGCATCGAGGTCGGTGTGGAATTTGCCCATGGGTGGCATCGCCTCAAGCGTATCACCGGGTTTGATGTTGTCATTGGCCCACGTGGAGAAGGCACCGCCCTCAACCCGCTTGATCCCCACCTGCAAGATACCATCGTCGAGACCTGCACAGATGGAGTAGCTGCGGCGCAACTCCTCGCCGTCAAATTCGCGGCGGAAGGTCAGGTACTGGCCTTGTTTGAAATCGAAATCCACCCCTTCGGGTACGGAAAAACTCACGACAACAGCATCGCGGATGGTTTTGTGGACGTTAGTGACGGTGAGTGGATGGAAGCGGGCCATGAGTTACCTCAGATACATTTGAAATAGTCGAAAGGCTCAAGGCAGCTGAGACAGCGCCAATGGGCCTTACAAGGGGTGGAGCCGAACTGGCTTACTTTCTGGACGTCTGTGGATTGGCAACGTGGGCATTTGGAGGGACCGCCCGCCGCGGAAGGAGGGGCGATGCCGTAAGCCTCCAACTTGGCCGCGCCTTTTTCCGACAACCAATCAGTCGTCCAAGGCGGAGATAGCTGTGTCTTGAGTTTGATTTTGGTCAAACCACGGTCCCGCAAGGCAGTTTCCACATCCAGATTGATGATCGAAGTGGCAGGGCAGCCCGAGTAGGTGGGCGTGATGGCCACAACAACCGTGTCATCCTCCCACGTCACATCCCGGATAATGCCCAGATCGACCACAGAGATCACGGGGATCTCGGGGTCCGGCACTTCGTCGAGCCAACTCCAGATGGTGTCTACGTCCGGTGTCACCAGGTTGCACCGGGGTAGGCGCGCTGGAGCCATTGCATCTGTGTGAGTATGTGGCCGAGATGCTCGGTGTGTTGCTTGCCTGTGCGTCCACCTTTGTGGGCAAAGCCATCTTGCGGCATGGCCAGCGTGGCTTCGGTCAGAGTGTCGCCTACCAGTTGCATCCACGGGTCGCGCAGGGAGGCAGGATCGGGGATCACACCCGCCGCTGCCATCTCGGCGTCGATCGCATCGCTCTCGAACATCTCACCGACAAAGGGCCAGAGCAGGTTCAAGCCGTTTTGCATAAACGCGTGGCTCTCTGGGGTGCCGTCGCCCAAAGAAATAACCGTCTCGGCAGAGCGCTCGAAGTGATAGGTCGCTTCCTTGACGGCTTTTGCGGCAATCTCCGCAATCCGCGGATCACTGGAATCCTTCAGCGCGGTGAGCAGGGTGCGGTGATAGGCGTCAAACAGGAACTGGCGCATCATGGTATGACCGAAATCAAGGTTCAGGCGCTCGACCATCAGGATGTTGCGGAAGTCCCAGACATCGCGCAGCATCGCCAGATCATCGGCAGAGCGCCCCTCATCTTCAACCTCCGCCGCATAGCCTAGCCACATCTGCGTCTGCCCAATCAGGTCCAGCGCGGTGTTGGCCAATGCGATATCTTCCTCCAGCACGGGCGCCTTGCCGCACCATTCGGAAACGCGGTGACCAAGCACAAGTGTATTATCACCCAGCCGGAGCAGGGTCTGAAATAGTGCTGCGTTGCTCATTACATATGACCCACTTCGTCGGGCACTTCAAAGAAGGTCGGGTGGCGGTAGACCTTGTCGTTGGCAGGATCAAAGAGCGCCTCTTTGTCGCCGGGGGCGGAGGCGTGAATTGCCTCGGCCTCTACGACCCAGATGGAAACGCCTTCGCTGCGGCGGGTATAAACATCGCGTGCATTCTTGATCGCCATCTCGGAATCGGGCGCATGAAGGGAGCCTACGTGCCGGTGGCTCAGGCCGTGTTGGCCGCGAATGAATACCTCGAAAAGGGGCCATTCGCCGGTGCGTTTTGGTTCGGTCATTTTATTACTCCGCTGCGAGGGACGCACAGCGCGCGGTGCGCCACTGTGTTGCCTCTTTGAGGTGGTCCCAACCGAATGCATGATCAGAAGGGCCTTGTGTGTTAAGATGGTGAAGGCGGGCTATGGCCTCGTTTACGTCAGGGCGGTGGCCGTCTTCGACCCACCACATGGCAAAGGCCATGCTGTCCATAACGTGAAACCACTGGTCGCGTTTGGCATAGAATTGTTTGTGCAACGTGCCCCAGACAAAACTTTCCAATGCGGGTGCATCCCGCCAGACCGATACATTGACGATGACCCGTGG
This sequence comes from uncultured Sulfitobacter sp., assembly GCA_965364195.1. Lineage (GTDB taxonomy): Bacteria > Pseudomonadota > Alphaproteobacteria > Rhodobacterales > Rhodobacteraceae > Sulfitobacter. Next base: position 7,468 of record CBDTVN010000007.1, on the reverse strand, counting down.
ATCATCGCCAATCTGCGTGTCAGTCGCATTGCCGCTCTCGTCAACATAACGCCAGACAAAGCCGTCCATCCGCTCCGCGATTGCGTTCACGCGGTCCAGATTGTCCGCAAACTCTGCCACGGCCGGATGCCCGATTTCGTGGGTGAGTTTGGCTATGTTGATCTCGGCCAGCTGCATTACTCGGCAGCCAGCTTTGCTGCGCGTTTCTTGGCGGCGTGGGCCAGCATGCCGTCACGCACCCATTGACCGTCTGCCCAAGCATCTTTGCGCGTTTGCAGGCGCTCTTGGTTGCACGGGCCGTTGCCTTTGAGCACGTCAAAGAACTCGTTCCAGTCTGGCTGGGCAAAGTCATAGCCGCCCTTTTCCTCATTCCATTTGATCGTCTCGTCGGGGATGGTGAGGCCAAGGTATTCTGCTTGCGGGACAGTCTGGTCCACAAACTTTTGACGCAGCTCGTCGTTGCTGTTCACCTTGATCTTCCACGCCATGGACTGGACGGAGTGTACGGAATCCTCATCGGATGGTCCGAACATCATCAAGGATGGGAACCACATGCGGTTGATCGCGTCCTGCGCCATCCGCTTTTGCGCGGCGGTGCCGTTGACCATCTTCATCATGATGTCAAAGCCTTGGCGCTGGTGGAACGACTCTTCTTTGCAAATCCGCACCATCGCACGGGCGTAGGGGCCGTAGGACGTGCGTTGCAGCGGTACCTGGTTCATGATCGCAGCACCATCAACCAGCCAGCCCACAGCGCCCATATCGGCCCATGTGAGGGTAGGGTAGTTGAAGATGGAGGAATATTTCATCCGGCCTTCATGCAGCGCCTCGAACATCTCGTCGCGTGTAATGCCCAGTGTCTCTGCCGCGCAATAAAGGTAGAGGCCGTGGCCCGCCTCATCTTGTACTTTCGCGAGCAAAATCGCCTTACGCTCCAACGTCGGTGCGCGGGTGATCCAGTTTCCCTCGGGCAGCTGGCCTACGATCTCGGAGTGCGCGTGCTGTCCGATTTGGCGGATCAGGTTCTTGCGGTAGCCGTCCGGCATCCAGTCTTTCGGCTCAATCTTGCTGCCCGCGTTGATACGCTCCTGAAAGGCGCGCTCGTTTGGTTCCATCTCATCGAGGGATTTGAGACCCTCACCGGTGGATTGAATCATTTGTGCATACATTGTTCAGACCCTTTCAAGAATTAGAGCAACACCTTGGCCTACGCCCACACACATTGTGCACAGCGCGTAGCGGCCTTGGGTTCGTTTCAGTTGGTAAGCAGCAGTCATCACCAGCCGTGCGCCGGACATACCCAGCGGGTGACCGATGGCAATAGCGCCACCGTTGGCATTAACATGGGCCGCATCGTCGGCGACCCCAAGGGCACGTAGTGTCGCAATCCCTTGGGACGCAAAGGCCTCGTTCAGCTCGATCACGTCCATCTGGTCGATGGTCAGACCCGCGCGGGCGAGGACTTTTTCCGCCGCTGGAATGGGGCCAATGCCCATCACACGGGGTGTCACACCTGCAGCGCACATGGCCACCACACGCGCCATTGGCTTGAGGCCGTGTTCGTTCGCAGCGGCCTCTGACGCGATCAGCATCGCAGCGGCGCCATCGTTCACACCAGAAGCGTTGCCGGCGGTTACGGTTTTATCCACGCCGTTGATCCCGCGCAGCTTGGCCAGACCCGCCTCGTCAGTTTGAGGGCGGGGATGCTCGTCTTTATCGACGACCTTGGGGTCGCCTTTGCGCTGGGGGATGGTGACGGGCACAATCTCTTCGCTGAACACGCCTGCGGCATCCGCTGCGGCCCATCGCGCCTGAGAGCGCAGGGCAAAGGCGTCCTGATCCGCGCGGCTGACGCTGTGATCCTCTGCCACGTTATCCGCGGTCTCTGGCATGGAATCTACGCCATACATTTCTTTCATCTTTTTGTTCACAAATCGCCAGCCGATCGTGGTGTCGTAGACGGCATTGGCGCGGCTGAAAGCTGCTTCGGCTTTTGGCATCACAAACGGTGCGCGGCTCATGCTCTCGACACCGCCCGCAATGGTCAGGTCCATGTCGCCCGCGCGGATTGCCCGCGCCGCCATACCCACTGCATCAAGGCCAGAGGCACACAAACGGTTCACGGTGATCCCCGGCACTTCCACAGGCAGACCTGCCAGCAGGGCGGCCATGCGCGCTACGTTCCGGTTGTCTTCGCCCGCCTGGTTCGCGCAGCCCATGATCACATCATCAACCCGCGCCCAGTCCACATCCGCATTGCGCGCCATCAACGCAGCAAGCGGCGTCGCGGCCAGATCGTCTGCCCGCACGGATGACAGCGCGCCGCCAAAGCGCCCGATGGGTGTGCGCACAGCGTCGCAGATGAAGGCTTCAGGCATTGATGGATCTCCAATTGGTATTTTGTAAGCGTAAGAGTAGCGGGTGTGGTCCGTCCAATCAAGATTTATGTTACACAAGTTTCATTTTTTCACGCCAGTAAGTAACGTAATGCGAGATTTCACCTGCACTGCGTCAAATTTCCCTCAAAGACTCGCCAATCCGCAGTTGCCGAGGGTGGGGGATCGCGCCATGTTAGGGAAAACGCCTCAACGAAAGGGGCACCATTGAAACAGGCGGGCAGGGACACCACATCTCTACCCTATAGGAAACGGCCCAAACGTTGCCTCCTCGAGGGACTAAAGCCGTTTTGCCAAGATAAGGAACTGAGCATGCAAGAGCCTCTGAACGCGAGCTATCCCGTACTTCCGTTGCGCGATATTGTCGTATTCCCTCATATGATTGTGCCACTTTTTGTGGGCCGCGACAAATCCGTGCGCGCGCTGGAAGAAGTCATGGCGGATGACAAACAAATCCTGCTGTCGAGCCAGGTCGATCCCGGCATCGATGATCCAGACAGCGACGGTATCTTTAAGGCAGGCGTGCTGGCCAATGTGCTGCAACTGCTGAAATTGCCCGACGGCACTGTAAAAGTACTGGTTGAGGGACAAGCGCGGGTGCGCATCACTGAATACCTCGAGAACGACAGCTTCTTTGAGGCGCGTGCCGAATATCTGACCGAGGTGCCCGGCGATGCCATCACGACCGAGGCGCTTCTGCGTTCCGTTGGTGATGAGTTTGCGCGCTATGCCAAGGTTAAAAAGAACGTGCCCGAGGAGGCGCTGACTGCTGTTGGCGACGCCACGGATGCCGCACGTCTCGCTGATCTGGTTGCCGGTCATTTGGGCATCGAGGTCGAGCAAAAGCAGGACCTCTTGGAAACGCTGAGCGTGTCTGACCGTCTGGAGAAGGTCTATGGCCTGATGCAGGGTGAGTTATCCGTGCTGCAAGTTGAGAAAAAAATCAAAACCCGCGTGAAAACGCAGATGGAGAAAACCCAGCGCGAATACTATTTGAATGAGCAAATGAAGGCCATTCAGAACGAGCTGGGCGATGGTGAAGACGGCAAGAACGAAGTTGCCGAACTCGAAGAGCGCGTCGCCGCGACGAAACTGAGTAAAGAGGCCCGCGAGAAGGCGGATGCCGAAATCAAAAAACTCAAGAACATGTCGCCCATGTCTGCCGAAGCGACCGTTGTGCGCAACTACCTCGACTGGATGCTGTCCATTCCGTGGGGCGTAAAGTCGCGCATCAAAAAGGACCTCGGGAAAGCCGAGGCTGTGCTTGATGCCGATCACTACGGGCTTGAGAAGGTCAAAGAGCGTATTGTTGAGTACCTTGCGGTGCAGCAACGCTCAACCAAGCTGAAGGGGCCAATCATGTGTCTCGTAGGCCCTCCAGGTGTGGGTAAAACCTCACTGGGTAAGTCTGTGGCCAAAGCGACGGGTCGTGAGTTCATTCGCATCTCCCTTGGGGGTGTGCGCGACGAATCCGAGATCCGTGGGCACCGTCGGACCTACATCGGTTCTATGCCCGGCAAGATCATCCAAGCGCTGAAAAAGGCGAAAACCACAAACCCGCTCATCCTGCTCGACGAGATCGACAAGATGGGACAGGATTTCCGTGGGGACCCTGCGTCAGCAATGCTCGAAGTGCTTGATCCCGAACAGAACTCCACATTTGTGGATCACTACCTTGAGGTCGAATACGATCTCTCGAACGTGATGTTCCTGACCACGTCGAACTCCTACAACATGCCGAGCCCTCTTTTGGACCGGATGGAGATTATCCCGTTGTCAGGCTACACTGAAGACGAGAAGCGCGAGATTGCAAAGCAGCACCTTGTGGCCAAGCAGATCAAGAACCATGGCCTGAAAGCCAAGGAATTCTCGATTGAGGACAGTGCCTTGACCGGCATGATCCGTTACTACACCCGTGAGGCAGGCGTACGGAACCTTGAGCGCGAGATTGCAAAAGTGGCGCGTAAGTCCTTGACCAAGATTGTGCGTAAGGAAGTCGATAGCGTCACTGTGACGGGTGACAATCTGCACGAGTTCCTCGGTGTGAAAAAACATCGCTATGGTCTGGCCGAGATGGAAGACCAGGTCGGTGTCGTCACGGGACTTGCCTACACTTCCGTGGGGGGGGAGCTTCTACATATCGAAGCGCTGCGCCTGCCGGGCAAGGGCCGGATGAAGACTACGGGTAAGCTGGGCGATGTGATGAAAGAAAGCATCGACGCAGCGAGTTCTTATGTGCGGTCCATCTCTCCACGGATCGGGGTGAAACCGCCGGTATTTGATACGATCGACATCCACGTGCACGTTCCTGATGGTGCAACTCCAAAGGATGGCCCAAGCGCTGGTTTGGCAATGGTCACGTCTATTGTATCCGTGTTGACGAAAATTCCTGTGCGCAAAGACATCGCTATGACGGGTGAAGTCTCCTTGCGCGGCAAGGCGATGCCGATTGGCGGCTTGAAAGAGAAACTGCTGGCGGCACTGCGCGGGGGCATCACGACAGTCCTCATCCCGCAGGAGAACGAAAAAGACATGGCCGACATCCCCGACAACGTCAAAGAGGGGCTGACGATTATTCCGGTGAGCCATGTCTCGGAAGTGTTGGAGCATGCGCTGGTGCGCAAGCCTGATGCGGTCGAGTGGGATGAAGCAGCAGAAGAAGCGGCAGCTGCTGCGGCTCTGGCTGCAAAATCTGGCAGATCGGACAGCGCAACAGCACATTAAAAACATGCTGCAAGCCTATGAATACAAAACACCCCGCAGATTTCTGCGGGGTGTTTTTCTTTGATCGCTCCCGTATGCAACTATGAGAGCGACACAGTTTTAGTCGAGCACGGGGAGCAATAACAAAAGTGCCAGTAACGCTACGGTGACGATGCCGCTGCTTGAGCTGGACGCTTCTTCAATGATGATCGGCGGTTCGATAACCGTATCGGCAAGTGAGCCTGCAGTAGCTGCTGTGGTGAACGCGAAGAAGGCCGCAAGTGTCATAGGGGATTTCATTTCTTCCCCCCAAGTTGTGTTGATACGTAAATGTCACGTAGAACCGCGTTTTCCGCAAGCCCTGCTGGATTTTCACGATAATAGGAGTTAAGATCAAAAGAACGCTACTTAAATTGACCAAGAGAGCAGGAATTCCCATGACCATATCACCCAAGACTCCGTCAAAAAGTGCTGCCGCGAAAACCAAAGTCGACGCACCTGTGGCGCAAGCGGTGAGCAAAGTGGATACGTCGAAAGCACCTATGGCGACATCGACTGCGCCTTCCGTTGTAGAGAAGCTCTCTCCGGTGGTGGTCAGTAATGAGGTGAAAAAGAAGGAGCTTTTCGATCTTGTCGTCGCACGCTCTGGTATGAAGAAGAGGGACGTAAAACCGGTCGTCGAAGCCATGCTCGGTGTGCTGGGGGATGTGCTGGGGGAGCAACGCGAATTGAACCTGCAACCTTTGGGCAAGGTAAAAGTCCAGCGCGGCAAAGAGCTGCCTGATGGCCGTGTACTGATCCTAAAACTGCGCCAAAAATCCGCGCATTTGAATGCGGCCTCTGGTGCTGCGGTGCCAACTACAACGGCGAGCTAAGTTCTGCGCTGATTGGTGCTTTCTTCGTGTCGGGAAGCACCGCGTTGTGGTGCGTTCCTTAGGGCCGCGTTTTTTACGCTGTGAGAGAAAGCGCGCTTATTCCACCTAATATTCTGCCCCCTTTGAACCAAAAGAGCCTGCCCATGCCGCACTATCCCGAGCTTTATATTCTGCGCCACGGAGAGACGGAGTGGAACGCAGAGGGGCGTATGCAGGGGGCGTTGAATTCACCTTTGACCCAGACCGGAAAGACGCAGGCGGCGCGGCAGGCGGAGATACTCTCGGACATTGATCTCAGCGGTTTTGACATTCTGAGCAGCCCGCAGGGGCGTGCGTTTGAGACTGCGGCGATTGCCCTTGCGCGGCAGGTAGCACATCTGCGCACAGATGATCGCTTGTGCGAGATTGGTGTTGGTGATTGGGCGGGCAAGGTACGTAGCGCGTTACCGGGAGCAGATGAATTTGTTGATGGGCCTGACGGTGCATTAGAGCTTTATGAGCGCGCGCCGGGCGGGGAAGGCTTCGGCGGGCTTGAGGTTAGGTGCACGGCGTTTCTGGCCTCGCTCGAGCAGCCCTCCGTACTTGTAACCCATGGAATTACCTCACGAATGTTGCGTGCTATCGTGACGGGTCAGGGGGCGGCGGGCCTTGCAGGTATGGGAGGCGGGCAGGGGGTTGTGTACCACTTGAAGAATTCTGTGCAAAAACGTATCAAATGAGGCTTGCCATGACTGAAATCTTTGACTAAACCGCCGCTATCGGGTCGTTAGCTCAGTTGGTAGAGCGCTTCGTTTACACCGAAGATGTCGGGAGTTCGAGCCTCTCACGACCCACCATTTCTTCCCTTGGGAAGAGAGCACATACCCTCCGAATTGGAGGCACTCTATTGCGCGGTTGTAGCTCAGCTGGTTAGAGTATCGGCCTGTCACGCCGAGGGTCGCGGGTTCGAGTCCCGTCAACCGCGCCACTTCACCCCTGAACCTAAAATCTACACTGTGTGCGTAACGGTTCTGCCGTTTATCTATTTTGATTTGAAAACAGGGTCCTATCCCGTAAGCACAGCGATTTGGCGAAGATACTTTGCGTAGATTCTCCGTACATTTGTGTGACATATCTTTTGCGCTGCATTACCTCAAAAAAACCCACACCCACCGATTGAAGCGCCGGTTTGCTGAGTGCATCAGATAGATATTCAGAGGCGTTATACCTAGGTTCTCTAAAGTAGGTGAATACATCATCGGCATAGACAAGGGTCCCTCAAACCCCGTGCGGTGCGTGGGTAAAGTCACCTTCGAGTACATCAACGTCACTGACGCTACCCAATGCCGCTGGTAGAATTCTTTTCGACATCGATGATTGCCCAATGGCCCAGTTTGCGATGATCCAACTCGGCATGCAGCTGTACCCTAGCATACCCAACCGCCTAATCACGGCTGATATGGCTATGTTGAGATTCTCGGCAGGCTTTCCGATTGCTAGGACAGGAGGATTTCT
>CBDTVN010000006.1:0-56545 GCA_965364195.1 uncultured Sulfitobacter sp. | reverse complement strand
GCGATACTGCGCAAGGGGGCCTCAGGCTTCCTTGCGACCGATCTTTGCGCTGACGCTGCGCAACCTGCCCAAGACTATTGCGTTGGAATCAGGATTGAATAGCAATCCTGCGCGGACGCCGATGCAGCGATTTTTTAGGTTTTTGATCGCGATCATGCACGCGGCAACATGGCTCAAAATAGACATATGGTTAACGGGTTAGTCTGCCTAGGTTCGGCCCCTTACGCTACGTCGTGCACATGAGCCTAATTGGCTAACGCATTGAATCGAAACGATCTTGGATTGGCGCAACAATGTTGCGCACAGCTTTATCCACCGGTGCTAGAATTCTTGTTCATCGCCATTCTGCTGCCAAGGCTTAACCAAGTTGCCAAAGCGGGTGAAACGGCCCTCAAAGCTGAGCTCGACCGTCCCGATGGGGCCGTGACGTTGTTTACCGATAACGACTTCTGCGCGGCCATGCAGGCGCTCCATCTCTTCTTGCCAGATTGCCATTTTATCCAGCTCATGATCGCCGGGCTTTTCGCGTTCTTTATAATACTCCTCACGGAACACGAACATCACCACATCCGCATCCTGCTCAATGGAGCCAGATTCACGAAGATCAGAAAGCTGTGGGCGCTTGTCTTCACGGTTCTCAACCTGACGCGAGAGCTGGGACAGGGCGATGACGGGAATGTGCAGTTCTTTCGCGATAGCTTTGAGGCCCATTGTGATCTCGGAAATCTCGTTTACGCGATTCTCGTTTTTGCCCGTACCGCGCACCAACTGGAGATAGTCGATGATCAGCACGTCCAACCCGTGGGTTCGTTTCAGGCGGCGCGCGCGGGCGGCAAGCTGGCTGATCGGTAGCGCAGGCGTGTCGTCGATATAGAGCGGGCAGGCCTCCAGCGCTTTGGCGGCATCGACAAAACGGCGGAACTCCGGTTCCGTCATATCACCGGAGCGGATTTGCTGGGACGGGATTTCGGAGGCCTCAGACAGAATACGCGCGGCAAGCTGCTCGGCGCTCATCTCGAGGCTGTAGAAACCCACCACGCCGCCATCAACGGCGCCTTCGGATCCATCGGGAAGCTGGCCACGCTTGTACGCTTTTGCCACGTTGAATGCGATGTTAGTCGCCAGCGAGGTTTTGCCCATAGACGGACGCCCTGCGAGGATCAACAGATCAGAAGGGTGTAGCCCGCCCAGTTTTTTGTCCATATCGATCAGGCCGGTGGAGACACCGGAGAGGCCACCGTCGCGCTGGTAAGCGGCGTTTGCAACATTAACCGCATCGGTTACGGCTTTGAGAAAGCTTTGAAATCCGCTTTCAGTTTGGCCTTGCTCGGCAAGTTTGTAGAGGGCTTGTTCGGCCTCAACGATCTGCTCGCGCGGCTCGCTTGCCACATCAACAGTAGCGGCTTTGGCAGCGATGTCACGTCCAAGGGAAATGAGATCGCGGCGCACAGCCAGATCATAGATCATTTGGGCATAGTCACGCACGGCAAAGGCAGAGATCGCAGCACCTGCCAGACGCGCGAGATAAGCAGGGCCGCCCAACTCTTGTAGGCCCTCATCATCTTCCATGAACGCTTTGAGCGTCACGGGGCTGGCGAGGTTGTTTTTGGCGATGCGCGCGGCGGAAATCTCGAAAATGCGGGCGTGTACGGGATCATAGAAATGCTTGGGACCGATGATGGAAGCCACACGGTCATAGATGTCATTATTGGTCAGGATCGCGCCCAGAAGTTGTTGTTCGGCCTCGATGGAATGCGGCATGGTTTCAGCCGCCTGAACGGCGATGCCTGTCGTGCCCAGTGTCGAAATCTCGTTCATGTGCTGCCCCTGTGATCCCCGTCGCTGTCATAGCGAAGGGGGTGTCCGTGCGCAAATTGTATGTTTTTGTGGATAACCTTTGGCAGGTTCCTGCGCAGCTATATATTGCGGTGCGTTGAGGTGTTACGTCAAGGTTTGGTGTTAGCCCTTGCGGGCTTCTTGCCACTCACGGGGAGATTCGAGGAATTTCTCCACCTCATCAAGCGTCGCTTTGGCAAATGTACCTTGGGCCTTGGCCTCTGTGAGAACGTCCCACCATGTGCACAGGTGATGCAATTCGACACCGTGATCGCCCAACGTCTTTTTGGTCTCCGGGAAGATGTCGTAATAGAAGATAACCGCCGTATGGCCGCAAGTTGCACCAGTCTCGCGGATCGCATCCACGAAGCTGAGTTTTGAGCCGCCGTCGGTGGTCAGATCTTCCACGAGCAGGACACGCTGTCCCTCGGACATGTCCCCTTCGATTCGCGCATTGCGGCCATACCCTTTGGGCTTTTTGCGCACGTAAGTCATCGGCAGGGCCATCCGCTCGGCTACGAGGGCGGCAAATGGGATGCCTGCAGTTTCACCACCGGCAATATTGTCGAACGCCTCGAAGCCAGCGTTGCGCATGACGGTGATGGTCAGGAAGTCCATCAGGGTTGAGCGGATGCGCGGATATGAGATCAGCTTGCGGCAATCGATGTAGCTGGGCGATGGCAGGCCCGAAGCCAATGTGTAAGGCTCATCCGTGTTGAAGTTCACCGCGCCAATTTCAAGCAGCATGCGGGCCGTGAGGCGGGCGATCTCGGACGCGTCGGGATATGTGGTGGGGATCATTGCAGGTGGTCCTTAGCGGCGGAGGTTGGAATTGCGTTTATTTGGCCAAATGAAGCTAAGCGCTCCAGTTCAGTGGCATCGCCGGGTCAAAGACTGTGACCGGGCCTTCGGAAGTGTGGATGTGCGGCGGATAGGTAGGTGCGCTGCGCGTGAGGGTCAGCGTGGCCTCGTTTGCGGGTAGGCCGTAATAGGCAGGGCCGTTGAGGGAGGCGAATGCTTCGAGTTTGTCCAGCGCGCCGTCCTGCTCGAACACTTCGGCGAGGATCGACATGGTGTTGGTCGCAGTAAAGCAGCCCGCACAGCCGCAAGGCAGCAGTTTGTTCACGTCTGTGTGCGGTGCGGAATCCGTGCCGAGGAAAAAACGGGCGTCGCCTGAGGTTGCCGCCGCGCGCAGGGCGAGGCGATGTTCTTCGCGTTTTGCAACGGGCAAACAATAATAGTGCGGCTTAATTCCGCCCGCGAGGATGTGGTTTCGGTTGATCACCAGATGGTGTGTAGTGATCGTCGCACCAAGGTTCTTCTCATTGGCTCTGACGTAATCGACTGCGTTGGAGGTTGTGATATGCTCCATCACCACGCGCAGGTCTGGATGATCGCGGCGCATCGGATCGAGGATGCGGTCGATGAACACAGCTTCGCGGTCGAAGATGTCCACGTCTGCATCAGTCACTTCGCCGTGGGTGCACAGCGGCAGGCCGATCTCGGCCATTTTCTCCAAAACTTTCGCAACATTACCAAAATTGCTTACACCAGAGGCGGAGTTTGTTGTCGCACCTGCGGGATATAGCTTCACCGCGGTGATCAACCCTTCGGCATGGGCGGCTGCCACATCGGCGGGATCGGTGTTCTCGGTCAGATAGAGTGTCATCAGCGGCGTGAAGTCATCGCCCTCGGGCACGGCGGCCATTATCCGGTCGCGGTAGGCGCGGGCGTCCTCGGACGTCACCACAGGCGGCACCAGATTGGGCATGATGATCGCACGGGCGAAATGGCGGGAGGTGTGCGGCAACACCGCGCGCAGCATATCGCCGTCGCGCAGGTGCAGGTGCCAGTCATCAGGACGGCGGATCGTAAGAGTTTTTGTCATGGCAGCGTGCTAGCACGCAAGAATGGAGTGCGCTAGTCGTCTTCGCCATCTGTTTTGCCCGTGGTGGTGAGGCGGCGGGCGAATCGAGGGGCGTGCATGCGCGCGCTTACATTACGCGCCAGCGCCAGCGCCAACACCTCACGTCCATCGCCGTCAAGCGCGGTCAGAAGATTGCGCAGATAGGGCGGGTGTTCACGTCGTGCCCGCATCATGCGTGCGATGGTCAGATCGTCGAGGGAATCCTCGGCGATGGCCAGCAGAAGGGGCCCAAGCTGTTCCATCTCCAGCAAGTCGGTCTGTATCGCGTCGCCCATATGACGCAGACGTAGTTTGCGGGTGTGGGATTTTGTGAATAATGCAGCATGCATCGCGTCGAGCTTTTGACGCGGGTCATATACGACATAGGCAGCAGAGGCCGCGTCCAGCATGTCGGGCGCATAGCCGTAGCGCGAGGTGAAATCGCTGCGGCGCATATCGGTGAAGCGGTCGTCCCATTCGGTGATGCGCGGATCAAGGGTGGCTTGGGGCTGTACGGCCAACACGCGCGCCTCTGGCGAGGCTACTGAATAGGCCGCAGCGGCATAGCCACACGGGCCTGCGCCATAGAAAATGACAGTTTCAAAGTCGTCAAAAAATCCGTCGTCGATCAGCCGGTCGAAATAGGCATAGACCGACGCATCGCGGAACCATGTGTCACCATTGGAGGCGATACACATGCTCGACCAATCATGACCCAGCATCATTTCCCAACCCAGCGGCTGGGCAAGGGATGACAGCGCGGGGATGCCTTGCAGTGTTTCAAATGTAACAAGCAGGGTTGTTGATTTCTCAATGAAAGCAGCATAGTGCCGCTTTCCCAATCGCTCGAAATAGCCGTCTTCATCGCAGAGTTGTTCGACGGCTGCGATCCAGTCGACCTTTTTCATACCCGCAAGAGATGTCTCGAATGTTAGGCTTTCACCGGCCATATTGCGTCCTCAAATTGACCCGCACGGCGTAGGGTGCACGCGGTTTCAGGGGCAGACGTAGCAGGGGAATGGGGCAGAATTACGCAAAATTTGCGCTATACTATGGCAGGCAAGTCAGGATTTGTCCTTGACTGCTGTGCGGGCGAGGTTTGCGTAGTTTACCATGAATTGCGCCGCTTGGCGCGGGATGGGTTGGGACGGTGGGGTCATCATCAGGCGGCCAAAAAGTGCGCGAAACGGTTCTTTCTGCATGAGCTGGTCAAAGCGGTTGCTGCGCCATTGGACAGCGTTGTTGTGAAGCTGCGCGAGGGCGGGATCGGATTTAAGCGCGTCCAATTCGGCCAGTCGGGGTGTTGCGAGGGTTTGGATCGACGTGTCTTCGTCGGTATTGAAATTCCGCTCCACCCAGTAGTCTACGCCCAGCATGTCATCGCTGTGCACGGCGCGGCCACGGTCTGCCTTAAGTACGTAGCTCTCGATCGCGCCTAGGGGGTAGTGATTGAGCTGCACGAGGCCATAGTTGTCTTGGCCAAAGTTGGAGAAGATACGCTTGGTCGTGAATTGCTCTGGCAAGGCATTGCCGTTGCCGTCAAACCAAAGGGCTTTATCCAGCTTCTTATCGTCGGTGTCGCGGGGGCGGTGCACGCCGGGTTTCTTATAGGTGCCATCGTTGCGGTAGAGCGTTTTAAACATGGATGCGCGCCATGGCCAGTACATCACCGCAGGGGCGGCGCGGATAAAGGCATCGAGGACGGGGGCGTCGCTGTAACGGACCTGACCGCCTGCGCCGAACAGCCGCCACGTGAGGGTGATCGCGGTGGCATCGGGAATGGCTGCGTGCAGCGCGCCAAGGGTGTGATCGCCACAGTGAATGTTGACAAACTCGTCCACATCCAGCGGGAGTATCCAGTCGGCCTGCTTTACCAACTTGTGTTTGGCAGCCATTTTCAGTGCGGTGAACTGTATCCCGCCTTTGTCATAGGGACCATCGTTGCGGATGTGAGTGACGTGGCCCATCTGCTGCAACCTATCGAGCATAATATCGGTGCCGTCCTGACAATCGTTTGAAAAGATCAGGAAATTGTCAAAGCCAACGGCGCGATGATGGGCGAGCCATTCGAGTAGAAATGCCCCTTCGTTGCGCACACACAGGATCGCAAGATGGGACACTACCACGCACGCCTAAAGCACACGACCTTATGCGTGGAGCCGCGAGGGTAGTACGCCAGACCCGCGTCCATCATGGCGCGGAAGACCGCGTTGACGCCTTCAGGGCCGATGTACTGGGGATGTAACTCGATCATCGCGCCGCGCAGGCCGGTAAGATCGAGCTGCGGCAGCAGTTGAGCCTCTGCGCCCTCGATATCCGCAATGAGGATGGTTGGTTTGATCTCTTTGAAAACATGGGATGCGTTCAGAACATCGACCTTCACTTCTTCGCAGGTTTCCGGCGTGTCGCCTTCCAGTGCCTCCATCGAGGAGGAGAGCAGATTGCTGCGCACATAGAATTTTGTGCTGCTTTTACGTTCGCCGAGAATGGCATTGGTGACATGGGTATTGGTCAGCTCATTGGCGGCATGCACGGAGTTGATATAGGGGATGAGGGCAGGGTTGGCCTCAAAGGCATGCACTGATTTAATATTGCGCCGTGTGGCGACCAGCGTGGATATAAATCCGATGCCTGCGCCCAGCTCGATTACAGTATCCTCATCGCGCACAAGCCTGAGCACGCATTGCGCCTCTCTCGCCTCGTAGCGGTTTTCGCGCAAGGCAGCACGCAGTTGTCCGGTGATAAAATGCCCATCCTTGGGGAACTTCAGCCCCTTGGACATGATAAAGGGATCGCGGGTTGGGCTTTGGTCGTTCATCTAACTCTCCAAATCTAGCGCAAGGGCATAGGCCACGCGCTCTGTCTCGGTCAATTTCACGGCAAGCGCTTCTTTATAGAGGTCGGCAAATTCTGGGTTTTGGTGCAGCTCAGCGGCTTTTGCGCGGTGCCACTCTTGGCCGCTTTCGTGCCAGCCGCGCAGTTTGTCGTCCTGCATCAGGCGGCCAAATTCAAGCTGGAGACGGGGCATGTTGCGTTTAATGGTAATGTCGCGGAAATCGGACCAGTCCATGCGAATCCAGTAGTTGATTCCGATGGAGCGGTCGACGTGGAGCGCGCGGCCCCGCTGGCGCTTGATCAGGAAGCTCTCGGCAGAGCGTAGCGCATAGTGATTGAGCTGGATCAGGTCGTAGCCCACTGATTTCTTGGACGAACGCCATCCGTTCTCGGCCACTTCGCGGGTCATATCCTTGCCCGAGCCGTTCACCCATTTCACCTTATTCTTAAAGGCGGCATCCAGTTTGTTGGGGCGGTGGCAGGAGATTTTCCCATAGGCGCCGATGTTCTTGAACATCGTCTTAAAGCCCCAGACGGTGTGTGGCTTGGGGCAGAACTTTGGCGCGCAGCTCTCGAACTGGTCTATAACCATGTCACCGTTTAGCTGTGTCACGCCGTTATGACCGAACATACGCCATGTCATGGCGACATTGGTGGCATCCGGTGCAGCATCCATGAAGTCCTGCAAGGTACCATTGCCGCACCGCACGTTCATAAATTCGTCTACGTCGATATGGATGATCCATTCGGCGTTCTTGATCAGCGGCTCTTTCAGGGATTGATTCAGCGCGTATTGCTGGGGGGAGTTGCCTTTCCACCCGTCGTTGTTGCGGTGCTGGAGGACGCCCATTTCTTGCAGTCGGTCCAGTATTTCGGACGTGCCATCCTCACAACCATTTGTATAGATGAGGAAATTATCCACTCCCATGGCGCGATGATAGGCGACCCATTCGATGATATAGGGTGCTTCGTTCTTCATGCAGCCAACGATCACATTGCCGGTATTGCCCTGGGGCAGATCACGTGGGGTGATCGGCGTATAGGCGGCGGCCAGCTCTTCCTCGTTGACCGATCCCATCTTGTTGTGCGGTGCAAAAGAGGAGGTGCGCAGCGCCTCGAAGTTCTGCACGGCCAGCGGCGGCATGATCTTGCGGGCATAGGCGGAGAGTGCATCGGGTGCGTCCTCTTCGCTGCGTGGGGCAGCCTCGACAGGGGGAGCCTCAGGCGCATCTGCGACGGTGCCAGCAAGTCGCGCCAGATCGGTGGCGCGTTTTTGCTGCTCCTCGCGGGTCGCCTTGTCGATGCGCCACATATAGCCGAGCAGATATTGGGAGGGGCGATAGCCGAAGAGCGGATCAGCCTCGGACCAGCTGCCCTTGGCGCGCGGCGCTTTGAACGTGTCGGGGTGCAAATTCGGGTGCGCTTTGAGCAGTTCTTTGAGGCCTTTTGCGAAGTGCTTTGTGATGGGGTGCAAGGCGGCGAGGTCTGTGGGGGGGCCCTCCACCGCTACATCTTGGACAAAGCTGCGCCAGAGCTGGCGGGGCAATATACGCTGGCGGCTGGCCAGCACTTGGAGGATCAACGCATTGAGCTGGCGCCCACGGGCCATTGCAGCCGCGGGCATCAGGGACGGGGGGGCCATGTCCTCTGCCTTACCGATATTGCCCTCAATCTCGAAAACCGCGGCGACATCATCGGCCACATCCTTGGCGGCAAAGCGGTCTTCGTCATAGCTGTGCAGTTGCATCGTCCCGTTACCGAAGGTTCCATCCCAGAACGAAACCAAAGCGGGCAAGTCAATCCAGTGATTTGGCGCTTGGGTCTCAGCAAAAACTCCTGCGGCGGGGTCGATCTGCGGGGAGGCATCGAGTGCAGCCTGCCGCCAACCATCGCTGCCTACCAGATCAAGCTCAGCCTGTAGCGAAACACCGCGCCCTTCAAGGATTTGCGCAGCATAGGCACGGGCCAGCATGCGCGCGGGCAAATCGACATGGGCAATGATTGTGATGTCATCTGACAGTGGTAATAGCAACGCGCGCAGCCGCTCAAGCTCTGAAGTGCTGCGCAGGCTGGTGCCAAGCTGCGCACAAGACAGGATCAACGTGTCGGGCGTGTTTTGCTCCACCTCTCGTGCGAGGTCAGCGGCTAAAGTATCGCGCAGAACTGCCTGTTTTTGCGGCGTAATATACCCCCGGTTAAAGCGCAGTGGATCGACATGTCCAGGGTCGGTGACGGCCATGAACAGCCGTGTGTGGTTCTTGTTGCCCGGACTGCGGGCATAGAGCACACCCTTACGGCTAAGCTGTTCCCGCTTGTCCGCCAGAACGGATTGCACACGGGATGCGCTGGCCTCTTCGGGGCCGATATGGAGGAAAATGCGCATCAGCTTGCCTTATTCTCGGAGAGTGCGTTGGGGTTTGCGTTGGCTTGGCCCCACCATGGCAGCGGGGTGCCGATGTGGGCCTCAACAGCCGCATGTGCGCTCGCGTCCGATAGGTTATACTCCATAAAGGACGCATCTCCGGCAAAAATGCTGCGCAGGTGCGCGTAATGGCCATCGATCCATTGGATGCGCTCGCGCGATGTCTCGCCGTACCCTTCGGGCAGGCCGGGAATGTCAGATGCGGGCAGGCGGTCGGTGCCCAGGTCCGACCACGCCAGCATGGATCGGGACACATCCCAACTGTCGCGGCGCGAGGCGAGGAAACGCACGTCAGGGTGATGTTTGCGAATGGCGTCGATCAGGCCGAAATCCATCTGTGGCCACAGGGATTTGCCCTTTCGCAAACAGCTCAGCTCGGTCAGTGCGGTAAAATCCTCGAACAGGTCGGCGGGATCGCCGCTTTGGAAATAACCTTGATAGAGCAGGTCAGCGACAAAGGCATCCTTCAGCGCGGGCGTGTCTGTTTGGCGGGGTCTGATGCGGTGATCGGCGACGCGGTACCCTGCGACCTTGAGCGCGCGGGCCAGCGTTGTCGTGCCCGTCTTGGGCAGTCCCAGATTGACGACGTGAAGTGTGCTCACGCGTCTTCCTCCAGCAGTCCCAGCGCGCGCAGCATCTCTTCTTCCTGCGGCGGCAGCTTGGAGGCGTGGCGCAACTGCTTTTGCATGGCACGGTATTCCGGTTGTTCCAGCAGGGTATCCCGTTTCGCGATATGGGCGGCAACGCACTCCTCATGGAGTGCTGCGATTTTTCCTTGCTTTTTGAGTTTCGCCAACTGCTTTTTGAGCGCGGGGAGGTAACGGTGGATTGATGTATCCTCCCATGCGGGATCATTACGCTCGCGCCAATAGGTATCGTCAAATGCGCGGTTTTCGCGGTTCACATCGCCGCGGTCATTCTTGACCAGATAGCTGTCGAGGCTGCGCAGGGCATAGTGATTGAGCGTGGCATGCACCCGTGATCCCGCTGCGGGAAAGCGGCGGATGCGGCGCGGGTTGGCCGCGACCAAAAAGCGGTGCGGCACATCGCGGCCCGATCCGTCGGTCCAACTGGGTCGCTGCTGCTTCTTCACATTCGGTTTAAAGAAGGGGCGGTGCGCACCGAAGTACTGCAGTGGGAAATCCTTCCGCACCAATGATTTGACCTCAATGGCGGCCTCACCACACCACATGTCGGGGTTGTGACTGTGGGTGAATTGCTCGATCACGGGGCGGTCTTCGAAACTCTCGATGTCATTGTTGGCAAAGAACTGGAAATTCAGGCTGATTGTCTGTGGATCGCCACAGGCGTCAATCAGCGCAGAAAAGCTGTGATCGCCTACATGGATGTTTGGAAACTCGTCCACATCGGCAATCCAGACCCAATCGGCATCTTGTACAACGCTTTGCCTTTTGGCGTCCTTGAGCGCTTCCATCTGGTAATTGCGCCCTTCGGCAGGGTTGGCCAGGTGGGTCACATGCCCAAGCTCGGCCAGCGCATCGAGCAGCGTATCTGTCCCGTCATCGCAATCGTTTGAGTAAAACAAGAAATCCGTCACACCGATACATTGGTGAAATGCAATCCACTCCAGCAGGAACGGCCCTTCATTCTTCACGCAGGTGACCGCAGTGATCGTCAGATCATCCGCCATAGCAGCCTCCCGCAGGGGGGCACTGCACTTCGTCGAGAGTTAAACATGTCCGCCTCATATCTGGATTACAGTGCCTCTACGGCCCGCAACCTCATTTTATCTGGGGAAAGGATGCCAGTTTGCGCGAATCGCGTCAATCTTTGCCGTGCGGCAGGGCGCCGCGCCGTGACATATCTATCATTGGCGTCTTGACCCTTGGTGCGCGCAGTGGCCTTCTGAGCGCAGCAAAACGGGAGCGCACAGACCATGACCGATATTTCATCCATAGATGCAGTCCAAAAGATGTTGTCGGATCAGGGCTATGTCTGCGGACGCCCCTTGGCCACGGTGGTGTTCTTGAGCCTTAAGCTGGGCCGACCACTGTTCCTTGAGGGCGAAGCGGGTGTGGGCAAAACTGAGATCGCCAAAGCGCTGGCCGCCAGCATGGGCCGCCGCTTGATCCGGTTGCAATGCTATGAAGGCCTTGATGCCTCTTCCGCCGTATATGAATGGAATTTTGCAGCGCAGATGGTCGCCATTCGTACCGCCGAAGCCTCAGGGGGCGCGGACCGAAAAGCGCTGAATGCGGAGCTCTTTAGCGAGGAGTTCCTGATCGAGCGTCCGCTCCTCCAAGCGCTGCGCCCAGACGAGAACGGCGCGCCCGTGCTGCTTATCGACGAGTTGGATCGCACTGATGCACCGTTTGAGGCATTCCTGCTCGAAGCGCTCAGCGACTTTCAGGTTACCATCCCTGAAATGGGCACGATCAAAGCACCGGAGCCGCCCATTGTCATCCTGACCTCAAATCGCACCCGTGAGGTCCATGACGCACTGAAACGCCGTTGCCTTTATCACTGGGTCGACTACCCCGATTTTGAGCGCGAGATGGATATCCTCACGGCCCGGGCACCAGAGGCGGCTGAAGCGCTGAGCCGAGAAGTCGTGGCCTTTGTCCAACGTCTGCGCACCGAAGATCTGTTCAAAAAACCCGGTGTGGCGGAAACCATTGATTGGGCCAAATGTCTGCTCGCTCTGGATGTTCTCACGCTGAGCCCCGAAGTCATTGCCGACACGCTTGGGGCGGTGCTGAAATACCAAGACGATATTGCGAAGCTTCAAGGGTCGGAGGCCAAGCGCCTCCTTGATGAAGCCCGTGCCAGCCTAGACGCATGATCCGTTTCTCTATTTGGCTAATAAACTCAATCCCGCACTCCCGGCAAGCGCAGGTGGTGCAAAATGGTTGAGCACATCCCCCTTGAGCTTCCCGACAGCCCGCGTCTTACGGGCAACATTACCCATTTTGCACGCGCGTTGCGCCGTGCAGGTTTGCCCATTGGGCCGGGTCGCGTGATTGATGCGATCCGTGCAGTTGAGGCGGTGGGCTTCACCGAAAAGCGTGACTTTTATTGGACCTTGCATGCGTGTTTTGTGAACCGGCCTGAGCATGGGCGCATCTTTGCCCAGCTCTTTCGTCTTTATTGGCGCGACCCGAGATTCTTGGAGCATATGATGGCCGCCATGCTGCCCGCCATTCGCGGGGTGCAGGAGGAGCGTCCTGCCCAAGCCGCCGAAAAGCGTGCAGCGGAGGCGCTACTGGACGGGGCAGAAGCACCGCCACGCGACGAGGAGGCGGATGCGCGAGAGGAGGAGACGGTGATCGAGGTCGATGCCTCCTTGACCATGTCAGCTTCGGAGCGGCTCAAGACACTGGATTTTGAGCTGATGAGCCTTGCAGAGGTTGCTGAGGCCAAGCGGATGCTGGCGCGGCTAAGCCTGCCGATAAAGCCGCTGCCGTCACGGCGATCAAGCCCCAGTTTCGGGCAAGGGCGTGTGGATGCCGCGCGGTCTTTGCGCGCGGCCCTGCGACGCGGTGGGGAGATGGATACGCTGGCTTTGAAAAAACCGAAACCGCGCTGGCCCAATTTGGTGGTGCTTTGCGATATTTCGGGCTCCATGAGCCAATACAGCCGCATTATTCTGCATTTCCTGCATGCAGTCGCGAATGAGCGTGGCGCGGGTTGGGCGCAGGTGCATGCCTTCACCTTCGGTACGCAGCTTACAAATATCACCCGCCATTTGCGTACGCGCGATGTAGATGCAGCGCTGAAAGCGGCAGGGGCGCAGGCGCAAGATTGGGAGGGTGGCACGCGAATCGGGCAGAGCTTGGAAGCGTTCAACCGGGACTGGTCACGCCGTGTTTTGGGACAGGGTGCGGTGGTGCTCTTGATCACGGATGGACTGGACCGCGATGATCCTGACGCACTGGCGCGGCAAATGCAGCGGCTGCACCTTTCTGCACGGCGCGTGATCTGGCTCAATCCGTTGCTGCGGTGGGACGGGTTCGCGCCCAAGGCGGCAGGTATTCGTGCGATGCTGCCCCATGTGGACAGCTTTCGCGCGGGTCATTCAATTGCGTCATTAGAGGCTTTGGCGGCTGCGATCTCGAAGCCGGATGATGTCGGTGAGAAGGCGCGACTGATGGGGATGATCGAGAGCGGGTAAGGGGGCGCTGCCCCCCGCTGTGCTGTGCACAGCGCCCCCCGGAGTATTTATGGCCAAATGAGAAAGTTGGCTTTACGTTACTGTTGCGGCGAAGCTTACGCGGTAGAGAATGCCGAGATCAGAGAGTTGGGCAGTGCTTGTGCCAAAGCTGAGGGCGTCCCCACCGAAGATGCCAACATGGCTTAGGACGAGACCTGCAGCCTCTGCGGCTGCGCGCAGGGTGGCGACATTCTGTGGGGTTGCTGCAATGAGGTAACGCGCCTGATCTTCGCCGAACAGTTGGGCGGTGTTATCCGTTTCCAGTGCGAGGCCGAGGCCCGCGTGATCGGCCATCTCAAAGGCGGCGAGTGCCAAGCCGCCATCAGACAAGTCGGTACAGGCGGCGATGAGCGCATGGTGCTTTCGGATGAAATCGCCGTGCAGGGATTCAGCGCCCAGATCGACGTGCGGCGCATCGCCCTCAGTGCGATTGAAGGCCTCTGCGAGCAGGGCGGACTGGCCGAGGTGGCCTTTTGTTTCACCCAAGACCAGTGCGACATGGCCAGAGGCAACATCGAAGCCGATGATGTCTGTCGTTGCTTTGAGTAAGCCTACTGCGCCAATGGTTGGTGTAGGCAGGATGCCAGATCCGTCGGTCTCATTATAAAGCGAGACGTTGCCGGATACGATGGGCATGCCGAGGGCGGATACCGCTTCGCCGATGCCTTTGATCGCACCGACGAATTGGCCCATGATTTCCGGTTTTTCGGGATTGCCGAAGTTGAGGTTGTCGGTTGTAGCGAGTGGTGTTGCACCGACTGCTGTGAGGTTACGGTAGGCCTCGGCCACCGCTTGTTTCCCACCCTCGAAGGGGTTCGCTTTGACATAGCGCGGTGTCACATCTGAAGTGAAGGCGAGCGATTTGTCGGTGCCGTGCACGCGCACGATGCCTGCGCCCCAGCCGGGGGTGCGGGCGCTGTCAGCCATGACCATTGTGTCATATTGCTCGTATACCCATGATTTGCCCGCGTAGTTGGGCGAGGCCAGAAGTGCTTTTAAACCTTCGATGGGATCAATAGTGGGTGCTTCAGTCAGCGGAGCCGCGCGAGGTGTTTCCACCCATGGGCGGTCGTATTCGGGGGCTGTGCCAGAAAGCGCTTTGAGCGGCAGGTCTGCTTTGATCTCGCCGTTGAGGCGGATGAGAAAGCGGTCCTCGGCGATCGTCTCGCCCACGATTGCGAAGTCGAGGTCCCATTTGTCGAAGACAGCTTTGGCCTGCGCTTCCAATTCGGGGCGCAGGACCATGAGCATACGCTCTTGGCTTTCCGAGAGCATCATCTCGTAGGCGGTCATGTTCAGTTCGCGGGTGGGGACTTTCTCGAGATCGAGGATCACGCCAAGGTTGCCTTTGTCGCCCATCTCCACTGCGGAGCACGTAAGACCGGCAGCGCCCATGTCCTGGATTGAGATCACGGCACCTGTCGCCATCAGCTCTAGTGTGGCTTCCATCAGGCGTTTCTCGGTAAACGGATCGCCGACTTGGACGGTGGGGCGCTTGTCTTCAATTGTGTCGTCAAACTCTGCGGATGCCATGGTGGCACCGCCCACGCCGTCGCGGCCTGTTTTCGCACCGAGGTAGACGACAGGCATGCCCACGCCAGAGGCGGCGGAGTAGAAGATTTTGTCGGCATCTGCGAGGCCTGCCGCAAACGCGTTAACGAGGCAGTTCCCGTTGTAGGCTTTGTCAAAGCGGACTTCGCCGCCGACACATGGCACGCCAAAGCAGTTGCCGTAGCCGCCCACGCCGCCCACCACACCGTGGACCAATTGTTTTGTCTTGTGGTGGCTTGGTTCCCCGAAGCTCAAAGAGTTCATCGAGGCAATCGGGCGCGCGCCCATGGTAAAGACATCGCGCAGGATGCCGCCGACGCCAGTGGCAGCGCCTTGGTAAGGCTCGATGTAGGAGGGGTGGTTGTGGCTCTCCATTTTGAAGACCACGGCCTGCCCGTCGCCGATATCGACCACGCCTGCGTTCTCTCCGGGGCCGCAAATGACCTGGGGGCCTTCAGTAGGCAGGGTGCGCAGCCATTTCTTAGATGATTTATACGAGCAATGCTCGTTCCACATGGCAGAGAAAATGCCGAGCTCGGTGAAGGTGGGGGTGCGGCCCATGAGGTCCAGAATGGTCTGGTATTCGCTGTCACTCAGCCCGTGGGCTTTGATGATGTCTGTGGTGATTGCTGGCTCTGACATGGTGGCGCTCCCGAGTAGGCTCTTTGACTTCTAGCCATGAAATGGCTGAGCCATAAAACTTGGCAATAAAACTTGGCCTATCTCATAGGGCAGGAGCGTGCAGGGGGGAAGGGCTGTTTGTGCAAATGGGGAAGGGTTGTGGACCGTGAGGTAGAGAAAAAAAGTGCCGGGCACTAAGGCCCGGCAAAGTCCAACAGGGAGGTATAAGGCAGGTGCGCTAAGCACCAAAATCCTTATACTGTCGAATTAGGATGCAGCCTG
This sequence comes from uncultured Sulfitobacter sp., assembly GCA_965364195.1. GTDB lineage: Bacteria > Pseudomonadota > Alphaproteobacteria > Rhodobacterales > Rhodobacteraceae > Sulfitobacter. The sequence continues at coordinate 40,921 of CBDTVN010000006.1, read as the reverse complement.
CTTCTTTTCAAGGCAGTTTCTGTAAGTTCTAGGGCATTGCCGCTATGCGTTTTATGCATGGCTTGGGTTGAGTAGGGCGTGCCCGCCTAGCTTTTCTTGAGCTGTTTGCGGTATGTGATGATCTCGTCTTGCACAAAATCCTTAAAGGCCGCTACGCGCTGGGATTGGCGCAGCTCTTCGGGATAGGCAAGGAACACGGGCACCTCGGCGGATTGGATATCCGGCAGCACGCGGATCAGATGCGGAGAATCCTGTGTGACGTAGTCGGGCAGGACTCCTATGCCCAGATCATGTAGAACCCCTTGAAGCACGCCGAAGTAATTGTTCACGGTGAGCAGGGACCTGAGGTCATTGAGCATCAGTTCTTGGATGAGGTTCAGGCCCGCGCCGACCTGATCACTGTTGGTATTCTGACAAATCAGGCGGTGGTTTGACAACTCCGCCATCGTTTGGGGTGTACCGTTTTCTTTGAGGTAGGCGGGAGTCGCATAGAGGCACATCCGCACGGTCATCAAGCGCTTGCGCACCAGATCGGCCTGTGACGGCTCTTTGAACCGGATCGCCACATCGGCCTCGCGCATTGGCAGGTCGAGCACGCGCTCTTCCAGCATAAGGTCCACTTTGAGATCGGGATATTTATCATAGAGCTTCGACAGGCGCGGCGCGAGCCAAAGGGTGCCAAAACCGGTGGTCGTAGTGACGCGCAATTCGCCGAACACTTCTTCCTCGCTGTCACGGATGCGGGCGGCGGCGGCATCAAGGCGCTTTGTCATGGCGGTCGTGGCGTCAAACAACAGCTCGCCTTGTTCAGTGAGAATCAGGCCGCGCGCGTGACGGTGAAACAGATTCGTGTTAAGCTGCTCCTCAAGGCCGCGGACCTGGCGGCTCACGGCTGATTGCGACAGGTTCAGCTTGTCCCCTGCGTGGGTAAGCGAGCCTGCATCCGCAACCGCGTGAAAAATTCTCAGTTTGTCCCAGTCCATGATGCGCCTTTCAGATTACCTGTCTTCTATATGATTTCGAACGCGTGACACACCCCAAACCATAGGAGAAAAACATAAGGATGCATTAGAAGCTATACAGGTCAGTTATTGTGACCTATTGTGCTGTGGAACGAGGCGTGCTGATATACGCTCATGCCTGTTGGTTTTCGGGGAGGAACACCATGACAACGCAAAAGATTTCACTGAATGACCGTTTCGACTTGGCCAAGAGCCCTGTGCTGCTCAACGGCACACAAGCATTGGTGCGGGTGATGATGATGCAAGCAGCACGGGATAAGCGCGCTGGGCTGAATACCGCTGGTCTGGTGACGGGCTATCGCGGCTCTCCCCTTGGGGCGGTGGATATGCAGATGATGCGTGCCGAAAAGCAATTGTCCGAGAGTGGCGTTACGTTTCAGCCAGGTCTGAACGAGGATTTGGCCGCGACCGCCCTGTGGGGCGCGCAGCAGGCAGAACTGCGTGGCGAGGGCAAATACGACGGTGTGTTCGGCCTGTGGTACGGCAAAGGGCCGGGTGTGGACCGGTCGGGCGATGTCATGCGCCACGCGAATATGGCGGGCAGCAGCGTAAATGGCGGTGTGATCATGGCGATGGGGGATGACCATACGGGCGAATCCTCCACCGTGCTGCACCAGTCGGATTTTGCGATGGTCGACGCCTATATGCCCGTGCTGTCGCCTGCCGGGGTGCAGGAGATACTGGACTATAGCCTTTATGGGTGGGCGTTGTCGCGGTACTCGGGGCTTTGGGTTGGCCTCAAGACCATGAAGGATACCGTCGAAGTGACGTCGGTGGTGGACGGTGATCCGCATCGCATGCGCTTTGTGACGCCGGACTTTGACTTGCCCGACGACGGTTTGAATATCCGTCTGGTGGATGACCGCATCGTGCAGGAAGCCCGTCTGATCAATCATAAGAGGGCTGCCGCTGAAGCGTTCGCCTATGCCAACAAGATAGATAAGCGCATCTGGGGTAAAGCGGGGGCCAAAATCGGCTTTGTTTCTGCTGGTAAGAACTACCTAGACATGGTGCATGCCATGTCACTCCTGAACATCGACGCGGATGAGGCAGATCGGTTGGGTATTACGACCTATAAGGTGGGCCAGACTTGGCCGCTTGATATGCGCGGGTTCAACGAATGGGCAGACGGCCTTGATCTGATCATAGTGGTTGAGGAAAAACGCAAGCTGATCGAGGTGCAGATCAAAGAGGCGCTGTTTGACAGCCGCTCTGGGCAGCGGGTCTTTGGTGGAACCAAGGAGGGGATTGATTTCTTTTCCGCCGCGTGGGCGCTTGATCCGGTAGATATCGCCGAAAAGCTGGGGAATGTGCTGTGCGACGAGGGACGTGGGACGGACAGCATTCGCGCTGGGTTGGCTGATTTGGCCGATGCCAAGCGTGCGGATAACGCCGAAGAGCTGGCAGGGCGGTTGCCATATTTCTGTTCTGGCTGTCCACACAACTCCTCTACCAAAGTACCGGAGGGCAGCCGCGCCTATGCGGGTATCGGGTGTCATTTTATGGCACAATGGATGGACCGCGAAACCCTCGGCTTTACTCATATGGGCGCGGAGGGGGCAAACTGGATCGGGGAGGCCCCGTTCTCCACCACGCCGCATGTGTTTCAGAACATCGGGGACGGGACATATAACCATTCGGGCATTCAGGCGATCCGTGCCGCTGTCGCTGCTGGTACGAATATGACCTACAAAATTCTCTATAACGATGCCGTTGCCATGACGGGCGGTCAGCACAATGAGGGCGATCTTGATGCGCCGCGCATCGTCGCCGAGTTGAAGGCGATGGGGATCAAAGAGCTCGTCGTGGTCTATGACGAGAAAGAGGATATTGATTTCGCGGCTTTTAAGGGCGTCGAGACATTCGAGCGCGCTGAATTGCAAAACGTGCAGACGCGGTTGGCCAAAGTCGAGGGCGTGAGTGCCATCGTCTATGTCCAGACCTGTGCCGCCGAGAAACGTCGCCGTCGCAAGCGCGGTCTGTTTCCCGATCCCGACAAGCGGATGTTCATCAATACGGACGTTTGCGAAGGCTGTGGTGATTGCGGGGTGCAGTCCAATTGCGTCTCTATCGTGCCAGCGGATACCGAATTGGGGCGCAAGCGCGCAATTGACCAGTCATCGTGCAACAAGGATTTCTCCTGCGTGAACGGGTTCTGCCCGTCCTTTGTGACGCTGGAGGGTGCCACGGTGCGCAAGGAAGCCACGACCGAGGTCAAAATTCCTGATCTACCAATGCCGGAACTGCCCGCGATCAAGGGTACGTATAACGTTGTGATCACTGGCGTCGGCGGCACGGGTGTTGTGACCATCGGAGCTGTGTTGGCACAGGCCGCACAGATCGACGGCAAGGGTGCCGGCATGATGGAGATGGCGGGCCTTGCGCAGAAGGGCGGCGCGGTAAACATACATTGCCGTCTGTCCGAGCGGCCGGAGGATATTTCAGCGATCCGTGTGGCGACAGGGGAGTGCGACGCGCTGATCGGGGGCGATTTGGTGACCTCTGGCGGGAACAAAACGCTGGGCCTGACCTCTACAGGGCGTACTGGAGCGGTCGTGAACAGCCACCAGATCATCACGGGCGATTTTACCCGCGATACCGAGTTCAAGATGCCATTCGACCGGCTCGAATTGGCCCTGGAAGCGCGGCTCAAAGATGATCTATCGATGTTTGATGCGTCTGATCTGGCCAAAGCGACGCTGGGCGATAGCATCTTTTCAAACATGATGATTTTTGGTGGCGCATGGCAGCGTGGTTTGATCCCGCTGACGCTGGAAGCGGTGACGGATGCGATCCGTTTGAACGGAGCAGCAGTCGAGCGCAACTTACGCGCGTTTGAAATCGGGCGCTGGGCAGTGCTGTTCCCTGCCGAAGCCCAAGCAGTGCTGACCCCCAATGTGGTGAGCTTGCCCAAATCGCTTGATGAGAAGATCGCCTTTAGGCGTGACCACCTGATTGCCTATCAAAGCAAACGACTGGCCAAGCGCTATGGCAAGATGCTCGACGGAATCAGCGATGCAGCCGTGCGTGAAGCCGTGGCAGAGGGATATCACAAGCTGCTGTCTTATAAGGACGAATACGAAGTGGCGCGCCTCTTGTTGAGCAGTCGGGAGAAGGCACAGGCCGAGTTTGAGGGGGACTTCAAAATGTCCTTCAACCTTGCGCCGCCGATGTTGTCGAAGATCGGACCAAACGGACGTCCGATGAAGCGTGAGTTCGGCCCATGGTTGGAACGGCCATTGCGGATGATGGCAAAGCTCAAGGGCCTGCGCGGCACGCCGCTGGATCTGTTCGGCTATACTGCCGAGCGGAAGATGGAGCGCGCGCTGATCAAGCAGTATGAGGCCGATATGCGCGATGTATTGCCCAAACTGGACGAGAATACGCGCGATGCCATCGTGGCGCTGGCGGCGCTGCCGCTGCAAATTCGCGGGTTTGGTCCGGTGAAAGAAGCAAACGAGGCGCAAGCGGCGAAGCGGCGCGAAGAGTTGCTCAGCGTGATACGTTCGGGCGGTGCGCCCTTGGCAAAAGCCGCAGAGTGATGGTGGATTTCCGCGTCTGATGCGCGTAAGGCTTGTCCGAGCGGAGCAGGAGTGTTCCGGTTCAATACAACATTCAAGGGCCGGAATAGCAGATGGCAGTAGGTATTTTTGATAGCGGATTGGGCGGGTTGACCATTCTGGAGGCTGTTCAGGCGCGCTTGCCCGAGCAGAATTTTGTCTATCTCGCGGATAGTGCCAACGCGCCTTACGGTGTGCGCAATCCCGACGATATATATGACTTGACGGTTGCAGCCACGCAGCGCTTGTTTGATGCGGGCTGTGATCTGGTTGTGCTGGCGTGTAATACCGCCTCTGCGGCGGCGCTGCGCCGGATGCAGGAGGGCTGGGTGCCGTCCGACAAACGTGTGCTGGGGGTGTTTGTGCCGTTGATTGAGGCACTGACCGAGCGGAAGTGGGGCGACAACTCCCCTCCGCGCGAGGTGGCGGTGCAGCACGTGGCGCTCTTTGCGACGCCCGCGACTGTGGCGACGCGTGCGTTTCAGCGTGAACTGGCGTTCCGCGCTATTGGGGTGGATGTAGAGGCTCAGGCCTGTGGCGGTGTGGTCGATGCCATTGAAGAGGGCGATATGATTTTGGCGGAAGCCATGGTGCGCAGCCATGTGGATGCGCTCAAGCGCAAGATGCCAAAGCCGCAGGCGGCTATTCTGGGCTGCACGCATTATCCGCTGATGAAAGACACGTTTCAGGAGGCGCTGGGTGCGGACGTCTCGGTGTTCAGTCAGGCCGATCTGGTGGCGGAAAGCCTTGCCGATTACCTGACCCGTCACCCTGACAAAGCGGGCAGCGGGGAGGCTGCGTTTTTGACCACGGGAGACCCCAAACAGGTCAGTACCCGCGCGACCCAATTTCTGCGACGAGAGATGACGTTTACTGCTGCCTAATGCGGCTCGGACATCATATTTTTCGGATTCTTTCAGGACTAAAGACATGACATATAATATCGCAATTCTCGGAGCCTCCGGGTATACGGGCGCAGAGCTCATTCGCCTGATCTCTGGACATTCCTCCATGACGATCAAGGCCTTGGGCGGCAATTCTAAAGCAGGTCAAAGTATGGCTTCGGTGTTCCCGCATCTGCGCCATCTCGATCTGCCCGATTTGGTCACGATGGAGGAAATTGATTTCTCGACCATTGATCTGTGCTTTTGCGCGCTGCCGCATAAAACCTCGCAAGAGGTGATTGCGAAACTGCCAAAGACGCTCAAAATCGTTGACCTTTCTGCGGATTTCCGGCTGCGCGATCCTGAGGAATACGCGCGTTGGTACGGCAACCCCCACGCAGCACTGGAGCAGCAGTCGGAGGCGGTTTATGGGCTGACCGAATTTTACCGTGATGAGATCAAATCGGCGCGGTTGGTGGCGGGCACAGGCTGCAATGCGGCCACGGGCCAATTTGCACTGCGGCCCTTGATAGAGGCCGGATTGATTGATCTGGATGAAATCATCTTGGATCTCAAATGTGCTGTGTCAGGGGCAGGGCGCGCGCTCAAGGAAAACCTGCTGCATGCGGAGCTTTCAGAGGGTTGCCATGCCTATGCGCTTGGCGGGACGCACCGTCATTTGGGTGAGTTTGATCAGGAGTTCTCCTTGCTCGCTGGGCGGGACGTGAAGGTACAGTTTACGCCGCATCTGATGCCTGCGAACCGTGGAATTCTGGCGACCTGTTATGTAAAGGGCGATGCGCAGGCTATTCATGCGGCGCTTGACGCTGCTTATGAGGCCGAGCCGTTTATTGATGTGCTGCCCTTTGGCGAGGCGCCCTCGACACGTCACATCCGTGGATCGAACTTTTGCCACATTGGTGTGACGGGAGACCGCATTGATGGGCGGGCGATTGTTGTGGCAGCATTGGACAACCTGACCAAAGGATCGTCTGGCCAAGCGTTGCAAAACGCCAATCTGATGTTAGGTATTGAAGAGACAGAGGGCCTGATGATGGCGCCCCTGTTTCCTTAATTTGTGCGTCCCTGTAATCTGATCGGAGTCCATGATGAAAAGCCTTAAGAAACAGCGCCGAATTCAGCTGATCGCTGTGGCGGTTGTGGCCCTGATCGGATCAACAGCGCTCATCGGATACGGCATGCGGGACGGGATCAACTTTTTCCGCGCGCCATCGCAGGTGATTGCAGAGCCGCCAGCACCAAACGAGACCTTTCGCATTGGCGGGCTTGTCGAAGAAGGCACACTCATACGCGGTCAGGGAGAGCAGATCAGCTTTTCCGTGACCGACGGCGGTGCAAGTGTTGCGGTCGTCTATACTGGCGTGTTGCCTGATTTATTTGGCGAGAACGAGGGGATGGTCGGTACTGGAAACTACGTGAACGGTGTATTCCAAGCGACTGAAATCCTTGCAAGACATGATGAGACATACATGCCCAAAGAGGTTGTCGACGCGCTTAAGGCGCAAGGTGTGTACCAAGAACCCGACAGCTAACACCGCGCGCAGTAGTGTGTGCGCATTAACCATTTGATGGCGTTCTTTCCCTTAATTTTGAGGAGAAGAGCTATGCAAACGGTCAGACAGATTGCCGATGGTATTGTGGTCCGCGAGGGCGGGTATGTGAACGATCCCGATGATCCGGGTGGCGCCACGAATTTTGGTGTAACGATCCACACGATGCGCCGCCTTGGCCTCGATTTGGACCGCGATGGCACTGTCACCGCCGCTGATGTGAGGCGTCTGACACGCGATCAAGCGGTCGCGATTTTCATTGAACATTACTTTGACCGGCCGCTGATTGCGGAGTTGCCGCAGGCGTTACAAGCGACGGTTTTTGACATGTATGTCAATGCGGGCGGCAATGCGGTGAAGATATTGCAGCGGTTGTTGGTCGAGATGGGGTATTCGGTCACGGTGGATGGGGCTTTGGGACCACAAAGCCTTGCAGCGGTGCGTGGGGCGTATCGGGAATCGCCAGATCATTTAGTTGATGCTTACGGGATTGCGCGGCGGAATTACTATTTCCGACTGGCGGATAGCCGCGCGGCCAGCCGAAAATTCGCGCGCACACGGGCAGGGGGAAAGGGCGGCTGGATCATTCGTGCCGAGGAATTCATTACGCCCCAATACCACCTTACAATTCAACAATTCAAAGCGAGGACAGCGCAATGGGGATGATCGAGAGCCTTTTTGGAATCCTCTTCGGTGGGGACCGGAATGTGGTGCGTGATACGGTCGAAGTGTTTCGCGAAAACGCGGAAACCGGTGCTGCACGCGGCGCAAAGATGCAAGGACAGGCGATGAACCAATACGGGGACGAGTTTTCCGCGCCCGTCAAAGGCGGGTTTGATCGCTTTATGGACGGGGTGAACCGTTTGCCACGTCCGGCACTGGCGCTTGGCACACTTGGGTTGTTTGTCTCGGCAATGGTGGCCCCTTTATGGTTTGCGCAGCGGATGCAGGGAATCGCGCTGGTGCCAGAGCCGCTCTGGTGGCTGCTGGGGGTTATTGTGTCCTTTTACTTCGGTGCGCGACATCAGGTCAAAACCCAAGAATTCCAACGCAGTATCGTTGATACGGTCACGCATGTTCCGCAAGTGGTCGAGAATATTGCAATGATTGGCAAAATGCGCGCGGATACTATTGGCGTCGCTGATTCTGGGTCGGATGTGCTTTTGAGCACGCGAGCGCTCATGGCAGATGATAATCCGGCCCTGCGTGCGTGGCTGGGCAGGCGGTGAAAGCTGCGGCTTTTTGACTTTGCCGTGCTAAGCGGCCGATTGTGATTGGAAGAGTGGATCACAGCGCATATGTTATGGTCATGATTACAGAACTCGGACATTTCGCCCTTTTGCTCGCATTTGGCGTGGCAGTGATTCAAACGATTGTACCTCTGGTGGGGGCTGCCAAAGGCTGGTCCGGCTGGATGGCAGTGGCCGAACCCGCCGCCACGGTGCAATTCTTGCTTGTCGCGGCCTCTTTTGGCGCGCTGACGTGGGCGTTTGTTACGTCCGACTTCAGCCTGTCGGTGGTGGTGGCCAACAGCCATTCAATGAAGCCGATGATTTATAAAATCAGCGGCACATGGGGCAACCATGAGGGTTCTATGCTGCTCTGGGTGCTGATTGTGGCGCTGTTTGGTGCGATGGCTGCATGGTTTGGATCGCAACTGCCGACAACATTGCGCGCGCGGGTGTTGGCCGTTCAGGCCTCCATCGGGGTGGCGTTTATGGCGTTCATTCTGCTGACCTCAAACCCATTTGAGCGGCTCGCCGTACCGCCATTTGATGGCCAAGATCTCAATCCATTGCTCCAAGACCCTGGTTTGGCGTTCCATCCGCCGTTTCTATATTTAGGCTATGTCGGGCTGAGCATGACATTCAGCTTCGCTGTCGCTGCGCTGATCGAGGGCCGTGTTGATGCGGCGTGGGGTCGCTGGGTGCGTCCTTGGACGCTTGCCGCTTGGGTTTTCCTGACCATTGGCATCGCACTCGGCTCTTGGTGGGCTTACTACGAGTTGGGCTGGGGCGGTTTCTGGTTCTGGGATCCGGTTGAAAACGCAAGCTTTATGCCATGGTTGCTGGCCGCGGCACTTCTGCACTCCGCCATTGTTGTGGAAAAGCGTGAGGCGCTCAAAAGCTGGACGATTCTACTGGCGATCCTCGCCTTCGGGTTCTCGCTCATCGGGACATTCATCGTGCGTTCGGGGTTGCTTACGTCAGTGCATGCGTTTGCCAATGACCCTGATCGTGGTATTTTTATCCTGATGATTATGGCCTTCTTTATGGGCGGCGCGCTGATCCTGTTTACTCTGCGTGCAGGCGCGATGGAGGCGAAAGGCGTCTTTGGACTGGCGAGCCGTGAGAGTGCGTTGGTTGTGAATAACCTTCTGCTCGCGGTATCCTGCTTTGTCGTGTTTGTGGGCACCATGTGGCCGCTGCTGGCCGAGATGTTCTTTGACCGCAAACTCAGCGTGGGGCCGCCCTTCTTTGATGCAGCCTTCACGCCGTTTATGGTTTTGCTGGGCATTGCATTGCCTATTGGCTCTTCGATGCCGTGGAAGCGTGCGTATATGAGCCGCGCGCTCTATCCACTGCGCTATGCTTTTGTCGCTTGTGTGGCGATTGGTGGTTTGGTCTGGGCGATGCAAACAGGGCGTAGTTTGATCGGTCCGGTTGGCATGTTCCTCGGCGCTTGGGTTCTAATGGGTGTGGTGATTGATCTGGCACAGCGGACGGGCCGTGGGCCGAACCGTTTGGGCCGCCTAATCCGCCTTCCGGGGGCGGATTGGGGCAAGGCGACTGCGCATGCGGGCCTTGGCGTCACCATGTTGGGCGTTGCTGGGATTTACGCGTGGACTGTTGAAGACATTCAGGTGGCGCAGATTGATGTGCCGTTTGTAGTGCACGGCTATGAGATGACGCTGCGCAGTGTCGATAACCTCAATGGGCCAAACTATGTTGCGACCCGTGCGGTGATTGATGTCGTGCAGGACGGTGAAGCCATCGCGACACTGGAGCCTGAGAAGCGGTTCTACCCCGTCGCACAGATGCCTACGACCGAGGCCGCAATTCACCAAAACTGGAAGCGGGATTTGTACGTTGTGATCGGGGATGAGCAGGTAAACGGCGGCTGGGCCGTGCGGACTTATATCAAGGTCATGACCAGCTGGATTTGGATCGGCTGTGGCCTGATGGCGCTGGGGGGGCTGTTTAGCCTGTTGGACCGCCGCTTCCGTGTTGCCGCGGGTGCGCGCAAAACAAAGCCCAAGGCTGATCCGGTGCCAGCAGAATGAAGCGCTTTGCCTTGATATTAATGCTCATGGCGACGCCGCTGTTTGCGGTGGAGCCTGACGAGGTGCTGTCTGATCCGGTGCTGGAGCAACGCGCGCTGGAGCTGTCCAAAGGGCTGCGTTGTCCTGTGTGCCAGAGTGAAAGCATCGATGAGAGCAACGCACCGATTTCCAAAGACTTGCGCTTGCTTGTGCGTGAACGCTTGGTCGCGGGAGATACGGATCAGGGTGCGTTAGACTATATCGTGGCGCGGTATGGCGAATTTGTTTTGCTTAAGCCAACGTTTGGCGGTGCGAACTGGATTCTTTGGGCCGCTGGTCCGTTGATGCTCCTGCTAGCAGGGGCAGTTGGCGTTATCTATGTTCGCGGACGCAGCACTGCCAAAGCACCGCAGGATGATGTCCTGAGCGAAGATGAAGCCGCCGTGCTGAAAGATATCCTCAAGAAGTAACGCCCCGTCGGGCTGGCAGGCCTGCGCTGCTGTGGTAGTGTCAGGAAACCTGAAAACAACGAGGGCGCTATGGACTACCAAACAATCACTTATGAGCTGAGCGATGGCATGGCGGTCATCACCATGAACCGCGCTGATAAATACAATGCGCTGACCACCCAGATGCGCGCCGAGATCGAGCACGCGTTCAAGCAAGGCGGTCGTGAGGCGCGCGTTGTGGTGATTACCGGCGCGGGTAAGGCGTTTTGCTCTGGTCAAGATTTGGGCGATGCAGGCAGCGGTGGCTCAATCGACCTGGAGCGGACGCTGCGCGACGAATATGCACCGATGCTCCGTGCGATCAGCGGATGTCCTGTTCCAACCATCGCTGCGGTAAATGGCGCTGCGGCAGGGGCAGGGGCGAACCTCGCACTGGCCGCCGATGTGGTTTTCGCCACCGAGAGCGCGTACTTCCTTCAGGCATTTACCCGAATTGGTCTGATACCCGACGCCGGCGGCACTTATACGATGCCGCGCCAGATGGGCATGGCAAAAGCGATGGGCGCAGCCCTGTTCGCCGATAAGATAAGCGCCCGTCAGGCTGACGACTGGGGTATGATTTGGGAAGCGGTAGAGGATCACACGTTTCAGGCGCATTGGCGCGCCAAGGCTGCGCATCTGGCCGCAGGCCCGACAGCCGCCTACGCTGCGGTAAAGAACGTCATCCGCGAAAGTTGGAACAATGATTTTGAAGAGCAGTTGACGCTCGAAGCAAAAGAGCAGGGCAAATGCGGTAAATCGCGTGACTTTAAGGAGGGTGTGCTGGCCTTTACCGAAAAGCGCCCCGCGTCATTTGAAGGACGGTAATACTGTCATTAAAAACACCAATGGCCGCGACATCATGGATGTTGCGGCCATTTTGTATTTGAGAGAAAAATCTCGGCTCAGGCGTGGATACCACGTTCTACCAATAGCACATCAGAGGCGCTTGGTGCATCTTCGGAAACGCGTGCAACGATGGCAACTGCGATCCCGTCTGCGAGAACTTGGTGTACGGAACCTGATACTTGTTTGATCGTGATTTCGGGTGGAGTCTCACCTTTGTCATATACAACTGCGATGTGATCAGTCTCACCACGGCCGTCTGGAACCAAAGCACCTTGTAGGCCACGCTCACATTGAGCTTGGATAGGCATGAGGCTCTTTGCTTGGGACCATTGGTAGCTTTGGTCTTTATACATGCGTGCCATGGGAGGAACTCCTATCGATTGGCAAAAAGGAATGTGAGGGACGGTCTTATTCACCCCTCACGGCGATCTTGTTCAGGTTACAGTCACACCTGGAGCGATAGGTGTAGATGCGGCAGCCACTGGATTCGGATCAAAGAGTGACTCAACCTGGGCTTCTGAGATCAAAACCACATCGGACGCAACGATAATGCCTGCTGTGCCTTCGACCCGTGCCAGAACAGTATCACCTAGGCGGATAATCGAGTCGCTACCCTCATCAGTCACAGTGATCTCTGCGTCTGTGTCGACATCATCAACAATGACCGTCAACGCATCCTGCCGGAAGTTATAGTCCAAGATGGTCGGAGCTTCGTCGCCATTTTGCTCGGACATGATGTGGAACGTATCTGCGCCAGCGTTGCCCATTGCGGTGTCGCTGGACCCGAGGATCAGGTCATCAGCGCCAAGCCCACCGCGCAATGTGTTGCCAAGGCTATCGTCCCGCATATCGACGCCGCCATTGATTTCCTCAAGCGAGCCCCCTTCACGCAGGGCAATCATCTCTTCAATATTCAGCGGCAGTCCTTCGAGGATACCACCAAAGACGAGGTCATCACCGTCGGCGCCTAGGACGAGGTCGCCACCCCGGCCACCAATGACCGTATCGTTGCCTTCGTCACCACTAACAGTGTCAAAACCATAGTCTCCAGAGACGAAATCATCGCCTCCCTGTCCCTCAATGAAGTCCTGGCCACGGTTGCCCGTCACGATATCGTCGCCATCGCCAGAGCAAAGCATGTCATCGCCGTTTTCGCCTTCTAGAATATCTTCGCCTTCACGGCCAAGGATCAGGTCATCGCCTGCTCGGCCGATCAGGATGTCATCACCGGCAAGACCGTCGATGAAATCACGGCCCTCCTCACCTTCAAGGGTATCGGCCTCATCGGTGCCTTCGAGCGTCACTTCGTCCAGTGAATCGTCATCATCATCACTATTGTCCGAGCTGATGCCAAGAATGGCCAGTGGTACTGCAAATCCAAGTAAAAGTAACATAACCACATCCTCTGTGCATCGGGCTTTGATCATGAGTACGCAGGCTTTCCGTTACCGGTCAAGTTTGCGTTAACTATTGTATTCGTAGGCGAAACAATGCCTTAGTTTTGCCCTCTTTTCCGATTTTCTGTTTCGAATATCGATATTGGCCTGTGTCTAATAACCAGATATTTGGAGGATTAGGTCGGATGCTTCCGTGTGGGCAGAGCTACCTTTGCTGCGATTCGCATCGCACCTGAATTATACTACAACGATTTCAGGCGCTTGATTTTGGAGTTGATTCTGAGAATGGCCGGATTTGCGGAATTGCCGGGCTTTTTGGAGCGCAGCGGCACGGGCCATGGATTTGCCACATTGCTGCCGAATTAGGGCAGGTAAAGAAAACCCGGACGCAGCGATGCATCCGGGTTTCAAGGGTGTTGTAGAAGGGTGGTTTAGCGCTTCTCGATGTCCACGTAACTGCGGACATCCGCACCTTGGTAGAGCTGGCGTGGGCGGCCAATCTTCAGCTGTGGATCATTGAGCTGTTCTTTCCACTGAGAAATCCAGCCAACAGTCCGCGCCAGTGCAAAGATCGGCGTGAACATGGAGGTGGGAAAGCCCATCGCTTCGAGAATGATGCCGGAGTAGAAATCGACATTCGGGAACAGCTTCTTATCTGCGAAATACGGATCCTCCAGCGCCTGTTTCTCAAGCTCTTTGGCAACCTGAAGGATCGGGTTGTTTTCGATGCCCATCAACTCTAGCACTTCGTCCGCAGATTGCTTCATCACTGTCGCTCGGGGATCAAAGTTCTTGTAGACGCGGTGACCAAATCCCATAAGGCGGAACGGATCGTCCTTGTCTTTTGCACGCGCGATAAACTCGGGAATGCGGTCCGGGGTGCCGATCTCTTTGAGCATCTCAAGGCACGCTTGGTTCGCGCCACCGTGGGCAGGGCCCCAGAGGCACGCGATGCCTGCAGCGATACAGGCAAACGGGTTCGCACCTGAGGAAGATGCCAAACGCACAGTCGAGGTCGAGGCGTTCTGCTCGTGATCCGCATGCAGCGTAAAGATGCGGTCCATTGCGCGGCTCAGGATCGGGTCAACGACATAATCCTCCGCAGGCACGGCAAAGCACATGCGCAGGAAGTTCGACGCATAATCCAGATCATTGCGCGGATACACAAACGGCTGGCCGATAGTGTATTTAAAGGCCATCGCGGCAATCGTCGGCATCTTGGCGATCAGGCGGATGGACGCCACCTCACGCTGCCATTCGTCATTGATGTCGGTGCTGTCGTGATAGAATGCAGACATCGCACCAACCACACCCACCATAACGGCCATCGGATGCGCGTCGCGGCGGAAGCCACGGAAGAAGTTGATCATTTGCTCGTGAATCATCGTGTGATTGGTCACGCGGTCTTCAAAGTCTTCCAGCTCTGTCGGGGAAGGGAGTTCTCCGTACAGCAGCAGATAGCAGACTTCGAGATAGTGAGATTTCTCCGCCAGGTCACCGATTGGATAGCCGCGGTGCGTCAGGATACCCTCATCTCCGTCAATGAAGGTGATTGTGCTGTCGCAAGATGCTGTGGAGGTAAAGCCGGGATCGTACGTAAAAACACCCGCTTGGGAATAGAGTTTGCGGATGTCGATCACGTCAGGGCCGGATGTGGGAGTAAAAATCGGCAGCTCTACCGTTTTATCTCCGATTGTTAGCGTCGCATTTTTTGTACTCTCGGCCATGCATTTCCCCTTCTAGGTTTGCTTTGGGCGCGACTTGGCGCCGAGGTCTGCAGTGGCTAGGCCACCGCATCCTTACTCTTCTTATCTATAACATCCTTAATGACAGATTTAATTCTGTCTCAGGACACCGCATCTGTCAGGCGGGCCATGGTCTCGTCGCGGCCCAGCACCAGCATCATATCGAAAACCGAAGGTGTCACGGCGCGCCCAGCAAGGGCTGCACGCAGCGGCCCGGCAAGTTTGCCGAATTTGGTGTCTTTTGCGGCTGCAAAACCGTTCAGGACCTCTTCGAGCGTTTCACGGTCCCAGCTAACATCTTGCAACTGCGGCGTCAATTCTCCCAGTATACCACGGGATACCGTATCGAGGTTTTTTGCAGCCTTCTCATCACATTCCACAGGGCGTGAAGTGAGAATAAAGTGCCCCTTTTCAAGGATTTCAGGCAGAGTCTTTGCACGCTCTTTCAGGCAGTAGAGTGCACGCTCCAACCCTGATGACTGTGCGTCAGAAAGTTTGGGCAGGTCTGCTGCGCTCAGGTATTCCTCAATCTCCTGCCGCAATGCGGCATCCTGTGCCACAGCAATGTGCTGGCCACAGATGTTCTCGAGCTTTTTGAGGTCAAACTGGGCGGGACTTTTGCGGATGCCATCGAGGTCGAACCATTCCTTTGCTTGCGCGTCGCTAAAGAATTCGTCGTCTCCATGGCTCCACCCCAGACGGGCTAGGTAGTTGCGCATGCCAGCGGCCGGATAGCCCATGACTTGATAGTCCTGAGCGCCCAATGCGCCGTGCCGTTTGCTCAGCTTTTTACCGTCGGCGCCGTGGATCAGCGGGATATGCGACCAGACTGGTACGTCCCAGCCCATGCCATGATAGATCATCATCTGGCGCGCGGCGTTGTTGAGGTGGTCATCGCCGCGGATCACATGCGTCACTCCCATATCATGATCGTCGACCACCACAGCCAGCATATAGACGGGCGACCCGTCAGAGCGCAGGAGGATCATATCGTCCAACTGGGCGTTATCGATTGTGACATCCCCTTGGACAGCGTCGCGGATCACAGTCTCCCCGCCATCAGGCGCTTTAATCCGGACCACAAACGGGGCATCGGGGTGTGTGCTGGCATCTGCATCACGCCAAGGAGAGCGGTAAAGCGTGCTGCGCCCTTCGGCGCGGGCGGTTTCGCGGAACGCTTCAATCTCTTCTTGTGTGGCGAAACATTTGAACGCGGCCCCTTTTTCCAACAGTGCATGGGCCACTTCGACATGGCGCGGGGCCATCTCGTGTTGGCTCACCACTTCGCCGTCGTGATCAAGGCCCAGCCATGCGAGTCCCTGTAGGATCGCCTCTGTCGCTTGGGGCGTGTGGCGGGCGCGGTCTGTATCCTCGATGCGCAGCAAGAATTTTCCGCCACGGCCACGGGCATAAAGCCAGTTGAACAGCGCCGTGCGTGCGCCGCCGATGTGCAGAAAACCCGTGGGCGAGGGAGCAAAGCGGGTGACGATATCAGAGCACATGGGAGATCCTTTCGGGGGCGCAACAGAGGCGCTGTATTAACTTTTCGGTCATGTTTACCATTTGGTAACCACGCACGGCTTAAGACTTAAGCTTATGGTTTAGACCTATCTATCCAGTGCAGCGAACGGGGGCAAGCAATGGGCGTAGCGCACAGCTTTGCCGAGATGATGCGTGCCCAGCGGGGGGCGTTGTTCGGCTGGGTGCCGGTCTGTCTGGCGATTGGTATCGGTGCCTATTTCCAGCTCGGGTTTGAGCCGTCGATGATCCAACTGGGCCGTGTGGCCGTTGCTGCGCTGTTTTGCGCCGCCTTTGCCCGTGGTTTTCCCGAGCCTGCGCGCCCATTTGCTTTTGCGGGGATGCTTATCTGTTTTGGTGTCCTGCTTGCAGCCGCGCGCGCACACTTGGTTGCGGGTCCGGTGCTTGAATTTCGCTATTACGGCGCGGTGGAGGGGCGTATTGTGGCCATTGACCGCTCTCAATCGGATGCGCTGCGGCTCACGCTTGACCATGTTGTCCTTGACCGCGTGCCACCGGCGAAAACGCCGCACCGTGTACGCCTGTCGCTGCACGGGGACCGTGGCAGTGATATCCCTGTCGAGCCGGGATTGCGTGTGATGCTGACGGGGCATCTCTCGCCGCCGTCGGGCCCTGTTGAGCCCGGAGGCTTCGAATTTCAGCGTCATGCATGGTTTGCGCGGCTGGGCGCAGTTGGCTATGCGCGTACGCCATTGATGGGCGTGGCGGAGCCTACGGGAGGATTGGGCGTTTTCCGCCTGCGCATGGCGGCCTCGGCGCGCATACAGGAAATACTGCCCGGTGATGCGGGCGGGTTCGCAGCGGCGATCACGACCGGTGACCGATCTGCCATAAGTCAATCTGCGCTCGATGATCTGCGGGCGAGCAATCTTGCGCATTTGTTGGCGATCTCGGGCCTTCACATGGGCCTGATGACAGGTGTGGTTTTTGCTGCCCTGCGGATTGCCTTGGCTTTGGTCCCGCCCTTGGTTCTAAGGGTGCCTGCGCGCAGTATCGCTGCCGGCGGTGCGCTGATTGCAGCGGCAGGATATCTCGCGCTGTCGGGCGGCAATGTGGCTACTCAGCGCGCGTTTGTCATGGTGGCGGTCGCACTGGTCGCCCTCATGTTAGGCCGTCGCGCTATCAGCCTGCGCAGTGTGGCGATCGCTGCGACGATTGTGCTGGTGCTGCGACCGGAAGCCTTGATGGGGCCGGGATTTCAGATGTCATTTGCGGCGACCACCGCGCTGGTGGCCATATTCGGCTGGATTCGTGACGGGCAAATTTCGATGGGGCCAAGCTGGCTCAAACCGGTGAGTGCGGTTTTCATCTCGTCCGCCGTGGCGGGGATTGCGACTGCCCCTATAGGTGCTGCGCATTTCAACGCAATCGCTCAATACGGGCTGCTGGCCAATCTCGCCTCCGTCCCATTGATGGGGGTTCTGGTCATTCCTGCTGCTGTGGTCGCCGTTGTGCTGGCCCCAGTGGGGCTAGAGGCGCTCGGTTTGTGGGTAATGAGCTTGGGCGTGCGCTGGATCCTTTATGTGGCGCATTTTGTGGCGGAGTTGCCCCAAGCGCGCAGCTATGTCGTCGGGCCAAATGCATGGGTATTGCCGTTGCTCGCACTGGGATTTCTGACACTTCTTTTATGGCGCGGGCGGTTGCGCTGGCTTGGCGCTGTGGCGATGGCGGCATCTTTTGTTGTCTGGTCGGGGACGCAGCGACCTGACGTGCTGATTTCGGATACCGGAACGTTGGTGGGGGTGATGACGGCGCAGGGCCGCGCGCTGAGCAAAGAACGCGGTGCGGGATTTGTTGCGCGTAACTGGCTTGAGAATGATGGGGAAGGAAAAGACCAGCCAGCAGCCTTCGGCAAATGGGATCAGAGTGGAGATGTGATTCATCTGTCAGGTAAGCGCGCTGTTGCTGCGTTCAAAGGCTGCGAGAAAGGTCAGATCGTCGTAAGCTCGGTTGCATTGCCTCAACGTGGGCTTCCATGCGTGGTGCATGACCCCGAAAGCTTGTTGCAGACGGGCGCGTTGGCGTACCGTTTTGGAGCGCAAGGTTTGGAAATATCGCAAACTGCGCGGGCCGCATCGGGAGAGCGGCTTTGGACCCATTGGCCTGAAAGAAGAAAGCCGCGCATGCCAGAGAGGCACGCGCGGCGAATATCGAACCAATAGCGTTAGTAGGAGCGGATCAATCCGACAAGACGCCCCTGCACCTTCACCATATCAGCGGGGAATACACGGGTCTCGTAGGCAGGGTTCGCGGCCTCAAGGGCGATGGAGGAGCCACTGCGCTTGAACCGTTTGAGCGTTGCCTCATGGTCCTCGACCAATGCCACGACGATATCGCCATTCTCGGCGACTTCGGTCTCGCGGATGACGACAACATCACCATCGTTAATACCCGCCTCAATCATCGAATCGCCCTGAACCTCCAAAGCGTAATGCGTACCGGCACCCGACAGCATCGCATCGGGCACGGTGACATCACGCGAGCGCTGGTTGATCGCCTCAATAGGGACACCCGCCGCAATCTTGCCCATGACAGGCAGTTCGGTTGCAGCGATGGTTGTGACGGGGAGGGCGGATGCAGGTGGCGGTGTGTCAGGCTTGTCACCATTAATCACACGTGGGCTGAAACCCGCACCTGTCATGCTATCGGGCAGTTTGACCACTTCGATCGCCCGCGCACGGTGGGCCAGACGACGAATAAATCCACGTTCTTCCAATGCGGTGATCAGGCGATGGATGCCCGATTTAGACCGCAGATCAAGCGCTTCTTTCATTTCGTCAAAGCTTGGCGGTACCCCGTCGCGCTGCACGCGCTTGTGAATAAATGCCAGCAAATCGAGCTGTTTTTTGGTCAGCACTGCACATCCCCTGTTCCTGTTTATCTCATTTTGTTCTAGGGACGTTCTTGTTTTGTGTCAACGCTTGTTACAAATCGATGATCTCGACCAGTGTGCCAGCAGGGTGTGCCGGATCGCTGGGCGGTCGAACCAATAGGGCATTTGCGGTCGCAAGGACGGTAAGCAGGGAGCTGTCTTGCCGGTCTGCGGGGCTAACCGCCCCATTCATAATTATTGCGCGCATGTAGTGCTCACGCGGACCATTGGCGGGGATATCAGCGGCCAGTGGGACGTGACGTCGGGGTGCCGGGTGATGCCCAAGGCCGAGCATCGCGCAGATCATGGGTGCTACGAAGATCGTCCCGCAGACCAGCGCGGAGACAGGGTTCCCCGGTAGACCTACCATGGCGGACCCGCCGAGACGCCCTGCCATGAGCGGCTTTCCCGGACGCATGGCCACTTTGTAGAATGATTGCTCCATGCCCATTTGTGCGGCCACTGGGGCCACCAGATCGTGATCACCGACAGAAGCACCGCCAATGGTGATGATGAGGTCGGCATCATGGGCAAGCTCAAAAGCACGTTGCAGGGATGGCGCATTATCGCGCGCAATCGGCATGAGCCGCGTCTGTGCTCCTAGCGCGTCAAGCTGTGCGGCCAGCCCGTAGGTGTTGGACGCAATGATCTGGTCTGGTCCGGGAACCTCGCCCGGTTGGACCAACTCATCTCCGGTTGCCATGATCGCAACAACGGGTTTGCGGTAGACGGGCACTGTTGCGATGTTCATCGCAGCGAGCAGGGCAATATCGGCAGGGCGCAACCTGAGCGGGGCCGTTACCGTCTGCCCAATGGTGAAATCGCCGCCAGCGGGTCGGATGTTGTCCTTTTCGCCGATCCGGTGGCCGAGCGTGATCAGATCGCCACGGCGGGTCACGTCCTCTTGGATCACCACAAAGTCAGCGCCCTCGGGAACAGGTGCGCCTGTGAAAATGCGTACGGCTTGGCCCGCGTTGAGCGTGCCTGTGTAGCGGTGACCTGCAGCGGCTTCGCCCACGACTTTGAACATCGCGTCAGGTTCAACTTCGGCGCGGCGCAGAGCGTAACCGTCCATTGATGATGCGGCAAAGGGAGGTTGCGTGCGCTGTGCGCTCACGTCGCGCGCCAAAACCCGGCCAGCGGCAGTGCGCAGCGGAACGTCCTCGATCTCCATCGAGTTGGTCAGCGTGAATAGATGCTCAAGCGCTTGCGCGACTGTGATCATAGCAGGGTGTGGCGGCCCGATTTGCCGCCATCTTTCAGCGTCACGCGGAGGCCGCCGATTTCCATCGTTTTATCAACCGCCTTGCTCATGTCGTAGACGGTGAGGGCGGTGACGGAGGCGGCAGTGAGTGCTTCCATCTCGACGCCTGTCTGTCCGGTGGTTTTCACCGTGGCAGTGATGCGAATACCGGGCAGAGCCGCATCAGGCACGAGATCGACCGAGACAGAGGTGATCGGCAAGGGGTGGCACAGAGGAATGAGGTCAGAGGTCTTCTTGGCGGCCATGATCCCTGCCAAGCGTGCCACACCGAGAACATCGCCCTTCTTGGCGCGACCTTCTGTAATGATATCAAAGGTTTCACGCTGCATCTGAATGTAATTTTGCGCCGTCGCGATGCGGGACGTTACGGCCTTGTCCGAGACATCAACCATATGCGCATGGCCGTCCCCATCAAAATGCGTGAGGGCCATTACATGCCTCCTGGACGCAAAGGTTTCGCCAGCAAGTCACGTGTGGCAGTCGCCACATTGTCCTGTCGCATCAGGCTTTCGCCGATGAGGAAGGTACGCGCACCGTAGCGCGCCATATCCGCGAGGTCTTCTGACGTGTTCAGCCCGCTCTCACACACAATCATCCGCTCTCCAGGAACGTGTTTGGACAGGGTTCGGGTGGTGTCCAGCGCGGTCTCGAACGTATTGAGGTTTCGGTTGTTGATGCCGATCATGCGCGATTTGAGCATCAGCGCACGCTCCAGTTCTTCAGCGTTATGGGTCTCGATCAGCGCATCCATGCCGTAGTGTGTGGCGGCATCCTCAAGCTCGGCTGCTTGGGTATCTGAGACAGAGGCCATGATGATCAGGATGCAATCAGCGCCCATGCTGCGTGCCTCGGCCACCTGATATGTGTCATACATGAAATCCTTGCGCAGGACAGGCAAGTCACAAGCTGCGCGGGCGTCGATCAAGAATTGCTTAGCGCCTTGGAAACTTGGTGTATCGGTCAGGACGGAGAGGCAAGTAGCACCTCCCGCAGCGTAAGCTTTGGCCAAAGCTGCCGGCTCAAAATCTGCGCGGATCAGACCTTTGGAAGGGCTGGCCTTTTTGATCTCTGCAATCAAACCGTAATTCTCTTTGGAGGCATCAAACAGCGCATCTGCAAAGGGGCGCACGGGAGAAGCTGCGGCAGCTAAGGCCTCGATCCTTTTCAATGGCACAGCGGCTTTGTCGGCTGCAATTTCTTCAAGCTTGTACGCTTTGATTTTCTCTAGGATTGTTTGTGTCATGGTGCCTCCGGATCGCCCCAGTTTATGGACCCATGACCGTGCCCGTGCAACCACGCATTGGTGCGGCTGAACGGTTTTGATCCGCGAAATGCCTCGAACGAGGCGCCTGACTTTGTCACACCCAAGGGAGAGGGGTGTGACGATTGAATCTTGAAGTTCGCGTGACTGTCCACATCTTGCGCTGCTTTGTGTGCGGGGCCGCCCCAGAGCAGATAGGCGCGCGGCGCGGCTGCGAGATGGCGGAGCACCTGATCGGTCAGCGTTTGCCAGCCTAGTTTGGCGTGGCCCTTGGGCTGGCCTTCGGGAACAGTGAGGATGGTATTGAGCAACAGGACGCCCTGATCGGCCCAGTCATCGAGCTGTGTGTTGGTGCGCGTGATGTTGAGGTCGGACTGCAACTCTTTGAAAATATTACCAAGACTGTCAAGACGCCCGCCAAAATCAGCAGTGATGGAGAATGCGAGGCCATGCGCTTTGCCTATCGTGTGATAGGGGTCTTGCCCCAAGACCACCACGCGCACGTCATCCGGTTGAACCCGCTCCAGCGCGTTGAATACCAGTGGCGCTGGGGGCAAGACGGTGCGCACCTCGGTCCTCAGTTGGGCCTCGATCAGGGGCAGTGTGTCGCTGAAAAACGGCAACGTGCCCCATGCGCCCAAGTGGCTGAGGTCAAACATCAGCCTGCTTGGGTGATGCGGGCGACGGCGGTGATCTTGTCACGTGCTGCGCCGGAATCGATGCTGGTGCGGGCCATCTCCACGCCTGTCTTGAGATCGGGTGCTGCGTCCGCGATGAGTAGAGCAGCAGCGGAGTTCAACAGCACAGCATCGCGGAAAGCGGATTGGGTGCCATCCAGCAGCGCGTTGAACGCCACTGCGTTCTGCTCGGGCGTGCCGCCGACAATCGCCTCAAACGGATGCTCGGGCAGGCCTGCATCCTCGGGGTGGATCTCAATGTCGTCGATCTGGCCGCCAAGGCGCAATGCACTGACCCAGCTTACACCAGTTATCGTCAACTCGTCCGTGCCATCCGAGCCGTGCACAAGCCATGCGGCCTCCGACCCTAATTCCTTCAGGGTTTCGGCCATGGGGCGGGTCAGATCACGGCGGTACGTGCCTGTAAGTTGCCGTTTGACGCCCGCAGGGTTGGTCAGAGGGCCAAGGATGTTGAAGATCGTGCGGGTTCCAAGCTCGGACCTCGTGGGCATCACATGGGCAATCGCGGGATGGTGCATGGGCGCCATCATAAATCCGATGCCGGTTTCCTTGAGCGCCTTTTCCACGACAGGCGCACCAACCATGGTTTTGAGGCCCATTTGCGTGAGCGCATCCGCCGCACCGGATTTCGAGCTGAGGTTACGGTTGCCGTGCTTTGCCACAACGACACCCGCGCCCGCGACCACAAACGCGGTTGCGGTCGAGATGTTCAGCGTGCCCTTACCGTCACCGCCGGTGCCGACAATGTCCATTGCACCCTCTGGCGCGTGCACAGGGTTGCATTTTGCGCGCATTACAGCGGCGGCAGCGGCATATTCACTCACGGTCTCGCCGCGCGTGCGCAGCGCCATAAGGAACCCGCCGATCTGGCTTGGTGTGGCTTCGCCTTCAAACAGGATGCCAAAGGCTTCCTCGGCCTGAGCGCGGGTCAGCGGGCCATTGGCAGCCGCATCGATGAGGGGTTTTAACTGGTCGCTCATGCGGGTTCTTTGACCTCCTTGAGGAAGTTGTCCAACAGCGCGTGACCGTGCTCAGAGCGGATGGATTCTGGATGGAATTGTACGCCGTGGATCGGTAACTCACGGTGTTGCAGGCCCATGATGGTGCCATCTTCCAATTCGGCAGTAATTTCGAGGCAATCTGGTAGGGATGCGCGCTCGACAATAAGCGAGTGATAGCGTGTTGCGGCGAAGGGCGAGGGCAGGTCCGCGAACAGACCTTTGCCCCTGTGGTGCATCTGGCCCATCTTACCATGCACAATGTCATCTGCGCGTACGACCTTGCCGCCGAAGGCCTCACCGATGGTCTGATGGCCCAAGCATACACCGAGCAGAGGAATGCGCGCCTTAGCTGCGGCATGGGTCAACGCGAGGCAAATTCCCGCCTGTGCCGGATCACAGGGACCAGGCGACAAAACGATGCCCGAGGGACGCAGGGCCAGCGCTTCATCAACACTCAGCGTGTCATTGCGGCGAATGTCCATCTGCGCACCCAAAGTCCCCAAATAGTGGACCAGATTGTAGGTAAAACTGTCGTAGTTATCGATCAACAAGAGCATCTTGGGAAAACTTCGTATTAGGACTAGAGAAGGCGGGTGTAGACGGGGTATAGAGATTGGTGAGTAGATGGTCAGTCTTGGACGGTATCGTCAAGGGGCAGGGCCGCTGCAACGCGTATTAACCGGTTGAAAATAGCCGGAGTGCAAGTGCAGCAGGACAACAGGACAAAGGTGCGAAAGCTATGGCACAGGGCATTTTAGGCGGAATTGCATTGGGCGCTGTGTTCAGCGTGGGCGTGGCGGGGGTTATCTCCGTGCTTGTCCCGATTGAGCCGCAACCGGCCCCTCAAGTGGAAAGCACAGCACCCGTTGCGGCCCCTCAAACAAACGCACCTCAAGCGACAGCCGTTGTGACGGGAGAGGGCACGAACCCGTCCGTGCAGCCGCAAGTGAGTTTGCGCGCGCCCTCCGGCGAAGAATTGCCGAAAGAGCCGAGCGCTGCTGCACGGGCTCCGCAGACCACAACAGACCTCGGCGGGACAGTATCAACTGGTGCCGTATCACCCGAGCCTGTGACCGCACCGCAAAGCGAGGTCGTGGCGTCACTTGTCACGCCTTCCGCGCTGCCGACTGTGGACAGTGGCGCATCCGACAGCACACCCGTTGTTCCAACCGCACTGCCGCAACCCCAAACAGGTGCGGCCGCCGATTTGACCCAGCCGCGCCCCTTGCCGCAGGGGGTGGTTGCGCGGGCAGGGGAAGACGCGCCTGTTTTGCCAAATCCGCAAGCGCTGGCACCGATGATTCCCGATGACAGTCAGGATACAGAAATCGCGGTACAAACGCGGCCTCAGGTCGCTCCGCAGCCAGAGGAAGAAGCAAAAGACGTGCCGGACCCTCAGGGCGAAGAGGCGGTTACCGTGGTTGAGCCTGAACCCGAGCCTGCCGCAGAGGAAGGCGCATCCGAGACCGCCCAAGCGCCAAAGCCACGCGTTTTGGCAGTGCCGAGCACCCAGACTGGCACAGACGGCACTGTACGTCCGGGCGTTGGCAAACCCGCAACGACATTGATCGACCGTTCCGAGGATGCAGAGGCTGCACCCGCTGAAACGGTCACCCCAGCGGCGGATGCGGCACCCGATACCCGCCCAATTCGCAGTTTTGCCCAGCCGTTCGAGAACCCAGAAGGCAAGCCCTTGATGGGAATTGTCCTCATGGATACGGGTGTTGATCTGGATGCCGCCGAGATCGGCCTGCCTGCCTTGTCGAGCTTTCCCTATCCGGTAAGCTTTGCAGTTGATGCGAGCTTGAGCGATGCCGCCAAGCGGGTAGAGCGATACCGTGCCGAGGGGTTTGATGTGCTTGCCATGGTCAACCTGCCAGAAGGGGCGCAGCCCACGGATGCGGAGGTTTCGCTCAGCGTCGCTCTCGACGCGATGCCAGAGATTGTGGGCGTGCTCGAAGGAACAGGTATTGGCCTGCAAGGCTCCCGCGAAGTCGCCGATCAGGTCACGCGCATTCTGCAAGCCAGCGGCCACGGCCTTGTAGCGCAAAGCAAGGGTTTGAACTCCATGCCGAAACTCGCGCTTAAAGAAGGCGTCCCCGCCGCACCTGTGTTTCGCGATTTTGATAGCGAAGGACAGCAGCCGCGTGTCATCCGTCGCTTCCTCGATCAGGCGGCGTTCAAAGCGGGCCAAGAGGGCGGTGTGATCATGCTGGGCCGTCTGCGCCCCGAAACGATTGAGGCGTTGCTGGTCTGGGGATTGGCGGACCGCGCAGGCTCGGTGGCGTTGGCACCTGTATCTGCGGTTTTGCTGGCGCAGTAGGTAGGGGGCGTCGGATTGGCGGAACCGTAAATTTGGCTTCGAATGGATCAATGAATATCTTTGGAAAACCGGCACTCGATCAACACAGTCTCTCAATCACGCAGGCTCTTGGTATGAATTCTGGCTGGCAACCCCATGAACAGGGGCCCTTATCGACAATTCATACGAAGGGACGCAAGCAAGCCTGTTTGCCATCCATTGTGCTCAATAACGGCTTTGTTGTATATATAAGTTGAGGGGAATTCCGTTTTGAGTAAATCCAAAAAAAATATACTTATCATCAGTCTAGATGATGCTTTTTCGTTTTGGCATTACAGAAAGATGTTCAAGATCAAGCTTAGAACGCCGAATTTGGACAGGATATGCGAGCAGTCCACGGCCTTCCATGCGGCGTACTGTCAGTCGCCATTGTGTGGCCCGTCACGCGCAAGCTTTATGTCGGGCAAAAGCCCACCGGAAACGGGGGTGTACAGCAACAAAGACAAACCCTTTGAGAGAATGGAACCACAATCGATGTGGCAGTTCCAGCTTAAGGAAAACGGATATTTCTGTTCGTCGGGAGGCAAAGTCCACCATGGCTTCAAAGCACTTCCCAGCCACGTTCACGATGTTTTATATTCAGATGAGCGCAAAAATTTCCGCGTTGATCTGAAACTGCGCAAAGAGTTTGAGCAGTCTAGGAGCGGCGGAAATGGCGGGGGTATTTCCACAACAAACCCAAAGGATGAATCTTATTACTACGATGCTCACAGCGCGTCGTCGTTTGTGAAATTCATAGACAACTATGAAGGCGATGCGCCTTTCTACCGGGAGGTCGGGTTTTTTAGTCCACACAGCCCTTTTATTACGCCGATACAATATAAGGAAATGTACCCGATACATAAGTTCAAATACCCAGAGGCTTGGGCCGACGGATTTAATAGAAGCGACTATTCAGACAAGAATATTCGAAAGAACTTCCGGACGCAGGACACACGCTTTTGGCGGAAAAGTGTGCGTAACTATTTCTCCGCATTTTCTCACGGCGATCACCATTTGGGGACAGTTTGGGACGCGTTGATGAACTCCCCCCATGCGAAGAACACCGTTGTGATCCTGCTGACCGACCACGGCCATCATCTTGGTGAAAATAACCGGTTTGGAAAGTCGACGCTTTGGGAGCAATCTGCGCTTGTGCCAATTATTATTTACGACCCTGACGACCGGACACCGCATATCCAGACCGATCCGGTAGCCTTGCTCGATGCGGGACCCACGGTTATGGACTATGCTGGTCTTCCTCCGCTGGACTCTTGTGAAGGTCGGTCAATGCGTCCTCTTGTGGGGGGCGTTTCCGTTGATCCTGATCGCGCGGTTCCTACCTTCAACACCCATGGGTCAGCGATACGCAAAGGTAAGTATCGCTTTATCAGGTACAAGGATGGAACTACCGAGTTTTTCGATCTGGAAGAAGACTGGTGGCAGCAAAGAAACCTTGGCCCCGAGCATCCCGATTATGCAGATATGGACATTGCGCACATGGAGTGTTGCCGTGCCCATGGGATGGAACTGGAACCGGCTGAGACCGCACCTTAGGCTCAGCTTTTTGCATATATGAGCTAAAGCTGCTCACTGAAATTTGGCGAACAGGGTCACATGCAGAATTTCGTCAGTGTCCGGCAGGTTATCCGTTTCCGCTGCCGTCAAACCGTGCGGCATCCTCGGCAGCGCGCCGTATTGCGCCGGATTTATGCACAGTTTCCATGTATTCCGCTTCGGGATCGCTGTCATAGACCACACCGCCGCCCGCTTGGATATAGAGGGTCTGGTCCTTGATCACAGCCGTGCGCAAGGCGATGCACATATCCATGTCGCCGCCCGCACTAAAGTACCCGACGCCGCCGCCGTAGACGCCGCGCTTTTCTGGTTCAAGCTCGTCAATGATCTCCATGGCGCGTACCTTGGGTGCGCCCGAGACTGTGCCTGCGGGCATGCCTGCAAAGAAGGCATCAAGCGCATCGCAGTCATCGCGTAATTCGCCCACCACGTTGGAGACGATGTGCATGACGTGTGAATACCGCTCGACGATGAATTCTTCCGTAGGGCGCACTGTTCCGATTTTGGCGACACGGCCCACATCGTTGCGGCCCAGATCAAACAGCATCAGGTGCTCGGCCAGTTCTTTGGGATCGGCCATCAGATCGGCCTCAAGGGCGCGGTCTTCTTCAGGTGTTGCGCCGCGCGGACGGGTGCCTGCGATGGGCCGGATGGTGATTTCCTGACCAAACACGCGCACGAGGATTTCGGGGGAGGCACCGACAACGTGGAACCCGCCGAAGTTGAAGTAGAACATAAATGGCGACGGGTTTGTGCGGCGCAAGGAGCGGTAGAGCGCGAAGGGCGGCTGTGGGAAGGATTGCGCCCAGCGTTGTGAGGGCACGACCTGAAAGATGTCGCCCGCTTTGATGTATTCCTGCGCCTTGAGCACGGCCTCTTTATAGGCGTCTTTGGTGAAGTTGCTCACCGGCTCGGGGGCTGGCGCGGCGTCGCCGAGATCGCGGCTGGTGCCCGTGGGGGAGCGCTCCAGATCGCGCACGGCGTCCATCACACGCTCGGCTGCTTGGGCGTAGGCCGCGCGCGCAGATTGGCCGGGCGTGACCCACGCAGGCGACACCACGGTCACCTCCCCCTTAACACCGTCCAGCACTGCCACGACAGAGGGGCGCAGCATCACGGCATCAGGCAGGCCCAGCGGATCGGGGTTGATGTGGGGCAACCGCTCCACCAACCGGATCATGTCATAGCCAAGGTAGCCGAAAAGGCCTGCAGCGGATTGGGGCATGTCAGCGGGGAGGTCAATTCTGCTCTCGGCAATAAGCGCGCGCAGGGCGGTGAGGGGATCACCGTCTACGGCTTCATACGCGTCGGGATCATAGCGCGCTGCGCGGTTGACCTCTGATGTGGTGCCGCGACAGCGCCAGATCAGATCGGGTTTCATCCCGATAATGCTGTAACGCCCCCGCACTTCACCGCCGGTGACGGATTCGAGCATAAAGGAATTCTCAGACGCCCCACCGAGTTTCAGCATCAGCGAGACAGGTGTGTCGAGATCTGCGGCGAGACGCGTATAGATCACCTGATGGTCGCCCGCATCATAGCGCGCCGCGAACGTTTCAAAGTCGGGTGTCAGGGCCATCTTATTGGAAGTTCACGTTAACGGCGTTGACGGCGCGGGGATCAATGCTCTGCCCTGCACGCAACAGCGTATCATCGGCAAAGATATCGAACAGGCCGCGTGCCAGTGCTTGGTTCTGCTGTTCACGCAGTTGGGCCATCAGGGCTTCTGCCTCAGGACTGTCTCCGGCGGCATGAACCGCGTCGAGGCGGACCATCACAACGGTGTCTGTGCCTTCAAGGATGCGAATGTCACCCAGCTCCATCTCGAACACCTCGGCGGTGAAACCGCGCGGGGTGTTCACAAGGAACGCGTTGCGGGTCTGATCGATCTCTTCACGCGGGCTAAGCCCTTGATCCTCAAACGATGTGCCAGCCTCCAGTGCAGCCTTGGCGGTTTCTGCCTCAACGGCCAGACGCACCACTGCCTGCTCAGCAGTCCAACGGGCAGTAACTTCGTCAACCACATCTTCATAGGCCGCTGGACGCTCCTGAAGGGCCTCATCAAGGCGTAGGGCGAAGACACCACCATCATCAAGCTGTTCGACCTTGGGGAAATCGCTCGAAGTCACGGTTGCCGCGGCCTCACGGAAGGCCTCATATGCGGCAATGCCGTCAGAGCTGTCGACGGTCCAGTCAAGCTGACCCAAGACCATTTCGGTTTGCTCTGCCAACTGCTCGACCGTGTTGCCGCCTGCGAGGCGGTTGTCGAAATCCTCGGCTTGGCTCTCGACCATGCGGATCGCGCGGTTGGTGGCGAGGGCATCGCGCAGTTCCGGCTCTGCCTGCTCAAATGTCACAACCTGTTCGGGCAGCAC
This sequence comes from uncultured Sulfitobacter sp., assembly GCA_965364195.1. Taxonomy (GTDB): domain Bacteria; phylum Pseudomonadota; class Alphaproteobacteria; order Rhodobacterales; family Rhodobacteraceae; genus Sulfitobacter. The sequence continues at coordinate 11,214 of CBDTVN010000006.1, read as the reverse complement.
TGCGTTGACGCGAAACAGGGCAGGCCCAAGCGTGCTGGGGGCGGGGCCGACGACATTGCCAACCTCGGCTTCAAAGACAGGCGTTCCTGCATCGCGCAAACTCTCCCGGCTCACGTCGCCCAAATCCACGTCCGACAGTTGTAAACCGCGCTCTTGGACCAACGCCTCGAAAGTTGTGCCGTTAACCTCAAGTGCTGCGGCGGCCTGATCGGCTGATTCCTGATCGGCAAAGACCAAACGCTCCACAAGGCGGCGCTCGGGTTGGTTATACTGCTCGGACCGCGCGTCATATTCTGCGCGCAGTTCTTCCTCTGGGATTTCGACCTGATCAAGGATGTCGGTGGGGTTCAGCCACGCATAGGTGATCGTTTTTGTGGCTGGCAGCACAAAGCTGTCTGTATTGGCGTCAAAATAGGCGCGCAGCTCTTCTTCGGTCGCAACGGCGGCGTCTGTGGCTTCTTCGTCAAAAAGAACCCAAGTGAAGTCGCGCTGTTCGCTGACGTAGGCCACTAGCGTCTCGGAATAAGCGGCGGGCATCTCGACACCGCTCAGGATCGCACCTTGAAGCAGCTGTCTTGCAGTTTCTTCGCGCAGGCTGATTTCGAATTCATTCTCGTTCAGACCGGCAGAGCGCAAGGATTGGGCATAGCCTTCGCGGTCGAACGCGCCGTCGACGCCTTGGAAAGCGGGGATTTCCAGAATCCGGTCGCGGAGCACCTCGTCACCGATGGAAAGGCCCATCTCGGTGGCCTCGTGGTCCAACGCACGTTCGCGTGTGATGCGTTGCAGCACCGCGCGGTCAAGGCCAAGGCTTTGTGCCTGCTGAAAGCTCATCGGGCTACCGGTTTGCCGGCTAATCGCGCGCAATTCCTGCTGAACCTGTCGCGCGTAGGTGTCGACCGCGATGGGCTTGTCCCCGACAGAGCCGATGGTGCGGATATTGCCGCTCAGATTGACTGCCCCAAAGCCGCCCAAGCCGATAAATAGAAGACCTACAACGATCCACATTGCGGTTTTGCCGATGCCTGATTTCTTGGCCATTAGAACTGTCCCTTTTGCGGTGTTTGGGACTGTCTAAGGGCTTGGCGCTAGAGGGGCAAGAGGATGCTATGCGCGGGGCAGATCAAGGGCTTTGAGGCGGGCGAAGAGCGTGGCGATGCCCTCTGCGTCCAGATTGGCAAATGCGATGCGCAACTGGGCTGCGCCGGCGGGCATGTCGGTGGGGTAGAACATCGTGCCGGGCAGGCATAGAATGCCCGCTTCTTTCACCATCAACGGGGCAAGCTCGGCGCTGCTCATGGCGAATGGGTGCTGCATATAGGCGAAATATCCGCCCAATCCCATGAGCCGCCAGCCTTGTGCCTCAAGCTCGGGCATCTGAACGGTGATCGCCGCGCGGCGGGTCAGGATTTCGTCCCGCTCCGCACTGAGCCATTGATCGAGGTTTTGCATGCCCCAGAGGGCGGCGTGCTGGCCTACTTGGTTCGGGCATATGGCGACGGTGTCGAGGAACTTCTCCACTTCGGCCAAGCGGGCGGGCGATGCGATCAACGCGCCGATGCGGTGGCCCGTAAGGCGGTAGGCCTTTGAGAACGAATAAAGGTGGATCAGCGTGTCAGACCAGTCGTCGCGCTGGAACAGGCTATGGGGGATGTCAGTGTTGGCGTGAAAGTCGCGGTAAGTCTCATCCACGATGAGCGCGATGCCACGGGACTTGCATAAATCATAGAAGGCTGAGATCAGATCGCCGGAGTATTCAAGACCCGTCGGATTGTTGGGGGTCACCAGCACAATGGCGCGGGTGCGGGACGTGATACGCTTGGCTGCATCCCACGGATCGGGAAGCATATCGCGTGCGCAGGCCAGCGGGATCGTAGTGACGCCCGCCATGTCGAGCCACATTTTATGGTTGAAATACCATGGCACCGGCACGATCACTTCATCGCCCTCTGCACATAATGTGGCGATGGCAGCGGCGAACGCTTGGTTGCAGCCTGACGTTATGGCGACCTGCTCCGCAGCAATCTCTCCGCCGTAGATGCGGGTGGTGCGCGCAGCAAGCTCTGTGCGCAGCGCGGGCATGCCGAGGACGGGACCGTAGAGATGGGCCGAATCGTCCGTGAGTACGGTATCCGCCATTGCTTGGCGCATGTCAGGGTGGGGCGGCTCAACGGGGGCGGCTTGGCTCACGTTGATGAGCGGGCGGTCCGGTGGGAACGTGACACCCTCGAGCCAGCGGCGGGCCTCCATGACAGGGGGCGGGAAGGTTGTAGCGGTGCGAGGTGCTGTCATGTTGGGAGTCCGGTTTGGGATGAGAGTGTGGATTTAAGTCTAAGGATCAAATGAAAGAGGGGCCTGCCGCAGGGTGTCAGTCTTTGCCGCGATAAGGTTCGACGTATTGCAGGGCCATATCCCACGGAAAGAAGATCCAAGTATCTTGGGAAACGCCGGTGATGAAAGTATCGACCATCGGCTCGCCTTCGGGTTTGGCATAGACAGTGGCGAAATGCGCATTGGGATAGAGGCTGCGCACCAGCTCCAAGGTTTTGCCACTGTCCACCAGATCATCAATAACGAGGATGCCTGTGCCGTCACCCATCATCTGCGTATCGGGGGATTTTAGAACACGGGCCTCGCGACGCTCGTCCGCTTTACCGCCGCCGGAATGGTAGGACACCACCGAGATCGTATCAACGGTGCGGATGTCCAGCTCGCGTGCCACGATCATAGCAGGGGCCATGCCGCCACGGGTGATCGCAACAACCGCACGCCATGCGCCCTCATCCGGGCCTTTGCCGTCGAGACGCCATGCAAGCGCGCGGCTGTCGCGGTGAATCTGGTCCCAGCTGATGTGAAAACCTTTTTCATGGGGGAGGCGGGTGTCGGACATGGGGTGTTACCTTTGTAGCAGGAGTTTGAAGCCGAGCCCGCCCAGCAGCACTGCGGCCGAGCGGTCGATAATTGGTTTGGCGCGGATGAACTGCGCGCGGGCCGTTGGCGCGGTCAGGATAAAGGCGCAGCAGGTGTAGAAGAGGATTTCGAGGACCAGATGGTTAAGTGTCACAAAGGCAATCTCGGATGCAGTCAGGTTTGGCGGAAAGATAACCACGAGAACTGCGGCAGCGAAGAGAACTGATTTTGGGTTGCCTAGATTTACCAAAAATCCGTCGACAAAGGCGCGACCTTGAGCCTTTGGTGCATCGCCCAAAGGGGTGGCCGCCCCGCGCCATGTTTTGATGGCGAGGTAGATCAGGTAAGCTGCGCCACCGACTTTCAGGGCGGCGAAAGCCCAAGGGAACAGTGCGAACAGCGCATCCATGCCGAGCAGGGCCGCAAGGGTCCAAAGGCTCGCCATGACGCCGAGGCCGAGGCCCGTTGCGATGCCCGCGCGCCGCCCGTTCGAGATGGCGCTGCGCACCGCCATCAGAAACGCGGCCCCCGGACTGAGGATCGAGACGATCAGCACGGCATTGAATGCGATAAGATGTTCGAGTGTCACAGCGCGCTGCCTGCTCTAACCTTTGGTCATATCGGGCGCATCGACTGCCTTCATGCCGACCACATGATAGCCTGCATCGACGTGCAGGTTCTCGCCCGTCGTGCCGGAGCCGAGATCGGACAAAAGATAGAGAGCGGATTTGCCGACCTCGTCGATCGTCACATTCCGGCGCAGGGGCGAATTATACTCGTTCCACTTCATAATGTAGCGAAAATCGCCAATGCCGGAAGCGGCCAGCGTCTTGATCGGCCCGGCGGAGATGGCGTTGACGCGGATGCCGTCTTTGCCCAGATCTTCGGCAAGGTACTGCACGGAAGCCTCAAGTGCTGCTTTGGCGACACCCATGACATTATAATGCGGCATGACTTTTTCTGCGCCGTAATAGGTGAGCGTGAGGCAGGAGCCACCGTTCTTCATCATCTTCTCGGCGCGCTGCACGACAGCGGTGAAGGAATAGACCGAGATATCCATAGAGAGGGCGAAATTGCCGCGTGTTGTATCCACGTACCGACCACGCAACTCATTTTTGTCCGAAAAGCCGATGGCATGCACGATAAAATCGAGATTGTCCCACCGCTCTGCCAAACCGGCGAACAGTTCGTCAATTGATGCCTCGTCTCCCACATCACAGGGCAGCACGATGTCAGAGCCAAGTGAAGCGGCCAGCGGATTGACCCGCTTTTTCAGCGCATCGCCTTGATAAGAGAACGCAAGCTCGGCACCGGCATCGCTAAGCTGCTTTGCGATACCCCAGGCGATTGATTTGTCGTTGGCCAATCCCATGATCAGCCCCCGTTTGCCCGCCATCAGATTGTTCGACATGGCCTAAAACTCCGTTCATAATCAGGTTGGGTTTGGTCTACGCGATTGGGTGCGGACCATCAAGTGAGGCCAATATATATCGTGTTTTGGGTTGCACAGGTGCTTGTGATCGGTGAATTGTGTTACCAAGCAATGCGGTAACGGAAACTTGCCAGTCTTTTTCAGAGGGCTGATCTCATTTACGGTTGCGCTTGCTGTTGTTGTTTTGAAACTGAAAGAGGAGAAGGTGATGACTGATAGATCCGGTATTTTTGCGGGCGACGATCCTTTTGCTCTTGCGCGTGATTGGCTCGCAGAGGCCTCTCACGTTGAGATCAATGATCCCACCGCGATGGCGCTGAGCACGGTAGACGCGGGTGGCATGCCTAATGCCCGTGTCGTTTTACTCAAGGATATCGAGGACGGCGCATTCGTCTTTTATACCAACTACACCAGTGCCAAAGCAGGCGAGCTTGACCAGTCCGGTAAAGCTGCGTTTGTGATCCATTGGAAATCACTGCGCCGTCAGGTGCGTGCACGCGGAATTATTACGCGTGAAGATGGCGAGCAGGCGGATGCGTATTACGCGTCACGGCCACTCAAAAGCCGCTTGGGGGCATGGGCATCGGATCAGTCAAAGCCCTTGGAGAATCGCGAGACGCTTGAGCGCGCACTGGAGCAGGCCATTGAGACACATGGCGATGATCCGGCGCGTCCTCCGTTTTGGGGCGGCTACCGCCTTACACCGCTCGAGATAGAGTTCTGGGGTGACGGTGAGGCGCGGCTGCACAGCAGATTCCAGTGGCGCCGTGCGACAGTAAACGCGCCATGGGAGATTACGCGGCTAAATCCCTAAAATATTTGAGTGAGAATTTTAAGAGAGGGCGGTTTGGCCCTCATAATTGATTTGAAAGACGGTGCGAAAGATATGACACAAACGCACGACGACGAGATTCTTCAGGCGGAAGTGACTGGCACGGTAAAGTGGTTTGATCCTGTAAAAGGCTTCGGCTTTGTGGTGTCCGACAGCGGTGGGGTCGATATACTGTTGCATGTAAACGTGTTGCGGAATTTCGGCCAAAGTTCTGTCGCAGACGGGTCGCGCATTGGACTGATGGCGCATAAAACAGACCGCGGTGTCCAAGCAAGCCAGATCGTATCAATCGCACCGCCGGAAGGGGTGAAGGCCTCTCTGCCGGATATCACAGAACTTGACCAAGAGCAGATCGCCAGCAGTCCGCTCTTGGCAGCGCGGATCAAATGGTTCGACAAGGCAAAAGGCTTTGGCTTTGCCAATGCGTTCGGGTGCCCCGAGGATGTCTTCGTGCACATGGATGTGCTGCGTCAGTCGGGGCTGTCGGACCTCGCACCAGGTGAGGCGATTGCGATGCGTGTAATTGATGGTAAACGTGGCCGTATGGCAGCGGAGGTACACGCATGGGAAACAGTTCCCCGAACAGAAGAGCCTTTCTCGGAGGGCTAACAGCATTTGGCATGGCAGGGACGGGGGCGCAGGCGCTGACACCTCTCAGGCCCGCTTGCCCGATCGACCGCGTTACAATCACAGGCGGGTTTGGCAAGGCGGCGTTTAATGTCGATGTGGCCGCAGACGAGCAGATCCGCGCGCAAGGATTGATGCATGTGGAGAGCATGCCGCTCAGTAAAGGCATGTTGTTTGTCTACCAGCGCCCGCAGATCATGAGTTTCTGGATGCGAAACACGTTGATTGAGCTTGATATGCTCTTTCTTGATGGGTTCGGCGTGATCAAACACATCCACCACCGCGCACAACCGCTCGATGAGACGCCAATTTCACCGGGCGATATGTTGTTGACTGGCGTGTTGGAAATCAACGGCGGCTTTGCAAAGCGTTTGGGAATAAAGGCGGGCGATGTCTTGCGTCATCCGTCCTTTGTCAGCCTCGATGATCCATGGGAATGCGGTTAATTTCGATTCATCGTGCTGCGCGGAGTATTTTGCCTTTTCAATCCCGATAGCCTTCGCTAAAGAAGCGTCAGTCGGGGCGTGGCGCAGCCTGGTAGCGCACCTGTTTTGGGTACAGGGGGTCGGAAGTTCGAATCTTCTCGCCCCGACCATTTTCGATTACCAGATCGAACTCATGTGGCCTCTTCGTTTATGCGAAGAGGCCACAAGTGTTTCTGGCCCCCGAGATATGGGGAATCGCAATCTATATCCTGACACTGAGACCTGTGCTGATTGCGGCACGGCGAGCCTACATCTTGTGGCTATCGCCCAATTATTACTCATTTCTACCACGGGTGGTGTTGTTTTCATGTCGGTTTTTGTTGCTGTGCTGCCCGCTGCACAAATTTCTTACCCACCGTTCGCTTACCATTTGTGGGCATCAGATTCGGATGAATCCGGTCGAGTCGTCTGCTTGAAAAGGTTAACGCACATTCAAAACAGCGGTTAGCGATGCCGAAATAAAGGCTTTTTCCGCCTCTCAAATGGTTAACGGTTTTGATGAGGTTTGTGGACCTCTCATGAAGCCGTGAGACCGAGCGCAAACTCAATTCGCGTCAACTGCCAAAATGTAAAATTTATGATAATAAAATCGTTGACCGACGTGGTCCAAATACGCCAGTTTGTGCAGACTGACGGTCACGCCACAAGATATAGTGGTTAAACGCTACACGGCGGACCAAGAGGTAGAGTACGGGCAAACGGTCTTTTACGGCGGTTCATCGGACGCGCATCCAGTGGTTTCCACGTGGTCGGCGCAACCTGCGGCTTTGCCACACAGTATTGAGTTGGACGCCAGCTTGGGTGTCTTGAAATGGTAAAGCTGATTAATGGGGCAGCGCGATGAAAATTGAACGGAAATTCACCACTCAAGGGCAAGACGCATACGTAGATTTGGATTTTGTGAGCACGGTCTCCGAAATTCGCAATCCGGACGGGTCTATTGTGTTCCACCTCGACGATGTCGAAGTGCCAAAAGCCTGGAGCCAAGTGGCTTCCGATGTCATCGCACAAAAGTATTTCCGTAAAGCGGGCGTTCCGGCCCAATCCAAGCGCGTGAAAGAAAAGGGCGTTCCCGAGTTTTTGTGGCGCTCCGTTCCCGTTGAAGGCACCGAAATGGGAGGGGAGACTTCCTCCAAGCAAGTTTTCGACCGTCTGGCAGGCGCATGGGCGTACTGGGGCTGGAAGGGTGGGTATTTCACCACCGAAGAGGACGCGCGTACCTACTACGACGAGATGCGTCACATGCTGGCCTCCCAGCGCGCTGCACCCAACTCTCCACAATGGTTTAACACCGGTCTGCACTGGGCTTATGGAATCGACGGCCCAGCACAGGGCCACTATTATGTGGATCACAAGTCGGGCAAGCTTACCCGCTCCACGTCCAGCTATGAGCACCCCCAGCCGCACGCATGTTTCATTCAGTCGGTGGCTGACGATTTGGTCGGCGATGGCGGCATCATGGATTTGTGGGTGCGTGAAGCACGTCTGTTCAAATACGGCTCAGGCACAGGCACGAACTTCTCAAGCTTGCGCGGTGCAGGGGAAAAGCTTTCAGGTGGCGGCAAGTCTTCCGGCCTCATGGGTTTCCTGAAAATCGGTGATCGCGCTGCAGGCGCTATCAAATCAGGCGGCACGACGCGCCGTGCGGCCAAGATGGTGATCGTCGATGCGGACCACCCCGATATCGAAGAATTCATCAACTGGAAGGTTCTCGAAGAGCAGAAGGTTGCCAGCATCGTTGCAGGCTCCAAGATGCACGAGCAAAAGCTCAACCTGATCTTCAAAGCTATCGCAGGCTGGGACGGTTTGGAGACGGATGCCTATGATCCTGCCAAAAACGAGCAACTCAAAGACGCGATCCGCTCTGCGAAAAAAACGATGATCCCAGAGACATATGTCAAGCGTGTGCTGGATTATGCAAAGCAGGGTCACACCTCGATAGAATTCCCAACCTACGACACGGATTGGGACTCAGAGGCATATAACTCTGTCTCTGGCCAGAACTCCAATAACTCGATCCGCGTCACGGACGCTTTCCTGAAGGCGGTAGAGGCGGACAGTGATTGGGAGCTGCTGGACCGCACCACTGGGAAAGTGGCCAAGACCATCCGCGCACGGGACCTCTGGGACCAAGTCGGCCACGCCGCATGGGCCTGTGCCGATCCGGGCATCCAGTACCACGACACTGTTAACGACTGGCATACTTGCCCCGAGGACGGCGCCATTCGCGGCTCCAACCCATGCTCCGAATACATGTTCCTCGATGACACGGCCTGTAACCTCGCATCGATGAACCTGCTGACCTTCCTCAAGGATGGCGAGTTTCAGGTAGAGGATTACATGCACGCCTCGCGCCTCTGGACTGTAACGCTCGAAGTGTCCGTGATGATGGCGCAGTTCCCGTCCAAAGAGATCGCACAACGCTCCTACGACTTCCGGACGCTGGGCCTTGGCTATGCCAACATTGGCGGTCTATTGATGAACATGGGTTTTTCCTATGACAGCGACGAAGGCCGCGCGCTCTGCGGTACGCTGACAGCGATTATGACTGGTGTTGCCTATGCTACCTCCGCCGAGATGGCGGGTGAGCTGGGTGCATTCCCAGGGTACTCCAAAAACAGCAAGCACATGCTGCGCGTCATCCGTAACCACCGCCATGCGGCATATGGTGAGGCGAACGGCTATGAGGATCTCGCTGTGAAGCCTGTACCGCTCGACCATGCCAACTGCCCGCAGGCGGGTCTGGTTGATGTGGCCATGTCCACATGGGACGAGGCGCTCAAGCTGGGTGAAAAGCACGGCTACCGCAACGCTCAAACTTCGGTGATCGCGCCAACCGGTACCATCGGTCTGGTCATGGATTGCGACACTACCGGGATCGAGCCTGACTTCGCGCTCGTGAAATTCAAGAAGCTCGCGGGTGGTGGCTACTTCAAGATCATCAACCAATCCGTTCCTGCAGCACTGAAAAAGCTTGGTTATGGTGCTGCGCAGATCGAAGAGATCGTGGGCCACGCGGTGGGTCACGGCACCATCGGAAATGCGCCGGGCATCAACCACACGTCGCTCATCGGTCACGGCTTTGGTCCTGCGGAACTGGCGAAAGTGGATGGCGCGTTGGAAGCGGCTTTTGACATTCGCTTTGTCTTTAACCAGTGGACGTTGGGCGCAGAGTTCTGCACCAAAGTGCTTGGTATTCCGGCGGACAAGCTGAACGATCCGACGTTCGATTTGCTCAAATCACTTGGCTTCTCCAAGGCGGACATCGACGCGGCCAACAACCACGTCTGTGGTACCATGACGCTTGAGGGTGCACCGCATCTGAAAGAAGAGCACTACGGTATCTTCGATTGCGCCAACCCGTGCGGTAAAACAGGCAAGCGGTATCTGTCGGTCAACAGCCACATCTACATGATGGCCGCGGCACAGTCGTTCATCTCCGGTGCGATCTCCAAGACGATCAACATGCCGAATGACGCCACCATCGAGGATTGCCAGAAGGCATATGAGCTTTCATGGTCCTTGGGTGTCAAAGCCAATGCGCTCTACCGCGACGGCTCCAAACTGAGCCAGCCCCTCGCGGCCTCCTTGGTTGAGGACGACGATGAGGCGGCGGAAATTCTTGAGAGCGGCACAGCACACGAAAAAGCAATCGTGCTGGCCGAGAAGATCGTCGAGAAGGTCATCGTCAAGGAAATCATCAAATCGCACCGCGAAAAGATGCCACAGCGCCGCAAGGGGTATACCCAAAAGGCGAACGTGGGCGGACACAAAGTGTACCTGCGCACGGGTGAGTACACCGACGGCTCCCTTGGTGAGATTTTCATCGACATGCACAAAGAGGGTGCAGGTTTCCGGGCGATGATGAACAACTTTGCCATCGCTGTGTCCGTGGGTCTGCAATACGGCGTGCCGCTTGAGGAATTCGTCGATGCCTTCACATTCACCAAGTTTGAGCCCGCGGGCATGGTGCAAGGCAACGACAGCATCAAACAGGCGACTTCGATCCTCGACTATATTTTCCGCGAATTGGCGGTGAGTTATCTCGACCGTACCGATCTGGCGCATGTACAGCCTGAGGGCGCGACATTCGACACATTGGGCCGTGGTGAGGAAGAAGGCGTGGCAAATCTCTCTGAGCTGAGCGAAAGCGCTGCATCGAAGTCTTTGGAAGTGCTCAAGCAGATCACCTCACAGGGATATCTGCGCAACCGTGTGCCGCAGAACCTCACAGTGCTGCAAGGTGGACATTCGGCGGCGATGGAAGCACTGACAACGGTGATACCGCAGGGCAACATTGCTCTCGCAACATCTGTAAAGACCACCACGGCAATCTCGTCGGGCGCTGTCTCCATGGATGCGCGGGTCAAGGCAAAGATGCAGGGCTATGAAGGCGAAGCTTGCGGCGAGTGTGGCAACTATACGCTGGTGCGCAATGGGACCTGCATGAAATGCAACACCTGCGGCGGGACATCCGGCTGTAGTTGATTGGAAATAGGGTGGTGCGCTGTCTGGCTTATGTCAGAATCCGTAATTTCGTCAGAATTTGAAAATTCAGCGAAATGCGGTGCCTAGAAAGAAAGAGGTTTATGGAGACCTTTGACCGAAGAAATGAAGGAAAATTAGTTGAAATGAATTTTCTGAATCTGACGAGGATACCAAAAATGTGAGAGCCACTCTTGCAAATTAGACAACCAGACAAGGGGCAGGTGCGCTTGCCCCCTAACGCTGACCAAGCCGCAGGCATAAAATAATAACGAGCGGTAAACTAATGAGCCTGGTTATGCGAACCTCGGGGTGCCCTTGCGGCACCCCTTTTTCTTTGGCCCATGCAAAAGACCCAGAGCGCGAATCGCTCTCAAGATCATGGATTTAACTGTAAGCGTTGCTTCAGCCTTTAAACTTCCACGGTAACAGCTGGTCGATGT
>CBDTVN010000005.1:0-57965 GCA_965364195.1 uncultured Sulfitobacter sp. | reverse complement strand
CCGGCTTTCAGCTTTCTGATTGATCCGCTCTTGTGAACGAAATTGAAACGCTTTGTCGGCAAAACTGCTCCAAATCCCTCGATACAGGAGCTTTGATGCCGTACATTTTGTCCCTCATTCTTGCGTTACAACTGATCATTTTCATGCTGCCAGTGCCCACTGCCCAAGCTGAAGCTGTGCGGGGCAGCCTATTTCTGTCTACCCCAACAGATACCCGCGCCATTGCATCAGGGGCCTTTAGAGGACGTGCAGCCGGTAGCATGTTTGAGAAGCGACCCGCCTATAAGCCGGACATTGCGGATGCGCCCTCCGACCGGCGAGGCAAGCTCCAAAGCATGGGTGGACAGGAAATTAAGTTGATCCGAGCCCTTATTCAAGAAGCAGAATCGCGGCGCGACGGTTATGATGCGGTGCAGCACGGCGCGCGGATTAAGCCAAGTAAGCATCCTACGCAGATGTCCCTTGCCGAGATTTTCCAATGGATTGACGACACACCGAACCAGCCACATGCCATCGGACGTTACCAGTTTATTCCCACCACACTGCGCCGCGTCGTAGAGAAGGTTGGCGCAAAGCCTGCACAGCGGTTCACCCCCGCGCTGCAAGACAAACTGGCAGATGTATTGCTGATGGAGGCCGGTCTGAACAGGTTTCGCTCAGGCGTTCTCGACCAGACCGGCTTTATGAACAATCTGGCAAAAATCTGGGCGGGTCTGCCGAACTCAACAGGTAAGTCTCACTACGATGGATATGCTGGTAACAAGGCATCGGTTACTTGGGCGCGTTTTGATGCTGTGATGACCCGCATCTCACCGCGGCTTTAGGGATCGGCAGGTGTATGAAGTCCCCAATTCGCATTTTCCAACTGAGCCTGCTACGTTTGTCATAGGAGGCGTGCTCATATGGGTGACCAGACTGCCAAATTCGAGCATTTCAAGTCGCTGCACCTGCGCGATCAGGCATTTGTCATGCCAAACCCTTGGGACGCAGGCTCTGCGCGCATTCTCACAGCGATGGGGTTTAAAGCGCTGGCAACGACCAGTGCGGGGTACGCGTTCTCCGCGGGAAAACGGGATTCGTTCAGCAGTCTGAGCCGTGACGAAATCCTCGTAAATGCGGCCGATATCGCAGCGGCGACGCATTTGCCCCTCTCTGCCGACCTTGAAGACGGGTTTGGCGCCTCACCTCAGGACTGCGCCGATACCGTGGTCAAAGCATGTGCCGTAGGCCTTGTCGGTGGATCGATTGAGGACGCAACAGGCGATGCCCGTGCGCCTATCTTGGACATGCCGCAAGCGGTCGAGCGCATCAGCGCAGCGGCTCAGGCCGTTAAAGGCAAGCCATTTCTCTTGACTGCGCGCGCAGAGAATTTCATCTGCGGGCGGCCTGACCTCAACGATACGATTGCGCGGTTGCAGGCCTTTTCCGAGGCTGGTGCCGATGTGCTTTACGCCCCAGGTCTGCCTGATCTTGAAGCCATCCGTACGGTTTGCGCCGAAGTGGACAAACCTGTGAATGTACTCATGGGGCTCGCTGGGCCGTCTTATACGGTGCAGCAGCTCAGCGATGCGGGGGTTGCCCGTATCAGTGTCGGCGGCTCCTTTGCGCGCGCGGCCTCTGCCGCCCTGCGACGTGCCGCCCAAGAGGTCATGGACCACGGCACATTCGAGTATGCCAAGGACGCAATCCCAGATGCAGATCTGGCAGCAATGATGGCCCAAACAAAGCGTGTTGACCGCAGCTAAATTGCCAACTGCAGGCGTGCATTGCGCCGCACAGAATGACGTGCGACCAAGTGGCCTGCACTTTTGGAGCGCTTCTTATGACTTTTCTGCAAATCACTTCACTGCTTATTGTTCTGGCGGGCGGATTTGGCGCAATCAATCACCTGTATCTTAAATTACCCTCTGCGATTGGTGTCTTGGTGGTGTCCTTGCTTGCATCATTTGTTTTGCTAGGGACGGACCTTATGCTCCCCGACCTTGGCATCGCCGACACTGTACGCGGGATTATCACCAGTATTGATTTTTCCGAAGCGCTGCTGGAAGGGATGCTGGGCCTATTGCTCTTTGCGGGGGCGTTGCACGTCAAGATTAGCGATCTGAAGGCCCAGTGGCGTGCCGTGTTTTTGATGGCGACCCTCGGGATTGCGCTCTCTACTGTGATTATCGGCTTCGGGTTCTCATGGCTGACCGGCATGCCGCTTTTGGTGGCGATGGTGTTCGGGGCGCTCATCTCTCCTACGGACCCTGTGGCCGTCATGGGCGTATTGCGTGAGGCCGATCTACCAAAAGCGCTTGAGACCAAGATTGCGGGCGAGAGTCTGTTTAACGACGGTGTCGGATATGTTGTATTCCTCGTGCTTGTGGGCCTCGCCTTTCCAACCAGCGACGGGCACGGACCGGTCGGTGATCCACTGACCGGAGCTGCGGTCCTGTTTTTCCAAGAGGCGATTGGCGGAGCTGTGCTGGGCCTTGTGCTGGGGTGGCTCACCTTCCGCGTGATGCGCAAAATTGACGACTACCCGCTGGAGGTATTACTGACCCTTGGTCTCGCCTTTGGGGGGTACGAACTGGCAGTCTGGCTTCACGTTTCCGCGCCGATTATGGCTGTTTGTGCAGGGCTTCTTATCGGGGATGTCGGTACATCAAAGGGCATGTCGGCGCAGACGCGAACGTATGTGGCGAGTTTTTGGGAGTTGGTTGACGAAATCCTGAACGCAGTCCTGTTTTTGCTGATTGGCTTCGAAGTTTTTGCCATCGCCTTTGATGATGATGTGCTGCTGACGGCGAGTGCGGCAATTGCCCTCGCCCTGCTGGCACGTTTTGTTGCTGTCGCGGTGCCGATCAGCATTTTACGGCCCTTCCGCAGCTTTAACGCGGGTGTTATTCCCATCATGACATGGGGTGGTCTCAAAGGGGGGATTTCCGTCGCCTTGGCCCTCTCCCTGCCGGAAGGTGAGTGGAAGCCACTGATACTGACATGTACCTACGTTGTGGTCATTTTTTCGATCATTGTGCAGGGATTGACAGTGGCGCGTCTGGCAAACCGCGTAGGTCGCGCACCGGACATGATGTAATGAACGCGCGCCCCTCGGATTATCGCAAGCCAAAAATAAGTTAGTCGCGGTGGCGATGTATGAAATTGATCAAGGCAGCAGTCGAGGGGTCCTCGGCCGTGCTCTCTTGTGTGCCCTCGACAACGGGTTGCAACGAGGTAGCCAACTCTTTGCCAAGCTCTACGCCCCATTGATCGAACGAGATAATATCCAGGATGACTCCTTCGACAAATACGCGGTGCTCATAAAGAGCGATGATCTGGCCCAAGGTAAAGGGATCGAGGAGAGGATAAATCAGTGTCGTCGAAGGGCGGTTACCGGGAAATACACGGTGGCGTGCTTGGCGTTCCAGCTCATCGCCTGTGTACCCTTGCCCCGTAGCAATTGCGCGGGCCTTTTCCAGATTTTGGCCCTGCATCAGCGCTTTTGACTGTGCGAGGCAGTTGGCCACGAGCAATTGGTGGTGGTGGGCCAGTTCGGCCTCATGCCCTTGGGCCGCAAGCAGGAATTCGCACGGAATAACCCGCGTTCCTTGGTGGATGAGCTGGTAGAACGCATGCTGCCCATTGGTCCCCGCAGCGCCCCAGACCACAGGACCCGTATGGTGGGGGCTGTCAGCACCGCTACGGACAACACCTTTGCCGTTTGATTCCATCTCGAGCTGTTGCAGGTAGCTTGGCAAGAGGTTCAAACGCTCGTCATAGGGAAGCACCGCACGTGTGGCATAGCCGCAGATTTGATTGTGCCAGATGCCCACCAGCGCCAACAGAACGGGCATATTTTCTTCCAATTTGGCAGCGCGGAAATGGGTATCCATCGCTTGTGCACCGCGCAAGAACGCGTCGAACGCTTTTGGCCCGATCGCGATCATCAGCGACAATCCGATTGGCCCCCAAACAGAATAGCGTCCCCCCACCCAATCTTGAAAACCAAACACATGTGCCGGATCAATGCCGAAATCAGCCGTCTTTTCAGCCGAAGTACTAAGTGCTGCAAACTGGCGCTTTGGATCGCCGCCGTGGTCAAGCATCCATGCGCGCGCGGTACGGGCGTTGGTCATTGTCTCGACTGTGGTAAATGATTTGGATGCAACGATAACCAGCGTCGTTTTGGCATCTAGGCCGCGCAGTTTATCTGCGATGTCAGCACCATCGATGTTCGAGACGAAATGGCATCTCGGGCCGTCATGATACGGTGCCATTGCTGCGACAGCCATTGCCGGCCCCAGATCGGAGCCACCAATCCCGATGTTAATGATGTCAGTATAGGTCCCGTTGCGCACTTGCTCCGCAAAGCTGCGCATGGATTTGAGGGTGGCCTGCACCTCGTCCATCACGTTCACGCCGTCCAGCATTACTGGCCCACCGTCCATATTGCGCAAGGCAGTATGAAGCACGGCGCGGTCTTCGGTCTCGTTTATTCGCGCACCTGCGAACATCGCGTCGCGGCGGGCCTCGACATCCATATCACGGGCCAGCGCAATGAGTGTCTTAAGCGTTTTGCCATCAATATTGGTTTTGGAGAAATCAAAATACATATCCCCCGCTTGAGCAGCGAAATCATGTGCGCGGTCCGGAATTTCAAACAGATCAGAAATGGCGCGGTCTTTGATTTTTTCATGTTGCACATTCAACGTGTTCCATTGGCTCATGCTGCGCTCCAATGTACCGTGGCGCGCGGTAGTACCGTTTGGATCGGCGCGTCAGCTTCTGACAGGGATGCCGCACGATCAAGTGCATCGCGTTTATCTGTGCCTGTGATCAAAATATGCGTATCGCGCGCGGCGCGCAGTACGGGGGCAGTCAGGGTAAACCGCTGGGCCTCCTGACCGGAAACTGTGATCGGTAAAAACATCGGAGCATCTGCCGCCAAGGCATCCTTCAACCCACCCGAGCCCGGAAACAAGGATGCCGTGTGCATGTCTGCCCCCATGCCCAGAAGCATCACGTCGATGGGAAGGGTTTCGGAAAGTTCATTGCTGAGCGAGGCAGCTGCAGCGGCGATCTCTTTATCTGCCAAGTAATAGGGCGTGAACTGCGCCCTTGCGGCCCGACCTATGAGCAACCGTTTGCGAATGAGCGCTGCGTTGGATTGCGCGTCACTCTCTGGCACCCACCGCTCGTCCGTGAGCATGACGTGAACGCGGGACCAATCGAGGTCAACCTCGCTCAGTACGTCAAAAACAGGTCCGGGCGTTGAGCCGCCGGGTACAGCAAAGCTCACTTTGGACTGGCGTGCCAAAGCACCGAAAAGTGCGCGCCCAAGCACGTCAGCAACGTCGTGCATCATCTGATCAGCGGATGGATATTCAATCATCTTCATACGTTCACCTGCCGCCATGCCCTGCCCTCGCGGCGCAACAGCTCTTCTGATTCTGTGGGACCGGTTGTGCCGTGATCGTATGGCTTAGGCACCTCGTTGCGGGCCTCCCAACCCTTGATGATCGGATCAGTCCACAACCAAGCCGCTTCAACCTCGTCACCGCGCATAAACAAAGTTTGGTTCCCACGGATTACATCCATAATGAGCCGCTCATAGGCGTCGACATGCTCGACGTCATCGGGATCAATCGCCTCGGCATAGGACATATCAAGAGGCACATCGATGAGACGCATGCCGCCCGGTCCCGGCTCCTTGATCGTCACGCCGAGGGTAATACCCTCATCGGGCTGCAAACGGATCGACAGAACATTTCGGTGTCGCCCTGCGTCCTCCTCGAAAATGTTGTGGGGCGTGTCTTTGAATACCACGGTGATCTCGGAATAGCGGTCTGCCAAGCGTTTGCCCGTTCGCAAATAAAAGGGCGTACCAGCCCAACGCCAATTGCTGATCTCAGCGCGTAGGGCGATGAAGCTTTCTGTGCGCGAACGCGGGTTGCCTACGGCGGTGCGGTAGCCGGGATTTTCGGCTTCGTTGCAAGGCTCTGCCTGATACTGGCCGCGCACGATATGGTATGGGGCCACGGGATCGAGCGCACGGATGACCTTTAGCTTTTCATCGCGCACGGCATCGGGAGAGAAGCGCGCGGGCGGCTCCATCGCGATGAGGCACAACAGCTGCATCATATGGTTTTGCACCATATCGCGCATGGCGCCGGCTTTGTCATAGTACTCACCCCGCCCGCCCACACCCACGGTTTCAGCAACTGTGATCTGGATGTGATCGACATATTGGCTGTTCCACAACGGCTCAAACAGCATATTTCCAAATCGGACGGCCATAAGGTTTTGCACCGTCTCTTTCCCGAGGTAGTGGTCAATGCGGTAAATCTGGTCTTCGTTGAAATAGGTGGCAAGCGTCTTGTTCAAAGTGCGCGCAGTCTCAAGATCGCGCCCAAAGGGCTTTTCGACCACAATGCGCGCCTTATCATCCGCCATGCCCCATTTTTGCAACCGCTCCGCAATTTCGCCAAAGAGCGACGGTGCAACCGAGAAGTAGTAAGCCTCAACACGCTCCTTGCCGGCCATAAGGGTCTGAAGTTCGGGCCAGCCTTGCTCTCCCAACGCATCAATCGCGACATACTCTAGCTGCCCCAAAAAGGCGTCGAGCAGCTTGGGATCGGCGGGATGGCCCCTTCCAAACTCCTCAATCGCCTCGCGCACCATTTCGCGGTAACCGTTACTGTCCATCGGACTGCGCGCCGCCCCGATGACACGCGCATCGGATGGCATTTGCCCCGAGCAGAATCGGCGAAACAAACCGGGGAGAATCTTGCGCCGTGCCAGATCACCGGTGCCGCCAAAGATCACCAAATCAAACAAATCGACGGGAATGACGCGTGAAACCATGACTACTGCCTTTTATTATTGTGCGCTGTGCAATTGCTCCGCAAACGTAAGTGTATCGCGCTGATCAGGTGTTGGCACCGCCAAATTCTCTCTCATTGTGCGCAGCGGTACAAATGTTAGCGCAAACATACCCAAACATCAGCAGTTCACAAGAGCGTGCGTCCCCAGACAGGGTCTTTTCTTGACCAAAGCAATGACATACCCAAGGCAAAACACCATGAGATAGACGAAAGAGGTCGTGCGCATGAAAGATATCCCATTGGCCAACCACGGGAAATTCCAAGATCCTGCCCTGACTGCCAAGGGAGAGCCGCGCGCGACAGTGGCGCTGAACGATCCTCAGACTCTGTGGTTCAACACAGGCACCCTGTGCAATATCGAGTGTGCCAACTGCTATATCCTGTCGAGCCCGACCAACGATGCGCTGGTCTATATCACTGCGGATGAGGTGCGCGATTATCTTGACCAGCTTGAGACCCGCAATTGGGGTGTGCGCGAGATTGCATTCACGGGCGGTGAGCCGTTTATGAACCCGCAGATGATCGAGATCACCGAAGCCTCACTCGCACGTGGCTATGACGTGTTGATCCTGACCAATGCGATGTTACCAATGATGCGCAAAAAGATGCGCGAAGGGCTGCTGCGTCTACTCGCCGCCTACCCTGACAAGCTGACCCTGCGCATCTCGGTCGATCACTACAACCAAGACTTACACGATGCGGAGCGTGGTGCCGGGTCTTTTGAAAAGACCGTCGTTGGCATGAAGTGGCTCTCCGAAAACGGCTTTACCATGGCCGTTGCGGGGCGGTCCGTATTTGGTGATACGGACATCGATAGCCGGGCAGGATATGCTGCATTTTATGCCGAACACGGGTTTAATATTGACGCGTACAGCCCTGCAATTACTGTTCTTTTCCCCGAAATGGACGAGACGGTCGAAGTGCCGGAAATCACAACTGCCTGCTGGAGCATCTTGGACAAATCGCCCGATGCAGTTATGTGCGCCTCATCGCGCATGGTGGTGAAGCGGCGCGGCGCGGAAAAGCCGGCGGTCTTGGCCTGCACGCTTCTGCCCTATGCGCCGGAGTTCGAACTGGGTGAGACTTTGGAAGAGGCCGAGCGTGATGTGGCGCTCAACCATCCCCATTGTGCAAAGTTCTGTGTTTTGGGCGGAGCAAGCTGCTCCGCCTGATTAGCGTGCCTAAAGGGTGATGATGTGCCCGTCGCGCGGGTTTGCGGTGCCATCCGCCAGCGTAGTGTAGACACCCGCCGCCTCTTCGATCCCGTTGTGAACCTTTACGTCCAGCCAAGTGCTCGCGTCTGCCGCCAGCCGCTTCCACGCTTGGGTGATCTGTTTTTCCATCACACCTGGGCCCCATTCTTCACGACGCTTGGCAATCTGTGCCGGTGCAAAGAAGAATTGCGGCTTCACGCCCTCGACCTCGTTTTGCGGATTGAATTGATCCCAATGACTGATCCCCACAGCGGACGAATGTTTGAGATGCGCGCCAAGGGTGCTGTGCACGCGGGCCTTCACGTCCGCATTGCCAGACATATCAACATAGACAGACGAGCGTTGTGGTAGCTTCGCGACCTCGTCGTATGTGAGGACCTCATCACATGCGCCCAAGCCTTCTACAAAGCTGCGATTGCGCTCGGATGTCAGGCCGATGATCTTATAAGCTCGGTCTTCAGGCTCAGCCAGGTATTTACACAAGCCCAGCCCTGTTTTTGACGATGCACTGCCGATGATGATCTGGTCCGCGCCAAAGCGGTCATTGTCCATCAGCCAGTCAAACAGCAGGTATGACGTGGCAAGAAGGGGCTGTAGCAGCGCGCGCATGTGGTCTTCGGACGCCGCACCACTGCGCACAGGCGTATAACGGTTGTAGACTGCTGGAAGCTCGGCGCGGTGTGCTGCGGCATCGACAAATCCGCCATGTCCATCAGCCTGCACGTCGATGACCAGCTCTTCGGCCAGCGGATAGAAGCCATAAAGCCGCGTGCCAACGGCGAGGTCGTCGCTGTTACTCGCGATCACTTCTGCGGTGCCCCATACCGGCACCAACCCCTGCCCCTCGACACCAGTCGGGAAGAAATGCCAATACCCGATGGCAAAACCAGACGCGGCGTAGGTCACATTATTGGCGGTCAGCGCAAAGCTCTCCAGCTTTAACCGCGCCTGACCCGCGCCGCAGGCCGCTGCGGCGACATCCTCTAGCTGTGTTGCGGTGATGGTCTTATGATCCGTGAGCAAGCGTTGCATGACATCTCTCCCTATTTTTTAGCACCTTAGACCGACATTGGCCTGACTGAACAGTAACGTGACGTCAGAGGTATCGCGCGCGCGCCATGGGAAGGCCAATCAACTCGCAAAGTGTTGAGGAATATTCTTATTTTATAACATGATCTTACCCCAGAGACCTCAATTGGAGCAACGACAGCGGCGCAATAGGATTGCACCTTATATGGGCTTCGCGTTATACTAAAGCGCAAGATATAGATGACATCAGCCAAGCTGGGACAGACTTTGACCGATACGCCGGAAACACCTGAAAACGAAGACGAAAACCTCCCCGCACGGCCCGTATATGATGGGCCTTCGGTGACGATCGAGCATGAGATGCGCACAAGCTATCTCGACTATGCGATGTCGGTTATTGTCAGCCGTGCCATTCCCGATCTGCGTGATGGTCTGAAACCCGTGCACCGGCGCATTTTGTATGCCCTGCACGAGGCAGGCAACACCCACGACAAAGCCTACCGCAAATCGGCGCGTGGCGTGGGCGATGTTATGGGTAAATATCACCCGCACGGTGACAGTGCGATCTATGACGCGCTGGTACGGATGGCGCAGGATTTTGCAATGTCTCTGCCGCTACTCGATGGTCAGGGCAACTTTGGTTCCATGGACGGCGATAACGCCGCCGCGATGCGCTATACCGAAGTGCGCATGGACAAGCCCGCGGCATTTTTGTTGGCCGATATCGACAAAGAAACTGTTGATTTTCAGGACAATTATGACGGCAAAGACCGTGAGCCGACGGTACTCCCTGCTCGCTTTCCAAACATGCTTGTCAACGGTGCGGGCGGTATCGCTGTTGGTATGGCCACAAACATTCCGCCTCATAACCTTGGCGAAGTGATTGATGCATGCCTTGCGCTGATCGAGAATCCTGATCTTACGTCCGAGGATCTTATTGAATATGTTCCTGGTCCTGACTTTCCGACGGGTGGCATCATGCTGGGTCGCTCCGGCGCGCGAAAAGCGTACCTTGAGGGCCGCGGCTCGGTTATTGTGCGCTCCAAAACCCGCATCGAGGAAATTCGCAAGGACCGCTGGGCCATTGTCATCGACGAGATCCCCTATCAGGTGAATAAGGCGACGATGATCGAGCGGATCGCAGAGCAAGCACGCGACAAAAAGATCGAAGGTATTGCCCACGTACAAGACGAGAGCGACCGCAATGGTGTGCGCGTTGTTGTCGAATTGAAGCGTGATGCAACTGCTGAAGTGGTGATGAATCAGCTCTTCCGCTTTACGCCCATGCAGACGTATTTTGGCTGTAACATGCTGGCGCTGAACGGTGGTCGCCCCGAGACACTGACGCTGCGCCGCTTCCTCACCTGCTTTATCGATTTCCGCGAAGAAGTTGTGGCACGCCGCACCGCACACCTGCTGCGCAAAGCGCGTGAGCGCAGCCATATCCTGTGTGGTCTGGCCGTGGCCGTCACAAACATCGACGAAATCGTCGCCACCATTCGCTCCTCCGCTGATGCGGCAGAGGCGCGTGAAAAACTGATGACCCGCCGTTGGCCTGCCGAAGACATCCTGCCCTATATCGCGCTGATCGATGATCCGACGCATACGGCCAATGAGGACGGCACCTATAACCTATCTGAGATTCAGGCCCGCGCGATCCTTGAGTTACGTTTGCAACGCCTGACACAGATTGGCGTTAACGAAGTCACCAGCGAGCTGGAAGAACTGGCAACCAAAATCAAGGAATACCTTGAGATCCTGAGCTCACGTGACCGCATCATGGCGATCATTCGCGAGGAGCTGTCGGAGACACGTGAGTTGTTTGCTGTCCCGCGCCGCACCCAGATTGTCGACTGGTCCGGTGACATGGACGACGAAGACCTGATCGAGCGTGAGGATATGGTCGTGACCGTCACCTCAGGCGGATATATCAAACGGACCCCTCTGGCCGATTTCCGCAGCCAGCGGCGCGGCGGCAAAGGTGTATCCGGGATGGCCACCAAAGAAGAGGATGTCGTTACGACCCTCTTTGTGGCCAATACGCATACGCAACTGCTGTTCTTCACCACCGATGGCATGGTCTACAAGCTCAAGACATGGCGCTTGCCGCAAGGCAGCCGCACAGCCAAGGGTAAGGCAATCGTCAATATCCTGCCGATCCCTGTTGGCGTCTCCATTGCGGCGATCATGCCGGTGGATCGCGACGAGAAGGAATGGGACGACTTGCAAGTGGTGTTCGCCACGTCCGCAGGCACGGTGCGCCGCAACAAATTGTCAGATTTCACCAATGTCATGCGCAACGGCAAGATCGCGATGAAATTTGAAGACGAGCATGAGGGTACCACGCTGATCAATGCCCGCATTGCCAGCCACGACGATGACGTGATGCTGGTCACAAATTCGGGCCGCGCAATCCGCTTCCGTGCGACAGATGTGCGGGTGTTCAATTCGCGTAATTCGGTCGGTGTGCGCGGGATCAAGCTGTCGGGCGACGACAAGGTTGTGTCCATGTCGATCATCCGCCACTTCAACGCCGCCTCCGAAGAACGTACAGCCTACCTCAAGATGCGCCGGGCAATGGCGGGTCTTGCCGATGAAGTCTCCGAGGACGACGAGGAAGCACCCGCCGATCCGAACTTCTCTAACGAGCGCTATGTGGAGATGTCGGCCGCCGAGAACTTGATCCTTACGATCACTGCAGGTGGTGCCGGCAAACTCAGCTCGAGCCACGACTATCCCCTGCGAGGTCGCGGCGGCATGGGGGTCACTGCGATGGACAAAGCCATGCGCGGCGGCCAGATTGTGGCGTCCTTCCCTGTGGAGATGGATGACCAGATCATGCTTGCGACGTCCAAGGGCCAATCGATCCGCGTGCCCGTCGAGGGAATCTCCTTCCGCTCGCGCTCCGCTGGTGGGGTGAAGGTCTTTGACACCGGCAAGAACGAGGTTGTCGTTTCTGTGGCTTGGATTGCGGATCAGGGTGACGAGGATGGTGCCGAAATAGGTGACGCGGACGAAAGCGCGGACGAATAGCGCAGCGCGATATGTTTCTATAAATCAGCACCCCAACAGGTGCTGATTTTCACGACAAGGGCGTATTGTCGAGGACCATCCAAACCCGATCTTCTACAGCTGCCAAGATACAATTGTTTCGGTGCGCTAGGACGTTTCCGGCGTTTGATCCTGCGTCGATTCGTTCTAGTCTGTTTTCGTCGTGCTTGTGCTGGTTGTCGTGACTGCGACCGAAATGAGAAATACTGTGCCCGTGGCGCTTGTCGTTGTGGTCGTAATGCCAGTACCAGTGCTGAATATATCGTCGGTCTGGTCTTCCGCCCGAACACATTTTCGCGAGACTTTCCCATCGCTTACGAAAGTTTCGGCTTTGCAATTATAGAGCACGCCATCAGCACCCTTTACACGCAGCGGGTACAAAGGGTTGCCAGAGTTGCCAGCAATAAAAGCTTGTCCGGTAACCACTTGTGCGGAGGCCCCGGAAGAAATTAGCCATCCGATAGCCAGCATCAAAAATAGGTGTTTCATAATAAAAAATCCGTTCTAAATAAGAACAGACTATAGAAATAACGGTAATCAGTCTAGTTTGAGGCCATTCGGCCCTTCACTGGACATTCTTGTGGAATGGTTTCTCCCTCGAACTTCCTCAATGTGAAATCAGGCTTTGTCCTTCCCAAAAAAGCCAACAGGCAGAGCATTTAGCCTTGCTTGCCGCAGGGTCAGAGCGCGTAGATCTCGCTGAATTTCGCGCCTAGATAGCCAAGCAACGCGCTTTCGTCAGGAGCTTTGCCACTAGCCTTTTCGATCACCTCGCGCGGCTCATATAATCCGCCATGGGTCTGCACATGGGCGCCCAACCATGCGGTAGCCTGCCCTGTTTCTCCCATCGCAAGGTTGGCGTCGAGATTGGGCAGTGCGCTTTGCATCGCCTCGTTCAGGCAGCCTGCGTAGACATTGCCCAAGCTATATGTCGGAAAATAACCGAACAGACCGACCGACCAATGCACATCCTGCAACACACCGTTAGACGGCTTATCAACTGCGTAGCCAAAGTCTGCTTCAAAGCGGTCATTCCACGCCGCCTCAAGCTCGCTGACTTGGAGATCGCCCGCCATAAGTGCGCGCTCCAGATCAAAGCGCAGCAAGACATGCAGATTATACTGCAACTCGTCAGCTTCGGTGCGGATGAACCCGTCGCCAACACGGTTTACAGTGGCGTAAAACGTCTCTTCGTCTTTTACGCCAAAATCACCGAATGCGTTTTTCATTTGCCCGAACAGCCAGCCGGTGAACGCCCGGCTGCGGCCGATCTGGTTCTCGTAGATGCGGCTCTGGCTTTCGTGCACCCCCATACTCACGCCGCTTCCCAGCGGGGTCAGCAAATGATCAGCGTGGATATTCTGCTCATAGGCGGCGTGGCCAACCTCATGAATGGTCGAGTAAAAACAGTTAAACGGGTCTTTAACATTGGTGCGTGTGGTGATGCGCACATCCATACCAGACCCGGATGAGAACGGATGCACTGCTTTATCGACCCGACCGCGTGTCATGTCATAGCCGAACGCCTTCGCGAGTTGGCGCGTCAGTTTCATCTGCGCCCCCTCGTCAAAGTCACCCGTCAGCGGGGCGACCGGCTTGGCCTCGCGAATGGCCGCGCGCAGGTTTGACAGCACAGGCCGCATGGAGCCAAACATCGCCTCCAGATCAGCGCCCGTCGTGCCCGGCTCATAATCTGCCAGCATGGCGTCATACACATCCCCACCGGCGGCAAGGGCTTGACCCTCTTCGCGCTTGAGCATGATCACTTCGGCCAGGGTCGGCGCGAAGGCTTTGAAGTCATCCGCTGCGCGTGCTTCGGCCCAAATTCCCTGCGCGGCTGACGTAAGTTTGGCAATGCGCGTGGCCAATGCGGCGGGTACTTTGCTGGTTCGCTCGAAACTACGGCGGATGTGGCGCATGTTGGCTTTGCCCACTGCATCAAGTGTTTTTTCGTCAATCTTTGCCAGCCAATTCCCCACGCGCGGATCAATGCGGCGCGCGTGCAGAACGCTCTCCATTGCGGCCATTTCCTCGGCCCGTTGGGGTGCCGCGCCGCGTGGCATCATCGTCTCCTGATCCCAGCCCAGGCGTCCCGCGACCTGCCCCAACGCTTGGGTATCACGGGTGAATTCCATCAGGTCATCATAGGCGGTCATGTGGTGGCTCCTCTGAGCGAAGTCGCAATTGGGTAAAGAGAGAGGTGGCGTGCGCGCAAGATCAGGACAAAGCACAACACGGCCAAGCCTTGGTGCGCAAGGGCGACCGGCATGATTGCGGCGACCATCACGGTGGTAACCCCCAACACGACCTGCGCGGTGATCGCGATGAAGGCGAGGTTGAACGCATGGCGCGTCTTTTCATGCGCAGATCTGCGTCCGCGCAGCCATACTACGATGGCAAAGGCAAAGAGAATGTAACCCGTCATGCGGTGGATAAACTGCACCAGGCCGGGGTTCTCGATGAAATTAAGCAAAAACGGCTCCATCACAAGAGCTTGGGGCGGGAAAAACTGGCCTGCCATCAGCGGCCAATCAGTATAGGTGCGCCCTGCGTCAATGCCGGCAACCAGCGCGCCGATGATGATTTGCAAGAATGTGAAATGCAGCAATCCGGTGCTGAGGCCATAAAGCTTGCTCTCTTTCGTCCGGCGCGCTTGCATGAGGTCCCGCTCGGGACGGCCAAGGCTAAGGGCGTACCAGGTGATGAACCCCATGATGACGAAGGCCAGCCCCAGATGCGTGGCAAGGCGGGCGGAATGCACATCGGTGGTCGCTTCGCCGGAGGTCACACCGGAGGACACCATCCACCAACCAATCGCCCCTTGAAGGCCTCCCAAAGCGCCCAAGAGCAGCAGACGCGGGGTATAGCCTGTGGGGATCTGGCGGCGTAGCAAGAACCAGAAGAAGCCAATCGCCCAAACCAGACCGATGACGCGGCCAAGCTGGCGGTGGCCCCATTCCCACCAGTAAATTACTTTGAAATCCGCCAGCGTCATCCAGCTGTTTTGCAGCCGAAATTCGTCGATCAGCTGGTATTTGGCAAACTCGGATGCCCAATCGGCCGCATTCATCGGCGGCAGCGCTCCCGTCAGAGGCCGCCACTCAGTGATGCTCAACCCGCTGTCGGTCAAGCGCGTGGCACCGCCCACAAGGATCATCAAAAACACCAATCCAAACAGCATCATAAGCCAAATCCGGATCGCCCCGCGTGCGCCGCCGCGCCCTGCGTCGATAACCCCGGTGGTAGCGACAGGCTTTGCCGTATCTGCGCTAACATCTTCAAACAATTTGCGGTTCGTGGCCATGATATTCTCCGTCGTCTTTTGTCTCGTTTGACGTATTCCTTTGGCGCAGCGGGGTCTAGCCGCGTTCCTTCCAGCGGACCATCTGCCGCAAGGTGCCATGCAAGATTTGTACATCCGCACGCGTCAACGGCAAGCGGCTCCACATGTTGCGCAGGTTTGTCTTCATCGATACGGCCTTGTGCTCGGGATAGAAGAATCCCGCCGCGTCCAGACGCTCTTCATAGTGTTTCGCCAAATGCTCGATCTCTGCGTTCTCGGCCCACGCTGTGCCTGCCAAATTCTGGGCCACAGGTGCCTGATCGCTTTGCTGGCGCATCCATTCATAGCCCATGAGCAATACGCATTGCGCAAGGTTCAGCGAGGCAAATTCAGGGTTCACAGGCACCGATACAATCGCGTTCGCCCGCGAGATGTCATCATTCTCCAGCCCTGCCCGCTCTGGTCCGAACAGCACGGCCACACGCTCGCCGCTCGCGATTTTTTGCGCGGCCAGCTGCATAGCGGCCTCGGGCGTGTAGACAGGTTTGCTCATATCGCGGTCCCGCGCTGTGGTGGCAAATACAAAGCTGCAATCAGCCAGTGCATCCGGCAAATCGGGCGAGAGCCGCGCATGATCCAGCACGCGCCCCGCGCCCGATGCCATTGCCACAGCCGCCGGATTCGGCCAGCCATCGCGCGGCGCTACGATACGCATGTGATCAAGGCCGAAATTCAGCATCGCCCGTGCGGCGGCGCCGATATTCTCGCCCATTTGCGGACGCACAAGGACAAAGCTGGGAGTGGTTGGATGTTCTACTGTCATACCGCTCTGTTACCCCAGCCCCCTGCCCTTGCCAATATGATGCGGACCTGCGGAATAGAGTTTCCATCCTATCGCAGATTAAGCTAGGGACAGAACCACGCCAAAAAGGACCACATCATGTCAAACGCCCCCGAGCAGCCGCAGCTTTATCTCATCACACCGTCCGAGTTGGACCTGTCCACCTACGCCGATACGCTGGCGCGGGTCTTAGACGCGCATCCAGCCGCCTGCGTGCGCCTTGCCCTGTCGAGCAAGGATGAGGATGTTTTGTCGCGCGCTGCCGATACCTTGCGTGTGGTGACGGATGCCCGTGAGGTCGCTCTGGTGATTTCGGATCATACGCTGCTGGCAGAGCGGCTTGGCCTCGATGGTGTGCATCTGTCAGATGCGGCGCGCTCGGTACGGCATGCACGCAAAGTTCTGGGCCCAGATGCGATTGTGGGCAGCTTTTGTGCAGGCTCACGCCACGACGGGATGAGTGCCGGCGAAGCGGGTGCGGATTATGTGGCCTTTGGTCCGGTTCAGGCTACAGCGCTTTATGATGGCGAGATTGCCGAAGCAGATATGTTCCAGTGGTGGTCCGAAGTGATCGAAGTGCCGTGCGTGGCCGAGGGCCAGCTTGATACCGGTATTATGGCAAAACTCAGCCCCTTGACCGATTTCTTTGGCATAGGAGACGAGATTTGGGGTCAGGACGATCCGGTTGCCGCCCTGACCACGCTTTGGTCTGCTGTGAAGTAAACCCCTACAGCGCTATTATCTACAAAAGCGTCCGCTCAATCACCCAGTAGATGCCGATCAAGGCGATGATCAGCGATCCTGTGACTGACAGGGCGCGGAACATGACCGGGTATTCGGTGACCATCTCCTCAACCCCGTTAAACTTTGCGCGTCGTGCCGCCAACACGCCGAGCCAGATGGTGCAAAATGCCAATGCGATCACGGTAAGCTGCCCTACTTCGACACCTACGTTAAAGCCGATGAGCGCAGGAATAAACTGATCCTCTGGCAGGCCAAACTCCCCCAGGACAGATGCAAATCCCAGCCCATGTAGCAGGCCGAACCCGAAAACCACCGCAGGGCGCCATTTTGTGAGCCCTCTGGCAAAGATGTTTTCAACCGCGACATAGACAATTGAAGCGGCAATCAGCGGCTCAACGATGCTGCCCGGCACATTAACCAGTCCCAAGGCACCAAGCGCCAGTGTGACGGTGTGGGCCAGCGTAAAAGCACTCACCTGCCATATCAGCGGGCGCAGGTGAATGGACAGAAAGAACAGGCCCAATACGAACAGGATGTGATCCAAACCCTGCGGTAGGATGTGGTCAAACCCCACAGGAATGTAGCCCGCAAAGGTCTGCCATCCGCCGGCTTGATCGCCACCGCTCAGAGCGATTGCAGGGCTGGCACTGCCGCCGGAGATCAGGCCCGTAAACGGCTCATCCACCCCTTGCTGGCGTAGTACCAGATCACCGCCACCCTCGGGCCATTCCATCGTTACGCTTGCTCCCGCTGGCATATCAGCCACCAGCGCCCATTCCGCGATGCGTGGCAATTCGATATCGACGTCCGCTGGCACCATGACGCTCACGCTTTTAAGAGCTACGGGGACACCGTCCACGCTCAGCACCGGAAGCGCGTTCCAGCCGTCCAAAAGTTCTGCCGCGCGCGCTTCTAACGCATCTGCCGATAAGGCACGCAGGGCGTCGTAATCCTGCGCTTCAGGCGCGTCATTGGTGTCTTCAACGGTGTCTAGATCAACACCCGCGATGAAAGCCTCCAGATTGATGCGCAGGTTCAACTCCGCGCGTCCCTCGGTCACGGTCAGGTCCGCAATCGTGGGCACAACTTCGTGGGCATGGGCCGGACTGCTTGACAACGCCAGCACCAATGCCAGCTTAGACAGCAGTAAGAGGGAAAACCGTTTCATGAAACTCACCTATATTGTTCCGTTCGCCAGCGCGTTGCTGGCTGCACCGATTGCTTCTGCCCATGAATTCTGGATCGAACCGCCAGAGTTTCAAGTGGAAAACGACGTACCCTTCACCGCCGATCTGCGCAACGGACAATTATATGAGGGAACTCGGCAATCATTCTTTGCAGATCGCAACACCCGCTTTGAGGTCATCATCGGCGATGAAATTGTACCTATCACCGGCCGCATGGGCGACCGTCCCGCGATCCAGTTGCCCGCCCCAGCGCAAGACGGCCTGATGATCCTCGCCCATGAGGCTGCCCCCTCGACGCTTACCTATAAAGAATGGCCGAAGTTCATGAAATTCGTGGAACATAAGGATTTCACAGAAGCGCAAGCCATCCATACGAAGCGTGGCTGGGCCAAAGAAGGTTTCAAGGAAGTCTATACGCGCCACTCCAAATCCCTTGTGGCTGTTGGCGATGGGGAGGGCTCAGATCGCGAATTGGGCTTGGTCACCGAGTTTGTGGCGCTGGAAAACCCTTACGCTGCTGATTTTGACGGCACCATGGATGTGGCGCTGTTTTATAACAGTGCTCCGCGCGTTGATGCGCAGATCGAGATTTATGAGCGGGATGCAGAGGACACTGTGACCGTTACGATCACCCGTACGGATGAAGCGGGACGCGCGGCGATCCCACTGGTTGCGGGGATGGAGTATATGCTCGATGCGGTTGTTCTGCGGCCTGTGCAGAGTGCGACCACCGTTGAGGCTGGACCCGTTTGGGAAACGCTCTGGGCCTCCCTGACCTTCGCGGTGCCAGTTCGTTAATCTTCTATCGGGTTGCACGCATCGCGCAAGCGGGTCAAAACCGCCGGTATGAAAGATAATGTTGAAATCTTGTGTATCGGGTCGGTGCTGTGGGATGTGATTGGCCGCTGTGCCACTCCCAT
This sequence comes from uncultured Sulfitobacter sp., assembly GCA_965364195.1. Taxonomy (GTDB): domain Bacteria; phylum Pseudomonadota; class Alphaproteobacteria; order Rhodobacterales; family Rhodobacteraceae; genus Sulfitobacter. The sequence continues at coordinate 38,830 of CBDTVN010000005.1, read as the reverse complement.
GCATCTGGGCGCGGATATGCCGGGACGGATTACCCGCCTGCCCGGTGGCGTCGCGATGAACATCGCCATGGCGCTGCGCCGCTTTGATTTGCAGCCCAAGCTGCTCAGCGCAGTGGGACGTGATCCAGAGGGTGATGCGCTTATCGCGGCGTGTCATGCGCGCGGTCTTGGGACCGATCTGATCTACCGGTCCGAGGATTTGCCAACCGATCAGTATATGGCGATTGAGGGAGCAAACGGGCTCATCGCGGCGATCGCCGATGCCCATTCACTTGAAGCCGCAGGTGACAAGATATTGCGTCCGCTTGAGACTCTTTCAGAGCCCTATTCGGGTGCGGTGGCACTGGATGGTAATTTGACCCTCGATTTGTTGTCCCAAATGGCGCGCAGTCCGTTGCTGGCGCAAGCAGATTTACGTGTTGCACCAGCATCGCCGGGTAAGGCACTGAGGTTAAGCCCTTTTGTGCAAGCAGGACGCGGTACGCTTTATGTGAACCTCGAAGAGGCAGGCCTGTTGTGCCAGACTGTATTTGACAGCTCCGCCAATGCCGCGGCCACACTTCTCGCACGCGGTGCCGCCCGCACGGTTGTTACGGATGGCGGCAACCCTGCCACTGTCGCCTCGCAGAGTACGGTCGTCACCCAGACGCCGCCACCCGTTTCCGTTACCCGCGTGACGGGCGCTGGAGATACGTTTATGGCCGCACATATCGCCGCCGAGTTGCGTGGCCTTGCCCCTGATGCCGCCCTTTATGATGCGTTAAACGCTGCTGCCCTTTATGTTGCCGGAGAAACCAAAATATGATCCCCCTCACCTATTCCGCCGAAGTTGAAACCGCCCGCGCTTCTGGTGCCGCGATTGTAGCACTTGAGAGCACGATCATCACCCATGGCATGCCCTATCCGCAAAATATCGAGGTCGCCCGTCAGGTCGAAGATGACATTCGCGCCGCAGGTGCTGTGCCTGCAACGATTGCTGTGATGGACGGCACACTCCACATCGGCCTTGAGGATGCACAACTCAGCAAACTCGCCCAGTCCAAAGGTGTCGCAAAGCTCAGCCGTGCCGATATGGCCGCCTGCATCGCTACCGGTGGAACAGGAGCGACCACGGTTGCCGCCACGATGATCGCCGCGCGGCTTGGTGGTATCCATGTCTTTGCGACGGGTGGCATCGGTGGCGTTCATAAGGGGGCCGAGGACAGCTTTGACATCTCCGCTGATCTCATGGAACTGGCCCAAACGCCTGTGACCGTCGTGGCAGCTGGTGCCAAGGCCATTCTGGACGTCGCTAAAACACTGGAAGTACTGGAAACCCAAGGCGTGCCCGTGATCACTTACGGTCAGGATGCATTTCCTGCGTTCTGGTCCAGTGGCTCCAAGCTGAAATCCCCGCTGCGCATGGACGATCCTGCACAGATCGCTGCCGCCCACCGGATGCGCGGCGCATTAGGTCTGCCCGGCGGGCAGCTTATTGCCAACCCGATCCCCAAGGATGCCGAAATCCCCGCAGCCGAACTTGCCCCGATCATCGCCACGGCCCAAGCGGATGCAGACCGCGCCGGCATCAGCGGCAAGGGTGTCACGCCCTACCTGTTGCAGAGGATCTTTGAGCTGACAAAGGGGCGCTCGCTGGAGGCTAATATTGCACTTGTGCGCAACAATGCACGTCTGGCCGCACGGATTGCACTCGAATTGCGAACAAAGTCATAGATTAGGCCATTGTGACTGTCACGTGTAGCACTTAGCTATAACGGATCAAAAGCGTTAACACGGATGCAGAGCCAACGATGAACACCCCCTTTGATCCAGAACCTATACTGCCGCCCAAGCGCGGCTTTCTGGGTCGTTTTCGCGGCAACTTTCTGACAGGGCTGGTCGTGATTGCACCCGTTGGCCTGACGATCTGGCTCATCTGGAGTGTCGTAGGCTGGATCGACGGGCTCGTACTGCCGCTGGTGCCCTTCAGCTATCATCCCGACCGCCTCATTCAGGATCTGTTGGGTCTTGATCCCCTAGTTCAGATCAACGTGCGCGGCATTGGCGTTATTATTTTTCTGATCTTCACTGTGTTTATCGGCTGGCTTGCTAAGGGGATCATCGGGCGCTCGTTCATCCGCTTCGCCGAAAGCCTTGTCGAGCGTACACCTGTAGTGCGTTCCATCTACTCTGGTATCAAACAGATTTCCGAGACGATCTTCGCCCAAAACGAGCGGAGTTTTGAGACAGCTTGCCTGATCGAGTATCCGCGCAAGGGGATTTGGGCCATCGGTTTCATCTCTACCGAAGCCAAGGGTGAGATTTCGGCAAAGACAGCAACTGAAGGCGACATCATGTCGATTTTCTTGCCCACAACGCCTAACCCTACGTCGGGATTTTTGCTTTTTGTGCCAAAGCGGGACGTCGTCGAGTTGGATATGTCGGTCGAAGATTCAGCCAAACTGGTGATTTCAGCGGGCCTTGTTTATCCGAACTCAAAAGCGATTGAGAATGGCGACGCACCCATCGCGGACCTGAACGCGCGCAGCTAGGCGAACATCTCACGTAGATCAACACTGCTTGATTTACCCACATTATCGACATCTGTGCGCAGGAACTTTTCGGCTGCGACGCACCCTGCATCTTTCAGCTGACCAATCACATGGGGGTTCGCGACCATCTTGGTCGCCGCCGACAGCTTTGCCATAAGCGCATCATCGGCGATCATATGGATGCGCACGCGCGCCATCTTATCCGAGTCCACTGTACCTTGCTCAATCAGCCGCTGCACAAATTCGATCGCGCGCAACTCGCGCAGCAGGCTTGAATTAAAGCTGATCTCGTTTATGCGATTTTGGATATCGCTCGGTTTTGTCGGAATTTCATCACGTTCCAGCGGGTTGATGTTGATGATCACAATGTCCGCAGGAAGTGATGGTTGAAACAGCGGGAAAAGTGCGGGGTTGCCGGTATACCCACCATCCCAGAATGCCTCGACACGGCCAGTGGTTTTGTCAAACATCTCGATGGCCTGGAACACCGACGGCAGACAGGCAGAGGCCATCAATGCATCGGGGCCGATCTCGTCGCCCTCGAAAATTCTGATCTTGCCGTTGCGCACACGGGTGGCGCCTACGTAAAACAGCGGCGCGTGGTGGTCGCAGACACGTTCATAGTTGAATTTCTCAACGATATCTTTGAGCGGATTTTTGTAAAGCACCCCATAATCATAGGGCGACACCAGCTGCGTGACCGCGTTACCCATGATCACGGGCAGGCTGTATTCAAGCTGTTTACTCAAGGCTTGAAGACCGAAGGGGGCCATCCAATCGCCCATGCGCAAATCAGAAACGCCCGCAACCTGCATCCACAGCCATTCGAGATTTTCGCGCGCCCCCTCACGGCCTCCGCTGATCATGCCCGCTTTTAGGGCCGCCCCGTTGAGCGCCCCCGCAGATGTGCCGGAAATGCCGGAAATCTCAAGTTCGTCTTCCTGAAGTAAACGGTCAAGCACACCCCATGTAAACGCACCATGCGCGCCGCCCCCCTGAAGGGCGAGGTTGATCTTTTTGGTCTTTGCCATGATGCCGCGCCCCTTGGAAGTTGGTATTAAAGTGCTGTCCAGCCGCCATCGACGCTGATGGTGGTGCCGGTGATCTGGTCCGCCGCCGCAGAACACAGGAAGGCTGCGGTGCCGCCCATCTGCTCGACTGTGGCGAATTCCTTGCTGGGTTGCCGCTTGAGCATAACGTTTTGGATGACCTCTTCACGGCTCATGTTATACTCTTTCATCGTGTCGGGGATTTGCTTCTCCACAATAGGGGTCAGCACATAGCCGGGGCAGATCGCGTTTGCGGTGATCGGCTCTTCTGCTGTCTCAAGCGCTGTTGTCTTTGTCAGACCAATAATTCCGTGTTTGGCTGCGATATAGGCCGCCTTAAAGGGTGACGCCGTGAGGCCGTGGGCGGACGAGATGTTAATCACACGGCCCCAGCCCGCTTTGCGCATCATCGGCAACGCAATCGCGGTGGTATGAAACGCAGAGCTAAGGTTAATGGCGATGATCGCATCCCATTTCTCGGCAGGAAAATCGGGGATCGGGGCGACATGCTGGATGCCTGCGTTGTTGATCAGGATATCGCAGACGCCTGCTTCTTCGATGAGCATCCGGCATTCATCGCCTTTGGACATGTCAGCTTTGATATAACGCGCGGTCACGCCGGATACACTTTCGATTTCCTCGGCCAGCGCGTGATCTTCCTTGCTGTCGGTAAAGGAATTGAGCACGACATTTGCACCCGCCTGGGCCAACTGCTGGGCGATACCGAGGCCAATGCCGGAGTTGGAACCGGTGATAACTGCAGTTTTACCGGACAGATCATATATAAGGGCCATGAAGAGTTCTCCTGTAGTTTGGATGTTGCCCTGCTTATGGCGCGGGCTGTCTGGAATGGAAACGGACAAATCCGTGATGTCGTTCCCCAGAGTGCCAATTTTGCGTGCTGGTCAAAAAAAACGCCCGCACAAGGCGGGCGTCAAGTTATTGAGGCAGGTTTCATACAGGCAAGAAACCTATCGAGCAGTGAGACATGTATACTAAATAATGCGGCAAACGCCAAGCATTAAGTTTGCGCCTTCCTTAAGACCCCGTTAGTGGTTTAGGTAATAAAAAAAAGGGCAGCGCGGGATTGTTTCGAAAATGGCTTTAGATAATTTCTCAAAGGTACAGGGCTTTGTCGCCGTGTCTTCACTGATTCTGTGGGGATTCGCGGCGCAGTCTGAGCCTAGCCATGCCATCGCAATGTACGGGGCACCAGCTCTGCCCGCCGACTTTGCCAATCTGCCCTATGTTAACCCTGATGCACCCAAAGGCGGCGCTATCGTTTTGGGCAATACCGGCGGGTACGACAGTCTTAATCCGTTTGTGCTCAAAGGCACGTCCCCGTGGCAGCTTCCCTTCTTTACGCATGAGACTCTGATGGGTCGCTCTTGGGATGAGCCTTTCACCCTGTACGGGTTGTTGGCAGAGACTGTTGAGACTGACCCTGACCGGACTTGGGTCGAATTCACGCTGCGGACAGGCACTACATTCTCCGATGGTACGCCGCTGACCGTTGACGATGTGATTTTTAGCTTCAATATGCTCGGCCCCGAAGGACATCCGCGCTATCTCAGCCTCTACAACCAGATCGAGAGCATTGAACAGACAGGCGATCGCGCGCTGCGCATCACCTTTAATGCTCCTAACCGAGAGCTTGCCCTGCTTGCAGGATTGCGTCCCATCGTGTCCAAAGCCCAGTGGGAGGGGCGCGATTTTTCCAATGCACAGATACAAGACATCCCCCTCGGCTCCGGACCTTATGCCATCACGGACTATGAACCGGGGCGTTTTGTCCAGTTGACCCGCAACCCCGATTATTGGGGCGCGGATATCGCATTTCGTCAGGGCACTCATAACTATGACAGCGTAAAGCTAGATTTTTATGGCGATTCCAAAGTGTTGTTTGAAGGATTTAAGGCGGGTGAAATTTCAGCCGTTCGCGAGTTCAACGCCGAGACATGGGAAAGCCAGTATAACTTTCCAGCTATTGAGCGTGGCGACATCGTCAAATCCGTGATCCCGCATCAAAAGCCATCGGGCATGACCGGCTTTGTGATGAACACCCGCCGCGCGCCCTTTGATGACTGGCGCGTGCGCGATGCTCTGATGCAGGCGTTCAACTTCGAGTATATCAACGACACACTGACCGGAAACGCACAGCCACGCATCATCTCTTATTTCTCCAATTCCGTTCTGGGCAAAGAAGAAGGCCCCGCACAAGGCCGCGTGGCCGAACTCCTGCTACCCTATCAGGACACCCTGCCCTCCGGCACTATTGAGGGGTATTCCCTCCCTGTGAGCAACGGCTCTGCGCGCAACCGTGAAGGAATCCGGGCGGCGATGGCCCAGTTTGAGGCCGCAGGATATATGGTCAAGGATGGCACCATGCGGCGCGGCGATGGGACGCCAGTAAGCATCACCATTCTGATCGCCAAGGGCAGCACCGAGGACATTGCAATCGCGGAGCTTTATTCGCGCGCGCTTGAGCGCCTTGGCATTGAGGCGAGCATCGATGCAGTGGATGACGCGCAATATTTCTCGCGCACTGGTGCGTTCGATTTTGACATCACGACTTTCCGCCGCTCCCTTTCGCTCAGCCCTGGAAACGAGCAGAAATTCTATTGGGGCTCGGAGGCGGCGGAGCAGCCCGGTTCACGCAATCTAATGGGCGCGCGTAGTGCGGCGATTGACGCAATGATCGACGCAATGTTGGGCGCTCGCGACAGTGCAGATTTTATCGCGGCCACCCGCGCGCTGGACCGTATTCTTACCGCTGAGCGGTTTGTAATCCCGTTTTGGTCCTACACCGAAGGGCGCATCGCCCATGTGCGGCAGATGAAACATCCCGAAACCCTGCCGATTTATGGCGACGGTTCTCAATGGATGCCCGAAGTGTGGTGGTGGAACGATGAAAATTAGACTGAGGTGTCGGCATGGCGATATTGCTGACCACAGTTTTGGCGAATGCGATGGCCATTCGATGCATGCTGTTAGAAGTTATCACTTTGCTTGATCACTTCTAAAGCGCGCACCTCAATCCAACGGTGAGTTTCGCAATCGAATGATTGCCGAAATTCAGCAAACGGCCAATCCAGTTGGACATCTCCCGCTAAAAGGGCCGCTAGACGAGTGATGTGACCCAAAGGATCGTCGCGTCGTCGTCCGACGTCGAGATCACGTTATGCCCCATGGCAGCATCATAATAGGCACTGTCGCCACGGCGCATCTCGATCGGCTCGTAAAATTCGGTATAAAGCTTGATCACACCCGTCAGGACATAGAGGAATTCCTCACCGTCGTGGCGCACCCATCCGTCGAATTCGTCCATCTGGCGTGCACGAATGCGGGCACGGTAGGGCAGCATGTTTTTCTTGCGCAGAGCATCAGCCAGTAGCTCGTGCTCATAGGTTGTCGTTGCTTGCGCAGCACCATCGCCCGACTTGGTCACAGCCATCCGGCCATTAATCTGTCCGGCCGCTGGCGGTGTAAACAGTTGCGGCACGGAAATTTTCAGACCCACAGCGAGCTTTTTCAGCGCGTCATACGTCGGCGACATCTGTGCATTTTCGATCTTCGAGAGGGTCGAGCGCGCCAGCCCTGCCTGACTGGCTGCCTGCTCCAGCGTCCAGCCGCGCGCCTTGCGCAATTCACGCACACGTGCACCCAGATCAATCGGCGGCACTGTATGCGCTGCCCCATCTTCGCGGGCAATTTGAATCATCGTTTGTGCAGGGTCAGTAGTCATTTGATTTGTATAGAGCCAAGCTCCGGACCTTGCAACGCATGCCGCCACGCGGTAGCGAACGACCATGATTTCAGAATTCAATAATGGGCCACTGTCCACCTGCCCTGCGCCGTTCAACATGGCGCAATACGTATTGGAACGAGGGGCTGCAACGCCCGAAAAGATAGCCCTGTCCGTCCTTGGCGTTGAGGATTGGACCTACAGCGCATTGCGCGCGGCCGTATTGGGAACCGCTAGTGGTCTGCTGGAAGCCGGTGCAAAACCGGGCGACCGGGTGCTCATGCGGCTTGGGAATACTGTTGATTTCCCGCTTGCCTATCTTGGGGCGATTGCGGCGGGGTTGGTGCCAGTGCCGACCGCATCTGCGCTCACGACGCGCGAAGTTGCACCAATGATCGCAACCCTGAACCCTGCGCTGATCCTGCGCGATCCGGATGTTGACTGCCCCGATGATGCACGCACCGTTTCATTAGACGCGCTGCGCGCCATGCGCGACCGGCCCTCTGCGGAGTGGCATATGGGCGATCCAGAGCGTGCAGGTTATATCATCTACACTTCGGGTACATCGGGCAAGCCGCGCGCAGTTGTCCATGCGCACCGCGCAATATGGGCGCGGCAGATGATGTTTGACGGCTGGTATGGCTTGCACAGCAATGATCGTGTGCTGCATGCGGGTGCGTTTAATTGGACCTACACGCTGGGCACTGGTTTGATGGACCCTTGGACGAAGGGAGCTACCGCACTCATTCCTGCGGAGGGCACATCGGCAGCGGACCTGCCTGCCTTGATCGCAACGCACAGAGCCACGATTTTTGCAGCGGCACCCGGTGTTTACCGACAACTCCTTAATCAGCCATCCATCGCCAGCATGCCCGATCTGCGCCATGGACTGAGCGCAGGCGAAAAGCTGCCCCCCGCCACCTGCGCGCGGTGGGAAGCGGCCACTGGTACACGCATCTTTGAAGCATACGGGATGTCCGAATGCTCTACCTTTATCTCTGCTGGACCTGATCATCCGACTGCGGCAACTGTGCTGGGACGTCCGCAGAACGGTCGCCGGATTGCGGTTCTGAATGCGGACGGCCCTGTTCCATTGGGCGATGAAGGCACCATCGCCGTTCACCGCTCCGACCCCGGTTTGATGCTCGGGTATCTGGATGCTGCTGAAGAAACCGCCCAGAAGATGCAGGGCGAATGGTTCCTGACGGGTGATCAGGGCAGCATGGACGCCGATCACCAGATCACCTACTTGGGCCGAAATGACGATATGATGAACGCCGGCGGCTTTCGTGTCTCGCCGGTGGAGGTGGAATCCTGCCTTGCACGGTTTGAGGGCATCACAGCCGTGGGGGCCGCGGAGGTGGCCATCAAAGAAGACGTAACCGTCATCGCTGCTTTTTACACGTCAACCACCCCACTGGACGAGAGCGCTCTGCAAAGGTATGCCGAGGCCAATCTGGCGCGCTACAAACAGCCGCGCCTTTATATCCATTTGCCGACACTGCCCATGGGCGCAAACGGCAAGCTCCTGCGCGCAGTATTGCGCCAGCAATTTGAGGCCTCCCGATGAGTGAATCTGTCAAGCTCGACATTATGTCCGACCCGATCTGCCCGTGGTGCTATATCGGCAAAGCGCATCTGGATCGTGCATTAACCGCCGCTCCCGACCATCCCTTCCTGATCGAATGGCACCCCTTCCAGCTTAACCCCGACATGCCCGCAGAGGGGATGGACCGCCGCGCCTATCTTGAAGGGAAGTTTGGCGGCAAGGAAGCGGCAGTAAAGGCCTATGCGCCAGTGGTTGAACACGCCGAAAAAGCGGGCCTCAAGATCAACTTTGAGGGAATGAAACGTACGCCTAACACGCTCAACGCCCACCGCTTGATCCACTGGGCAGGTATTGAGGGACGACAGACCGCCGCCGTCTCGGCGTTATTCAAAGCGTATTTTGTGGACACGCGCGACATTGGCGATGCGGAAGTGCTTGCAGATATTGCGGACAGCATCGAGATGGATGCCTCCATGGTAACGCGCCTGCTGGGTACGGACTCAGACATGCAATCCATCCGTGACCGCGATGCACACAGCCGCAGCATGGGCATCAATTCTGTGCCGACCTTCGTTGTTGGGGGCAAACACGCTGTCCCCGGTGCGCAGCCACCCGAGCTTTGGGCGAAAGTCATTGCCGAACTTACGGGTGCGGCCACGTAATGTTGCAAAAGCGCCGCTAGGCACTGCACAAAACGAAAAAAGCACTAGGCGGCGGTGATCCTGTGGCCTAGATTCAATCTTAAGGGGCAAAAAGCCTCAACTAAAATAAGAATACCTTTGAGCAGGTGTGCAGGCAGTGAACAGGCAAGCGTCTTGAGACGCACCCTTTCCGATATTTGTGCGGCGTTATCGTCGCCATACCGCTCATGTTGCGCGTTTGCGCAGGGTTTGGTGTATTGAGAAAGGCTGTTAACTATGTTGTCCCAAATGTCCTCGCGTGTTGTTCTGACTTACGGATCATTCGATTTGTTCCACCAAGGGCATGCGCGCCTATTGCAACGGCTTTCCATGCTGGGCAGTGAGTTGGTCGTCGGATGCTCTACTGATGCATACAACGAGGAAATGGGCGTCCCTGCCGTAACATCCTATGCGCAGCGCCGCCTGATGCTGGAGAGCTGCCGGTTCGTGAGCCGCGTGATCGCGGAGCAGGAATGGGATCAAAAATACACCGACATTATTAACTACAATGTCTCGATCTTCGCCATGGGCGAAGACTGGCGCGGGCAGTTTGACCAGTTCGAGGACATCACCCAGGTTGTCTACGTTCCGCGCGCCAATATCATCGGAGAGCGCCACCCCTTCCATGCCGCTCCCCAACCCGCCTTACGGATGGCCGCAGGTTAAACTGTTTCGGATTGTCACGCCTGCACCCATAGCCTAAAGCCTTAGAAGTATCTATTTTCGATACGTTAAGTGCATCGGAGAGCTTCTTGCCCTCATCAACTGAGCCGTTCCGGATGGGACGCACCGAGTTCGTGGCCCTCTTGGCTATGATGCTCGCTTCTGTTGCCTTTTCGATCGATTCGATGCTGCCTGCCCTGCCCCAGATCGGCGCAGAGCTGTCGCCCAATGCGGTTGAAAAAGCGCCCCTGATCCTCAGCATGTTCTTGCTCGGTATGGGCCTTGGCACATTCGTCACAGGACCGCTGTCTGATGCTTACGGGCGCAAGCCGGTGGTCGTCGCCTCCAGCGTTCTGTTTATTCTAAGCGCTGCCGTCGCCTACGTCAGCCAATCGTTCGAGATGGTCCTTGCCGCGCGTCTGGTGCAGGGGTTGGGCGCGTCCGGCCCGCGTGTTGTGACCAACGCCATTGTACGGGACCGCTTTTCAGGCCGCCAAATGGCCAAGATCATGTCGATCATCATGATGATCTTTGTGTTGGTGCCCGCCATCGCGCCCCTGTTGGGATCCTTCATCATCGGATGGAGTGGCTGGCGCGGCATTTTCATCGCCTTCATCGTATTCGCAGCGACATTTACCCTCTGGATGATGATCCGGCTGCCCGAGACACATCCGCTTGAGAACCGCCGCCCTCTGAGCATGCGCCTGATGGTGCTGGCCGCAAAAGAGGTCTTGGGCCATCCCGTTGTGCGCCTGTCGATCATCGTGCAGATGCTGATCTCTGGTACACTTTTTCTGACGCTGATGCTGGTACAACCGATTTATGACGTTGTGTACGGGCGCGGCGACGAGTTTCCCTACTGGTTCTTCTTAGTCGCCCTGATTGCGGGCAGCGCCAGCTTGCTAAACGCCCTGTTGGTCGTCCGCTTTGGCATGTGGAAACTGATCACCTGGGCCGTCGGTGCACAGATCATCCTTGCGGGTAGTTTCTATGTATTTGATCTGGGCAGCGGCGCTTACGGCTTTTACTTTTTCTTATTCTGGCAAACGGGCATCTTTTTCCAAGCGGGCCTGAGCTTTGGCAATCTCAACGCCCTCGCGATGGAGCCGATGGGCCATATTGCAGGCATGGCAGCTTCCGTGATCAGTGCATTCTCGACCGTCGGTGCTGTGGCGATCTCCGGCCCCTTAGGCACCCGCTTTAACGGCAGTGAGCACATCCTGATCCTGTCGGTGCTGGTCCTGTCCGTGATCAGTATGATCTGTATGCTGATGATGGCGCGCAGCATGCGCAGGCTGGCCGCAGCTTAGGCTTTCGCCTTTTTCGCGGCCTTCTCTTTTGCGACTACGTGCTCTGCCAGATCGCGGGCAATGGCAAATGCGCCTTTAATCTTATCCGTATCCGTCGCCCAATCGCGGCGCACAACGATCTTGTTGTCTTTGACTTTGGCCAATCCGCGCTGGTCCTGGATAAACTGCACAAGCCCTTCGGGTGAAGCGAATTTATCGTTGTGGAACTGGACTGTCGCCCCTTTCGGTCCACCGTCCAGTTTTGCGATGCCTGCGCGTTTGCACATCGCTTTGATCCGCACGACCAGCATGAGCGTGTTCACTTCGCGCGGTAATTTACCAAAACGGTCAATCAATTCTGCGGCAAATCCTTCAAGCTCGACCTTCTTTGTCAATTCTGACAGGCGGCGGTAGAGGCCGAGGCGCACGTCGAGGTCCGGCACATAGGCCTCTGGGATGAGAACCGGAACGCCCAAATTGATCTGCGGCGCCCATTGACCGTCATTGTCGACCACACCTTCAAGCTGGCCGGAGCGTATCTTCGCGATCGCGTCTTCCAACATGGATTGGTATAACTCAAATCCCACATCGCGCATCTGTCCGGATTGCTCTTCGCCCAGCAGGTTGCCCGCGCCGCGAATATCGAGGTCTTGAGAGGCGAGCGTGAACCCTGCCCCCAGCGTATCAAGACTGCCAATCACGCGCAGACGTTTTTCTGCCAACGTGGTTAGCTTGGCGCGCGGTTTGGTCGTCAGATAGGCATAGGCACGAGTTTTGGAACGGCCCACGCGGCCTCTAATTTGGTAGAGTTGGGCCAAACCGAACATATCGGCGCGGTGCACAACCATCGTGTTGGCGGTGGGGATATCCAGACCACTCTCCACAATCGTCGTGGCCAATAGAATGTCATAGCTGCCATCGTAAAAGGCGTTCATGCGATCATCAAGTTCGCCCGCCGCCATCTGACCATGCGCCACGACATAGTTAAGCTCTGGCAGTTGGTCTTTCAGGAAGGCTTCAATCTCGGGCAGATCGGAAATACGCGGGACGACATAGAAGGACTGCCCCCCACGATAATGCTCGCGCAGCAAGGCCTCGCGCAGGGTCACTTTGTCAAATTCCGACACATAAGTGCGGATGCTCAAGCGGTCCACCGGCGGTGTGCCAATGATGCTCAGATCGCGCACTCCTGTGAGCGAGAGCTGCAGTGTGCGCGGGATTGGCGTGGCCGTCAGTGTCAACACATGCACATCCGTGCGCATGGATTTCAGCCGCTCTTTATGCCCCACGCCAAAGTGCTGTTCTTCGTCGATGACGAGTAGCCCAAGGTCTTTGAACTTAATCGTTTTGGCCAAAAGCGCGTGCGTGCCTATGACAATATCCACAGTGCCTTTTGTGATCCCGTCACGGGTTGCGGTAGCCTCTTTGGCGGTCACGAACCGGCTAAGCTGGCGCACCTCAATGGGGAACCCGCGAAAGCGCTCGGCAAAGCTCTTGTAATGTTGACGTGCTAGAAGCGTCGTCGGTGCAATGATCGCCACTTGAACGCCGGCCATGGCTGCGACAAATGCCGCGCGCATGGCAACTTCGGTCTTGCCAAAGCCCACGTCGCCACAGATGAGACGGTCCATCGGATTGCCGGAGGTCAAATCGTCTATCACGTCCCCAATCGCGGACAGCTGGTCATCAGTTTCCTGATACGGAAAACGGGCCGAGAACGCGTCCCACATGCCGGGTGGTGGCTCCAGCACGGGCGCGCGGCGCAAGGCACGCTCTGCCGCAATGCGGATAAGCTTATCGGCCATCTCGCGGATACGCTCTTTGAGCTTGGCCTTCTTGGACTGCCACGCGCCGCCGCCAAGCTTATCGAGCAGTCCTTCTTCATGTCCGTAACGGCTGAGCAATTCAATATTCTCTACAGGCAAGTAGAGTTTTGATTTTTCTGCATATTCCAGCACGAGACATTCATGGGCTGCCCCGATGGCCGTGATGACCTCCATCCCGAGATAGCGGCCAACGCCGTGGTCCACGTGTACAACCAGATCATTTGGCGTAAGGCTTTGCACCTCAGACAGGAAGTTCTCGGCACGGCGTTTGCGCTTGGGCCGGCGGATCAGGCGATCTCCCAAGACGTCCTGTTCGGAGATGACAGTGAGATTTGGCGCTTCAAACCCGTGCTCCAGCGCCCAGACGGCCAGATGCAGTCCACGCTTACCGATCCGCGTGAAGTCTTTGACAGGGATCGCCTCTGACAGGCCTTCTTCTTCAATTAGCCCTGTCAGACGCTCCCGCGCACCCTCAGAGTAGCTGGCGATGAGGACAGGCCCCACATCCAGCTTTGCTTTCACATGAGACGCCAAGGCCCCGAAAAGGCTGATGGATTCCTGCTGACGCTCGGGCGCGAAGTTACGGCCAATGCGTCCCGCGGCATCCACGACGCCCATGCCAGTCGGCTGCGGCAGCGGCGCCAGTTGCAGCACGCGACGATCAGAAATCGCGGCCTCCCAAGCAGCGTCATCCAGATACAGCCCCTCGGCAGGCGCAGGCTTATACACACTGTCCATTTTCGAACGGTTCGCCATGGCGATTTTGCGCGTCTCGTATTGATCGGCTACACTGTCCCAGCGCGCAAGCCGCGTGGCGGTGAGTTGATCATCAAGGCTAACCGTGGCTCCGGGAAGATAGTCGAACAATGTCTCGAGTTGTTCATAATAGAAGGCCAGCCAGTGCTCTGCGCCCTGATGCTTGCGCCCTGCCGAAATTGCCTCGTAGAGAGGATCATCCGTGCCCGCCGCGCCAAATTCGATGCGATAGTTTTGGCGGAACCGCGTGATTGCCGCCTCGTCGAGGATCACTTCGGAGACAGGAGCAAGCTCAACCAGCTCAAGTTTTTCCGTAGTGCGCTGGGTTGCAGGATCAAAGCGGCGCGCGCCGTCCAGAACATCGCCAAACAGATCAAGGCGCACAGGCCCCAAATCGCCGGGGGGATAGATGTCGATGATGCCACCGCGCACGGCATAGTCGCCTGCTTCCATCACGGTCGGGCTTTGCACGAACCCCATGCGCACCAGAAACTCACGCAGCGCTTTTTCATCAACGCGGGCCCCCACCTGCGCACTCCATGCGGCGGTGCGCAGGATATCACGCGGCGGTATGCGCTGGGTCGCAGCCCCCAAGGTTGTCAGCAGGATAAACTGCGCAGGCATCCCGTGCACCAATCCCGCAAGCGTCGCCATACGCTGTGCCGAGATGTCCGCATTCGGGGAAATCCGATCGTAAGGCAGGCAGTCCCAACCGGGAAAGACGACGACGGGCATATCAGGTGCAAAGAAGCGCAGCGCCTCTTGCATCGCGGCCATGCGTTTGTCATCGCGCGCCACATGGATCAGGGGCGCGCTAGATTTGCCAACTTCGGCCAGCAACAGAGAAGCGTCAAACCCTTCGGGCGCGCCGGACAGCGTGATATGGGAGGTGGATTTCATACGATGCGTGATGTGGCCCGCGCCACCAATGTGTCAACCACCAAAAGGGCCAACACTCAAGTTCTGATACATGCCCCAAAGTGCTGTCACAAAGATCGAGATCATTCCGATGATCTGGGTATAGAGGCGATGACGCAACAACCGCTTGCGCAGCTTCTCTCCACGGGCATCTTCTTCTTGAATGAGACGCGCGGTCGAGAGGCTCAGCAATCCGACCAACGACAGCGGAAATCCTAGCAAGATCAGTGATTGCGAGAATTCATTTCCGTATACAAAACCGAGCAGCGCCAGGATCGTGAGAAAGAAACACGCAAACCCCGCAATCCAGAGGCCGGACATTTTCGCGATAAATAGCAAACGGTTGGTGTTTATGCGCACAAGATCTTCGAGGTCAACCTCGGTTTGGCCGCCGTGGCGTTTGGCGCGCAACACCATATCGAACGGCACACCAAGGCCATAGTGGCTGGTCGTGGACCACACGACAGCAAGCACGATCCAGAACCATAAGTTCGAGAAGGAGCGCATGTCGATCAATTCAAAAAGTGTCTGGTACCAGTCCAAAGCAATGCTCGTTATTCGCGTTGCCCCTCTCTTAGCGGGCCGCGCGGCTAATGCCTACCCCTAGAGACCTCTTGAGCATGGCAAAAATACATGACAACTTCTGCGGACATATCATCCGAGGACCACACCTATGCAGCCGATCCAAGCCCCCTTTCCCGCCACCCGCCTGCGCCGCGTGCGCCAGAATGAGGGCATTCGCGGGCTGGTCCGTGAAAACTACCTTTCGCCTGCGGATTTCATCTGGCCGGTATTCGTGCGCTCGGGCGAGGGTATCGTCGAGGATATCCCATCTATGCCCGGTGTTATGCGCCGCTCTGTCGATACGATTGTCGAGGCGGCACAGGAGGCGTGGGACCTTGGTATCGGCGCATTGTGCCTGTTCCCTTACACTGGTCTAGAGGAGCGCACGGAAGATTGCGCCGGCGCATGGGACCCCGACAACCATGTGAACCGTGCCATTCGCGCGATTAAAGCAGTGCTGCCCGATCTGGTGATCATGACGGATGTGGCGCTCGATACCTATAACATCAACGGGCATGACGGCTTTGTCGTGGATGGCCAGATCATCAATGATGAAACGGTTGAGGCCTTGGTCAAGATGTCCGTCGAGCAGGCGCGCGCCGGTGCCGATATCATCGGACCCTCGGATATGATGGATGGGCGCATTGGTGCGATCCGCGCGGGGCTGGAAGAAGACGGCCACCGCAATGTGATGATCCTCAGCTACGCCGCGAAATATGCGTCAGCGTTCTACGGGCCCTTCCGCGATGCAGTGGGCGCATCCGGCGCGTTGACAGGCGACAAGAAAACCTACCAAATGGACCCTGCCAACAGCGACGAAGCGTTGCGTTTGGTTGCCCGTGATTTAACCGAGGGCGCGGATATGGTGATGGTGAAACCCGGCCTGCCCTACCTCGACATCTGTCGCCGCGTGAAAGACGCGTTTGGCGCGCCAACCTTCGCGTATCAAGTCTCGGGCGAATATAGCATGATCAAAGCAGCCGCAGCGCAAGGCATGATCGACGAAGAGCGCGTGATGATGGAGAGCCTGATGGCGTTCAAGCGTGCGGGATGTGACGGCATCCTCACCTATTTCGCCCCAGCGGCGGCACGTTTACTCAATGCACAGACCTCGCGTGGCTGATTCATGTATGAAAGTGGTGCTGGTCACCCCTGAAATCCCCTTCAATACCGGCGCGATCGGACGGACCTGCGTGGCGCTGGACATGGAGCTGATCCTGATCAAGCCGTATGGCTTCTCGCTTGATGAAAAGTCAGTGCGCCGTGCGGGGACGGATTACTGGAAGCACGTCACCCTGTGCGAATACGACAGTTGGGAAGACTTTATTGCTGCGCGGCAGCCTGCGCGCGACCACCTCTATTTCTTTGAGGAATATGGCGCGCAAAGCATTTATGAGCCCGAGTTCCAAGAAGATGCCTATCTGGTATTCGGGTGCGAGTCTGCTGGCCTACCCCGGACGGTTTTGGACGGCATGGATGACCGTGTGTTTCATCTGCCGATGCTAAACCCGAAGGTGCGCTCGCTTAACCTCGCAAATGTCGCAACCGCAGTGATTTATCAGGCAATGCGGACCCAGCTGGGCGGCTAGGATTCGAGATCATTTAAAGCATCTTTTCGCCCAACGGTTCAAACCCCATGACAACCTGCAAAAAACCGCCTATACCAACGGATAAGTCGGACAATACCGGCAAATTTTTGAGCAGTGTAACGAGACAGGCAGATCACATGACCCATTCTATACTTACGCGCCGCGCATTTGCGTTGGGCGCGGTTGCTGGCACCAGCACTCTGGCAGCTTGCGGCAACGGCATCGGCTCCGCGGGCAGCGGCACAATCGACGCGCGGGTGGACACCACGCTGGAGCAGATGTACCGCGAATATCCTAATACCCGCACTTTGGCCGAAAAATCCAACGGCATGCTTGTGATGCCACTGGTCACCGAAGCAGGCCTTGGCTTTGGCGGTGCATACGGGCGTGGCGCGCTGCGGGTGAACGATACAACCGTGGATTACTACTCCGTCACGAAAGCATCAGGTGGTTTGCAAATCGGCGCACAGCAGTACGCACATGTGCTGTTTTTCATGACCAATGACGCCTTGTCGAATTTCCGACGCGCACCAGGTTGGGCAGCGGGCGCAAACATCGAATATGTGATTTCGGACAAAGGCGACAGCGTGAAAGCCGATACGACAACTGCTCTGGCACCCGTGCTTGCTGTGGTATTCGGCCGCGCCGGTCTGCGTCTGGGTGCGACCTTAGAAGGCAGCAAATACACGCGGATCATTCCCTGAATTCGTTATGGCGCGACTTGAATGTCGCGCCATAACCTTTTGCTTTAGGTATCCATTTTGCGTAAGCGTTGTATTAGGCTTGATGTATCCCAACGCCCGCCACCCAGCTTTTGCACGTCCTTATAGAACTGATCCACCAGCGCGGTCAGCGGCAGGCTGGCGCCTGTCTCATCGGCAGTATCCAGACAAATACCCAAGTCCTTGCGCATCCAGTCAACGGCAAAGCCGTGCTCGAACTCGTTGTCGAGCATGGTCTCATAGCGGTTGGCCATCTGCCAACTCCCCGCCGCCCCTTGAGAGATCACTTCAACCACGGCGCGTCCATCAAGGCCGGCTTTTTCGGCGAAATGAAGCGCTTCGGATAAACCTTGCACGACGCCTGCAATGGCGATCTGGTTGCACATCTTGGTCATCTGGCCTGCACCGCTCTCTCCGATGAGGCGGCAAATCTTGGAGTAGATTTCCATCACGGGCAGCGCGCGCTCGAATGCACCTGCGTCACCGCCGCACATGATCGACAACTGACCGTTCTCTGCGCCCGCCTGACCGCCGGAGATTGGCGCATCGACAAAGTTGATCTTGAGCGCTTCCGCAGCAACATAAAGCTCACGCGTGACTGCCGCCGAAACGGTTGTGTGATCTACAAACACTGCACCCGCCGCCATGCCCGCAAACGCGCCATCCTCGCCCAAACAAACAGAGCGCAGATCGTCATCATTGCCCACACAGGCGATCACAAAATCGGCACCCTCAACAGCCGCCCGTGGTGTGGCTGCATGGCTCCCGCCATAGGTCTTGGCCCAGCCCTCGGATTTGGACGCTGTGCGGTTGTATACCGTCACATCATGGCCCGCCTTTTGCAGATGCCCCGCCATTGGCGCTCCCATTACGCCCAGACCTAAAAATGCCAGCTTTGCCATGTGCTTTTCCTTGCTTTGATGTTGCGCTATTGCTTCGTTTCTACTTATCACCACAAACCGCCACGTCAAACGTGGCAAGGTGTAGTCTCTTGAGGGTTCAAACGCATGGCACTGATTTTTCGCTGGCTGGTACGGCTGACGGCAACGCTGATCATCTTTGGCGTTGTGGCCGTTGCACTGGTCTACTGGCTCGCCTCGCGTTCCTTGCCTGATTACAATGCCGACGTTGAAGTCCCCAACCTCGAGCGCCCTGTCGAGATTGTACGCGACAACGCCAATGTTCCACATATCTTCGGGCCTCAGGATGAGGATGTATTCTTTGGTCTCGGCTTTGCCCACGCCCAAGACCGCATGTGGCAAATGACGACCATGCGTCGCACAGCCCAAGGGCGACTTTCGGAGGTGTTCGGTGCCGCGACTCTCGACACAGATAAACTGCTGCGCCGTTTTGATATTTACGCGCTCTCGGTGGCGTCAATGGAGGCACTGGACCCAGCGACACAAGCTTCCCTGCGCGCATACTCAGCAGGTGTGAACGCGCGTCTTGACCAAATCAACTCAGAAGCGCTGGGGCGTGGGGCGCCCGAAATGTTCCTGTTCAACGCCCCTATGGCCCCTTGGCGTCCGGCCGACAGCATCGCGATTGTAAAGCTGATGGGCCTGCAACTCTCGGGGCATCTCGACGCCGAAGTTCTCCGCGCGCGTGTCTCCCTCGCGCTGCCTGATGATGCACGCCTGCGCGATATCCTGCCCGATGCGCCCGGTACAGGCGTAGCCGCCCTGCCCAAATACGCGAGCCTGTTTCCGCAAGCGCCCCAATATGCCGCAACGTCCCCCTACATCACTCATCCGCTCTCTCCGTTCAAACGCACAGCACTTGCCGGCGCGTCCAACGCATGGGCCGCTGCCCCGTCGCGTTCTGCCTCTGGTGGGACCTTGCTGGCCAATGATCCACACCTCGGCCTTACCGCACCGTCGATCTGGTATCTTGCACGGTTGGAGTTGCAAACAGGCGGCGTGATCGGGGCAACCATTCCGGGTGTGCCAGTCATTTTGACAGGCCGCTCTGCTGATCTGGGCTGGGGGCTGACCTCATCTTATCTCGACGATCAAGACACCTATATCGAAGAGCTGAACCCTGCAAACCGCGAAGAGTACCGCACACCGGACGGGTTCAAAAAGTTCCGCACACGTGCCTCCATTATCACCGTCAAAGATCTCGATCCTGTAACCCTAACTCTGCGCTGGACCGACAATGGTCCCGTCCTGCCAGGCAGCCACTATAACCTCGCCGCGATCACGCCTCCCGGACATGTCGCCTCGGTCGCATGGACCGTGTTGAGCCAACGTGACACCACGATGCAATCCGCGATGGAGTTGATGCGTGCCAAGACGGTCGCCGACGGGATAAGTGCGGCAGAGAAATACATCGCGCCCTCGCAAAACCTTACATTGGTAGACAGCGAAACCATTGCGATGAAAACCATCGGTGCGGCCCCAAAACGCGATCCGGCACATCAAAGCCAAGGACGCATGCCCAGCCCCGGTTGGATCGCTGCGAACCGCTGGCAAGGAACGTTGCCCTTCACCACCAATCCAGGCTTTGTCGCACCCTCTGGCGGCATTTTGGGCAACACCAACAATAAAACGGTGGATCGCCCTTTTCCCAACCATATCTCATTCCTGTGGGGCGATACCCAGCGGGTGCAGCGCTGGCAGCGGCTGATGCAGGGCCGACAGGTCCATACCCGCGACAGCTTCATCGAAGCGCAATTGGACACCGTAAGCTATACTGCGCGCGCTCTGCTTCCTCTTATCGGGGCCGAGCTGTGGTTTACCGGTGAGGCCGCGCCCGCTGGCACCCCCGAAGCGCTGCGTCAAAACGCTTTGGGCCTCTTGGCTGGTTGGTCCGGAGAGATGAACGAGCATTTGCCAGAGCCGTTGATCTACGCCACTTGGCTGCGCGCGCTTCAAGCACGGCTCATCCAAGATGAGCTTGGCCCGCTGGCCGCGGAGTTTGACCACGTCGAGCCACTTTTTATCGAACGTGTATTCCGCGATGTGGAGGGGGCATCGGCGTGGTGTGACGTCTTCCAATCCGCCCCGACAGAAAGCTGCGCGGATATGGCCCGCCTTGCCCTTGATGATGCGCTGCTCACAATTTCTAACACCTACGGCACATCGCTGGAATCCCTGCGTTGGGGCGACGCGCATCAGGCAACCCATGACCATCCCGTGCTGGGAAAGGTCCCTGTCCTGCGCTATTTTGTGAATATCAGGCAAAGCACGTCTGGCGGTGATCACACTCTCATGCGCGGCCGTACAAAAGGGACTGACCCTGATCCATTCCACAATGTGCACGGCGCCGGCTACCGCGGCGTCTATGACTTCGCCGATCCTGACAGCTCTGTCTTTGTCTCGTCCACTGGCCAGTCAGGGCACTTCCTGTCACGCCATTACGACGATCTGGCACAGCTCTGGCGGCGCGGCGAATATATCCCCATGTCTCTTGATCAAGACCTTGCGCGGGCCGCAGCCGTTGGTGTCACCCTGTTGATCCCGCAAGCGCCATGAGCATCGCCCGCGTCATCCTGTTCAACAAGCCCTACGGCGTCCTGTCTCAATTCACTGACAAAGGCTCCGAGGGCTCACCTCGCCCGACGCTATCAGGGTTTATCGATGAGAAAGGGTTCTACCCCGCAGGCCGTCTTGACCGTGACAGCGAAGGATTGATGGTCCTCACAGACCACGGCGCCCTACAGGCGCGCATCTCAAATCCGAAATATAAGCTCGAAAAAACCTATCTGGCTCAAGTTGAAGGCACACCCGATGCGGCAGCCCTTGATGCGCTCACACGCGGCGTAACGCTCAAAGACGGCGTCACACGCCCGGCCCGCATCACTCAGATAGAGCCCCCGAGTGACCTCTGGCCACGCGACCCACCTGTGCGTTTCCGTAAATCTGTCCCCGACGCATGGCTTCAGGTCACAATATCGGAAGGCCGCAACCGTCAAGTCCGGCGCATGACGGCACATGTCGACCTGCCAACTCTGCGTCTGATCCGCGTCCAAGTCGGAGATTGGCAGCTAAACCAACTACGCCCCGGCGCGTGGCGCTTTGCTTCTGCCGAAGGCGCCTGACCCCTATCTTATTTGGCAAAAATACTCCGGGGGAAGTGGCCAAAGGCCGCTGGGGGCTGGCCCCAACCACGCATGCACTCAAATACCAATCGCGCGTGTAATAGCAACACCGCCAGCCGCAGTGGCCCCGGTAACCAACGTTCCCCACGTCAAATCTACCGCCACAAGTGTCGGCGTCCAATCCTTTAGGATCGCATAGTTGGTAAATTCAAACGTCCCGTAGGATGCGGCCCCGATCAGCGCCGCAGAACCAAACACCCACAACAAGGATTTATCCCCTTCAAGCGCCGGCCAGCCTACAAACCACATCACCACAAAAATAAGGAACGCGTAGAACAAAAACGCGGGCAATACGCGGAATTCTTCCAGCATTATATGGCCGATATCGCGTGAAAATATAGGTTTGATAAAGTAACTCAGGCCAACGAAGTCAACGACGAGAAACAGCACAAATGTGGCAATATAAACGATGACATATGACATGAGTAGCACTCCCTTTGGCTTGTACTACCTATATGGGGCGTTGGTGGTGAAAGACTAGAGCCGTTGATAGGCCGCCTCGACGTCCGCTGACCACCGCACCTCAAGCTCGAAGCCCTCGTCTGTCTGCGTCTCGTTCACCACAACTTCCTGAGCGAACAACCACGCGCGCTTGCGCCCTTCGGCGAAGGTGAGGGTCAAATCGGCTGTGCGCAACGCGCCCTGCAAAGCTTCAGCAACAGTGGTTTGCAGCAGCTCCAACCCCTCACCCGAGAGGGACGAGATCGCCAGCACAGCATCATCGCGCATACTACGTTCGCGCACAGCGTCCGCAGCGGCTGGCTCAAGCAGGTCAATTTTATTCCACACTTCAAATGTGCGCGTATCGGACGGCACACCCAGTGAGGTCAGGATATCACGCACATTGCGCGCCTGCTCTTGGGTCTCGGCATGGCTGATGTCGCGCACGTGCAAAATGATGTCTGCGGCCAGCACTTCTTCGAGTGTCGCGCGGAATGCGGCGACCAACTCGGTCGGCAGATCAGAAATGAAACCAACCGTGTCGCTGAGGATGATTTCAGGTCCATCCAGCAGCTCAAGACTGCGCATCGTGGGGTCAAGCGTGGCAAAGAGCATGTCTTTTACCAGCACATCCGCGCCCGTCAACTTATTGAAAAGGGTCGATTTACCTGCGTTCGTATAGCCGACAAGTGCCACAATCGGGTACGGGATCTTAGCCCGTGCTGCACGGTGCAGCGCGCGGGTCTTCACGACCTTCTCCAACTGACGGCGCAAGCGCACAAGTTGCTCATCAATGGCACGGCGGTCCGATTCAATCTGCGTCTCACCGGGACCGCCAACAAATCCAAGGCCGCCACGCTGACGCTCAAGGTGGGTCCATGCGCGCACCAGTCGGGTCCGCTGGTAGTTCAGTGCAGCCATTTCGACCTGAAGCACGCCTTCTCGGGTGGCCGCGCGGTCGCTGAAAATCTCAAGAATTAACGCCGTCCGATCAAGGAGTTTCACATCCCACGCTTTTTCAAGGTTGCGCTGCTGGACGGGCGTCACGCTGCCATCCACCAAGATCAGTTCGATCTCTTCATCGTGCAGGGTTTGGCGAACTTCCTCAATCTTACCTTTGCCAAACAGATACCCCGCACTCAGCGTGCGCAACGGCACAATAGCAGAGCCAACCACTTCGATATTCGGCAAGGCTTCTGCCAAAGCAACAGCTTCCGCTAAAGCCGGTACAGGCTCACGGCGGTCATTGTCGTTTTTGATGTCAGGATGCAGCACCCAAACACGCGTTTGCGCGGGGCCGTCCGTCTCGTCGATTTGAAAACCTGGCTTGCTCAAGAAGCGTCTTCGCCCTCATACAAGCTGATAGGCTGGCTTGGCATGATGGTTGAAATTGCGTGTTTATACACAAGTTGGGATTGACCGTCACGGCGCAACAGCACACAGAAATTATCAAACCAGGTTATAACGCCCTGAAGTTTGACACCATTAATCAAGAAAATCGTTACAGGTACTTTTGTCTTGCGTACGTGGTTCAGGAACGCATCCTGAAGGTTCTGTCTATCAGACGCCATAGTTTGATCTTTCATTTTTTTATTATCGTTAGCCACCCTTGGCTCGTAATTTTCGACTATGAAGTGCCATCTGAAAAGTTTCCACCCCCAAAATCAAGCAATTGCAGAGGGCTGCGTGCGGCCGTGTCAGCTACGCCACAGATCGGGTGTCAATAAAGCAATGATTGCGAGGGTCTCAAGTCGCCCCAAAACCATAGCGCCAGCCAGAATTCCCTTAGCCGCATCGCTCAATGACATCAGCACAATCGGTGCCTCACCGCCGACTTCGGTCAGTGGACCTGTGGTCGATAGCATGGCGATGGACAGCACAAGTGCTTCGTCAAACGTGACATCCACAAGGGTCAGCGCAAGGGTTACACCCGCAAGGGACAACGCAAAAAGCATGAAGAATATCCATGCGATAAATGCTCCACCTGATTGCAGACGGCGGCCTGCGACCCCTGCCCCTGATACGGAATTTGGATGGACCAACTGCTCCATCTCACGCACTCCATTGCGGTACAGGGCAAACACACGCAGGAGCTTCACCCCGCCCGCGGTGGTCGCAACACCGCCGCCGACCAACGCCAACCCCATCAGGATCAACCCCGGTGTTGGCAAGCCAGACCAGCTTTGCGTCTCGCTCCAATACTCAGAAACAAAGCCTGTGGTCGACAGGAAGGAAATTACGGTAAAGAGCGAGCCCCAAAGGGCAGCCAGTGCTCCGAGCATCGTGTCTTCTTGGGAGAGGTCAAAAGAACCGACAAAGTGGCGCGCAAAAAGGATCAAAGGTACGAAAACAAGAATGCTCAGGCCGATGCGGAATTCAGGGTCTGTCCATAGCCCCCCTTGGGCCGCTGTCATTGTGTCGGACGAGAATGTGAGCCGCGACAGAGCAAAAAGCATGAACATGGCCATGATCAGCTCAGCTGTGAAGCCAACGGCGGCATCGCCCACACCCCCACCTGCCGAGATGCCAGAGGTGGCCATGACCGACATTGCATGAATCAGCGCCCCAAGGCCCTCTTGCCCTGAGAAGACGAGCAAAACCCAAAGTAACAGCGTCAGTCCGGCATAGAGCGGCCCCAACATCTGGATCGCTCTCCAAATGCGGCGGCGCGGGTTCAGGGGTGCTGTCGCGTAGAGGCCCGTCTCCTGACGGCCTGGCTCCGCTTGGGCCGTCACTTCAAACCCGCCGAGATTGAGCGGCGCGAGGATGGCGACTGCAGCCACCCACATGAGCAATCCGCCCATCCACCCGACCTGCGCGCGCCACAGGTGCAGCGCGGGCCCAAGGCGCGTGGGATCATCGAACAAGGTTGCCCCTGTTGTCGTCAACGCGCTGAGCATCTCGAAATAGGCGTTGTAAAAGCGCGTGGTGGGCAACGCCTCAACGAACGGGATGGCAAAGTACAACGGCAAAAATACAAAGGCCGAGAAAAGAGACAGCAGCGGTCCCAAAGCACCGTGGCGCGGTGCACGGCCCGCATGCGCCACCGAAATGAGGCCAAATGTGATCGTGCCCAGTAATCCGGCGTAAAAGAACGCCTGACTGGTTTCATGGCGATCCGCCACCACAGCGTAAGCAGCTGGAACAAACATCGACACCGCTGCCACACCGAACAACAGCAGGAACAGCGGAAGCTGCAGCAGGTTGTCGGAAAGGCTTTTGCGCTGTGGCACCTATGCCCTTCCTAGAAAAAGTCGATGGAGACCTGCATCAGCTGTTCAAGCTGTGCGACGTCCTTGGTCAGAACAAACACCGCAATTACGTCACCCTCTTCGATGCGGGTATCGGACATGGGGCGTGTGATCTTATCCCCCTTGCGGATTGCACCAATGAGTGCTCCCTCGGGAAAGTCGATTTCATGGATCTTCTTGCCCGCGATGGGTGACGTCGACAGCACTTCGGCCTCGATCACCTCCGCTTCGGCATCCCCGATGGAATATACTTGGCGCACGCGGCCATGGCGGATGTGGCGCAGGATCGAGCTGACCGTGGTGGACCGCGGGTTGATATAGGCGTCAATGCCCAGAGGTTGCATGAGTGGCACCAAAGTCGGATCGTTGATCAGGGCAATCACATAAGGACAGCCCTCAGCTTTTGCGCGGACGCAGGCCAGCATGTTGGTCTTGTCATCGTCGGTGACGGCCAGCATTGCATCGGCACGGTTGATCCCCGCCTCCGATAGAAGTGCTGCATCAAGGCCATCACCGTTAAGTACAATCGTACGCTCCAGCGCTTCTGCCGCCCGCTCTGCAGTGTGGCGGTCTTTCTCGATCACTTTGGTGCGAATACGCTTTGCGCGGCGCTCCAGTGTAAGAGCTACGGAAAGGCCCACGTTGCCACCACCCACGAGCACGACACGGTCCTGACTGCTGGTGGTTTTGCCAAAAATCTCCATCGCGCGGGAAATGTCATCGCGGTGAACAAACAGATAGGCATCATCGCCCGCAAAGAGCTGGTCCTTCGGCTCTGGTGCGAAAAGTGTGCCGTCGCGGCGGACGCCGACCACAACAGCGCGCAAGGTGGAAAAGAGGTCTGTGAGTTGGCGCAGGGGCGTGTTCAGGACTGGGCAATCCTCATGCAGCGTGATCCCCAGCAGTTGCGCGTGGCCTTCCATAAACAGTTCAGTATCAAAGGCGGCAGGTGCGGCAAGGCGTTGGAGTGCGGCTGCTGCCACTTCACGCTCGGGGCTGATGACGACGTCAATGGGCAGGTGATCGCGGCGGTAGAGATCCGAATAGATCGCATCGAGGTAAGATTGAGAGCGCAAGCGCGCGATCTTGCGCTGGATGCCGAAGACCGAATGGGCGACCTGACAGGTGACCATATTGACCTCGTCCGAATAGGTCGCGGCGATGATCATATCCGCATCTCGCGCGCCCGCACGATCGAGCACATCGGGATAGCTTGCGAACCCTGCAACACCTTGCACGTCCAAAGTATCTGTTGCGCGGCGAATGAGATCAGCATTGCTGTCCACGACAGTCACGTCATTGCGCTCGCCCGAGAGGTGGCGTGCGATTTGCCAACCGACCTGCCCTGCACCGCAAATAATGACTTTCATGATGTGGAAATCCCCTGCTGCGCAGGCCGTGCTGGGCACCGCCGACACGCCTGTGCCTGATTGGACCAAGAGATGTCAGAACACGCATGCCGGGTCAATTCAAATGTCTTGTGCTGAACCGTGGATTTGGTGCGGACAGGGGCGCTGCCCCATCCGCCCCTGCGGGGCAGATTCCCCGGAGTATTTTCGGCCAAGAAAGATAAGGCTTCAATCCTCATCCACATGTGCGACGCGGGTGCCTGATTTTGCGGATGTGACCACGCCGAGACTTTTTAGTTTGCGGTGGAGAGCGGAGCGTTCCATGCCGACAAAGTTGGCTGTGCGGCTGATATTGCCGCCAAAGCGGTTGATCTGGGTGAGCAGATATTCCCGCTCGAAAGCTTCACGCGCCTCGCGCAGCGGCAAGCTTGCCATGGCACCGGACAGAACCACGCGGCCCTCTCCTTCGCTGTGGTCTTCCTCGCCCGGCAGTTCGCGCGCCTCGATGGGTGCGGTGCCTTCGCCGAGGATCAGGACACGCTCTACCATGTTTTTGAGCTGGCGAACGTTGCCCGGCCAAATCATCGTTTGCATCAACGCTTGTGCGTCGTCACTGATTTCACGCAACGGCAGGCCTTGGCTGGCATTGAACTCAGCTATGAAGTGCTCTGCTAAAAGCGGGATGTCTTCACGCCGCTCCGAAAGGGCCGGCACGGCAATCGGCACCACATTGAGGCGGTGATAAAGCTCCTCACGGAAGGTTTCCGATTCAATCTCGGCGGCCAAGTCTTTGTTTGTGCTTGATATCACGCGCAGATCAACGCGTACTTTGTCATTGCCGCCGACACGGGTGAATTGCTGGTCTACCAGCACCCGCAGAATTTTGGATTGGGTACCGAGAGGCATATCGGCGACCTCATCGAAATAGACGACGCCGCCATGGCCCTGCTCCAGCAAACCGGGCTCAACACCGCGATCGGGGCTTTCGCGGCCAAATAGCACTTCTTCCATCCGGTCAGGTGCGACACCCGCGCAATTCACAGTGATAAAGGGCGCGGACGCGCGGCTGGAATTTGTGTGGATATAACGAGCGGCGACTTCCTTGCCTGCGCCTGCGGGGCCCGTCAGCATAACGCGGCCGTTGGATTTGGTCACTTTGTCGAGTTGGCCTACCAAAGTGCGGAAAGCGCCAGCATTGCCGATCATTTCGGCAGTGGAGCTGTCCTTGCGCTTGAGCGTGAGGTTTTCGCGGCGCAGGCGGGAGGTCTCCATTGCGCGGCGGATCACCACCATCAACTGGTCTATGTTAAACGGCTTTTCAATGAAATCATACGCACCCTGCTTGATCGCGGCGACGGCGATTTCGACATTGCCATGGCCCGAGATGATCACCACGGGCACATCCGGATTGTCGCGTTTGACGGACTTGAGAATATCAATCCCGTCCATCTTGCTGTCCTTGAGCCAGATATCGAGGATCATCAGCGCAGGCGGCTCTGCGTTCACCGCGGCCATCGCGTCGTCGGAATTGCCGGCAAGCCGCGTGGCGAACCCCTCATCCTCCAGAATGTCCGAGACCAGCTCGCGAATATCGCGCTCATCGTCCACAATCAGAATGTCACTCATGGTTTTTCTCCTCATTGCCCGTATTATTGTCGTTGCCAAGCGGCAGTGTAATTACTGCCATGGCACCGAAGTGGCTTTGCCCGTCAAAGACAGGCGCGTTGGTGAGCGTAAGGCTTCCGCCATGCTCTTCGATAATTTTCTTTACGATAGGCAGGCCAAGGCCGGTGCCCTCTGAGCGCGTTGTCACGTAAGGCTCAAACAGGCGCGCGCGATCTTCGGGAAGGCCGATGCCATTGTCCGCGATGGTAATGCGTGCAGTGGCTTTGTCGGCTTGCATATTAACGTGAACTTGCGGCACCAGATCTTCCGGTGCGCCGTCTTCCTTGAGTGTATCGATGGCTTCGCCTGCGTTCTTGATAAGGTTTGTCAGTGCTTGTGTAATCATTGTGCCGTCGATGAGGGCGGGGAGTTCCGCGTCCGGCATGTCAGATATGAGTTCTATGTCCGGCCTTCCGGTTTTTTGCAGCAGCACCGCGTCGCGCACCAATTGGGTCAAGTCTTGATCACGCCGCTCAGGCTCGGGCATGCGGGCAAATTTCGAGAACTCGTCAACGATGCGGCGCAGATCGCCTGTTTGACGGATGATGACTCCCGTCATCTGATCGAGGCTATCTTGATCCTCCCCCAGCTTGGGGCCGAATTTGCGCTTAATCCGCTCAGCTGACAATTGGATCGGGGTGAGTGGATTCTTGATCTCGTGGGCGATACGGCGGGCCACATCACCCCATGCAGCCATACGCTGCGCGCTCACCAGATCGGTCACATCATCAAAGGCCACAACATAGCCCTCAAGCCGCCCGTCGTCGGTGCGCCGTGTCGCCATGCGCACCAGCAGGTTCTCCATGCGGCCCTGACGCGAGACTTTAATTTCTTGCTGGGTGGCTTCTTGGGCAGTGGTGGTGAGTGTTTCATAGAGCGGGCCGAACTCTGGGACAGCAACGGCCAACGCCAAAGATTGCTGATCTTCCTCCCAATCCAAAAGCCGCATGGCGGAGCGGTTTACGAAGGTTACCCGCCCCTCGGGATCGAGACCCACAACACCAGAAGTAACCGAACTGAGCACGGAGTCGAATAAGCGGCGGCGGCGCTCGATCTGTCGGGTATTGTCGAGCAGCGTATTGCGCTGCGCTTTGAGCTGGGTTGTCATCTGGTTGAAATACTTGCCCAGCTCGCCGATCTCGTCATCGCCGTCGTCAGCGCGCACCTGAACGTCGAGATCGCCTGCGCCTACCTGCTGGGCTGCTCCCGTCAGGCGGCCAATTGGGCCCGACAACCGCTCCGCAAACCATAGACCCAGCCAAACGGCTGCAAGGATAATGATCATGGCAAAGGCGAGGTAGAGAAGCCCGAAATCAAACAGCATCCTGCCCCGCTCGCTCTCAAGTTGCTGGTACAGGCGGATGGTTTCTTGGGTGTCTTCCAAAAGGCTCAGAATTTCACCATCAACCTCGCGGCTGATATACAAAAACCGGTCCACGAAAGAGGTGAGGCGCACGATCGCGCGGAACTCGTTGTTCGCCCAATCCTCAATGATGCGAACGTTCGTATCGCTGGCGTTAGTGATTTCCTCGGGCGTGGGTGCGTCATAGTCAAACAGATAGGAGCGATCTCCACGGGCGCGAATTTCTGCTGTAGCGTCAATCATATAAGCCTCGCGCAGGCCGCGCTGAATTTGCCGCTGCCCCTCACCCAGCAGCTCGCTATCGCTCAGATCGATACCGTCACGGCGCGCACGATCGATGTTCCGAGCGAGGCTAAGGGCGTCTTCGCGCAGGCCCGCACGCTCTTCTTCTGCGTAGGCTTCGGCGGCCAGCAAAGAGTTGCCTACCACCACGCGCACCCGTTCCGAAAACCAGCCCTCGATGCCCACGTTGATCGTCAGCACAGCAAAGACAGCGACGGATACAGTAGGGATCAGTGCCATCAGCGCAAACACGCCCGTGAGGCGCAAGTGCAAGCGTGATCCCGCAGACTTGGCCCGCCGCGCCGAGATTAGCCGGGCGACCTGAGACAGTACAAGCGCTGCAACCAGTAGGATATAGATCAGATCGAGCAGCAGAACGAGACGAAGTGTATCCGTACTGCCCTGACCCAAGGGACCAAGGGCAAGGTAAGTGGCAAGCGCCAGCACTGGCCCTAAAACCACCAAACCGAACGTCATAAGCGTCCGAACATGCCTGAGCCGCCGCAACCGCGACAACCGGACAAGCCAAGTGTTGCGTGTGATTGTTGTCACGCCGCGCGTCCTTACCTGATGTGGTGCAAATGCACCGTACCGCCATATTATGTGATCCTAACAAGGGATGTTCCTTGATGGCCACGCTTATGTGACAGTTTTACATCATTTTGCGGCCGCGTGTAACCTCTATTTCAAGGTCTGTGATTTTCTTTCGCAAAGTATTTCGGTTTATTCCCAAAAGCTCAGCACATTTCGCCTGATTTCCTGACGTTGCGGAAAGGGCTACTGCTATCAACGGGGCCTCAACCTCACGCAAGATCCTCTGATATACACCTGCTGGCGGCAACATATTGCCGTGCAGCTCAAAGTACCGCTTGATATGCCGCTCCACACTCGCGCCCAGCTTTTCGCCGCTGCCGGTTGCACGTGTAGGTTCCGGTCCGGGTTGCCCGCCTATGATTTGCTCGGCCTCAGGTCCTGATATTTCCACCGCGCGGCTGGTCAACGCCAACTGGCGCATCGCATGTTCGAGCTGACGCACATTTCCGGGCCAAGTGTAATTGGTGAACACCTTTGCCGCTGCTTCGGACAGGGCATGAGGCGCCGCTATGCCGCCTTCGGCCTTCTCGAGAAAGTGCGCCACAAGCAGCGGGATGTCTTCCACCCTGTCGCGCAAGGCAGGCACATGCAGCGTAGCACCCGACAGGCGGTAATAGAGATCGCGGCGCAACGCACTCTCGGCGCCCTCCGCCCCCAAATCACGCTGCGATGTGGCCATAAATCGCGGCGCGTTGTCTGAATGCGCATCTATCATCCGCGCAATCCGCGCCTGCACTTCACCGGAGATATCGCTGATCTCGTCAATCAGCAGTGTTCCGCCCCGCACCCGCGCCAAAACACGCGCCGGTCCTTCGATATCTCGCAGATCAGCCTCGGTCACGGTCACAAACGGCAGCGAACGGCGGTCAGACAAATCATGGATCGCGCGGGCGATCAGCGATTTCCCTGTGCCACTCTCCCCCCAAATCAATACGGGCAGATCCGTGTTCATGACCCGCGCAATGACGCGGTAGAGCGACTGCATCACAGCTGTCTTACCCACCATCGGCAGATCATCTTCATCCTTTTGTTGCCCCTGATCCACCACGCGGCGCGGCGTGCCACTACGCTCCAGCGCGCGGGCAGTCCGTTTCATCAGATCAGGCAGGTCGAACGGCTTGGGCAGGTAATCATAGGCATGGGCCTCTGCCGCCTTGATCGCAGTCATAATGGTGTTCTGCGCAGAAATAATAATGACGGGTAGATCCGGTCGGTCCTGGGCAATCTTGGGCAGCATCTCAAGCCCGTTACCATCGGGCATGACCACGTCGGAAATCACCACGTCACCCTTGCCTTCGGCCACCCAGCGCATCAGCGTCGTCAGGCTTGACGTTGCGTGCACTTTGCACCCCGCGCGGGTCAATGCCTGAGTCAAAACGGTGCGAATGGTGCGATCATCATCTGCAACCAGAACTGTGCCATCCATCGCTTAACTCTCCTCTAAGGGCGGTTTGCCCGCTTTGTTATTTGCGCCGGACGCATCGGCGCGGGGCAGCGATATGCGAAACACGGTCCGCCCCGGCACAGAGGTAACGGAAATCCAGCCGTCATGTTCCGAGACGATTTTGCTCACCAGTGCAAGCCCCAGCCCGGTGCCATTCTCGCGTCCCGATACAAACGGATCAAACACATCCGCCTCAATATTTTCCGGAAGGCCCGGCCCATCATCGATCACTTCAATCTGGAGCGGTAAGGCGATCCCCTGCCCGTCCGCACGCCGCAAACGGAAGGAATGCTCATAGTAGCTGTGCAACCGGATCGTGCCGCCATTGTCGCCCGCCGCTTCCGAGGCGTTCTTGATCAGGTTCAGCACCACCTGCAACAGCTGGTCCTTATCCCCCCACGCCAGCGGCAGCGAAGGGTCATAATCCTCCACGATCTTCATCTGTGCGCCAAAGCCCAAAAGCGCGGAGCGGCGTGCGCGGTCCAGCACATCGTGCAGATTGACTTCGCCACGCTCCGGCATGGTGAGGTTGCCGAATTGCTCCACCTGCTCGAGCAGTTTCACAATGCGGCGGCTCTCGGCGACGATCAGATCGGTGAGCTCCAGATCCTGCGGCGGCAGGTTCATGCCCAGCAATTGCGCCGCTCCTGTTATCCCTGCGAGCGGGTTCTTGATCTCATGGGCCAACATTTCGGCCATGCCAATCGCGGATTTTGCGGCGGACTTGACCGATTTGTTTTGTGTCATCCGCCCCGCCAGCTCACGCGGGGAGATCATCAGAATCATCACCCCCTCCGCCCCCGACAGGGGTGATATTTGAAGCTGGGATTGTTGCGGGGCGCGATGCCCGCTGCCCACATCAACGTCATTCACGAATAGCGCCGTTTGCGATGTGCGTGCACGCGCGAAAGCATCCTCAAGCGGGGCATCCACCGCGATCATGTCCCACACCGGTGTGCCGTAAACCGCCTTGGCCGATGCGTTCAGGAACCCTTCGGCTGCGGCATTGATGTCCACAATCGTATCATCACTCCCCACCAAAATAGCAGGCACAGGCAGCGAGGCCCACAAGGCGCGCTCCGCATTACCCAAAGGCGATGGGACAGCATTCACGGTCATGCCGCCGCGACATTTATGTGAGGATCAAGCGCTGTCGGAAGGAGCAGCATTGTCTCTTCCGGTGTTTTGGCGGTCAATACCTCGCGCCGCGACGCAGCCGGCGTGCCAGCGTGATCCATGTACCAACCCAGATGTTTGCGCGCGACGCGCAGGCCCAGTTTGGTCCCGTAGAACCGCAGCATTTCTTCATAATGCCCCAGCACCATATCGGTGAAATCGGACCCTTCGGGGATGCGCGGTGCGGGTGTGCCGTAAATTTCATGAGCGATCTGCGCTAGCAGCCATGGCCGCCCTTGGATCCCGCGCCCGATCATGACGCCCTGCGCACCTGACTGCGCAAGTGCTGCGCGCGCTGTCGCCGTATCGATGATATCACCGTTCGCCACCACGGGAACGCTCACCGCGTCCACAACCCCGTGAATAGCTGCCCAATCAGCATGCCCCTTGTAGAACTGGCACCGCGTACGGCCGTGAATGGTGATCATCTTGATCCCCGCTGCCTCTGCACGCGTGGCAATAGGGGCGGCGTTCAGCATGTCATCGTCCCAACCCAACCGCGTCTTAAGCGTGACTGGCACGTCAACCGCTTCGACCACAGCCTCGATAAGCCGCAGCGCGTGATCAGGTGTTTTCATTAATGCGGAACCGGAGGCCCCCTGCGTGATCTTCTTGGCCGGACAGCCCATATTGATGTCGATGATCCGCGCGCCTTGATCCGCGATCATCTTTGCCGCCTCCGCCATGGGTCCTGCTTCCCGTCCGGCGATCTGTACAGACGTCCCCTCCACCCCAAGGCCCAGCTCAGCCTTTTCGCGCGTGCCAGGCCGCGAGGTGAGCCATTCACCGGAGGCAATCATCTCGGACACCACAAGCCCCGCACCAAACCGCGCAACGAGGCTGCGGTAGGGTAAATCGGTAATGCCAGCCATTGGGGCCAGAAAAACAGGAGGCGTGAGGTTCAGCGGAAAAGTCATACAGGCCAGTGCTTAAAGGATAATCAGATCACCATTTGTTATATCAAACCAGCACAATACACAATGAACAGACACTGTCTTGAGGCGGTATAACCCATGTGCCTGCCTAAAAATTAGGCAGACCTCCCGCATTGCGCCGCTCCGTGGGATTTCCTAAGACGATGGGGAGATTAAAGGAAGTCGCCCCATGCATGTTTGTGCCCTTATTGTCGCTGCTGGCCGTGGAACGCGGGCGGGTGGTCCGCGCCCGAAACAATGGCAGAGCTTGGGCGGTATCCGCGTAATCGATCACACCATCGCCGCGTTTCAGGCGCATCGCCACGTGCATGAAATCGCTGTCGTCCTGCACGCTGATGATATGCATGAGGGCGCAGCCTTTGAAGCGCGCGGCATAACCGTAACCACTGGCGGCGCAGAACGAAGCGATTCTGTGCGCGCGGGATTGGCTGCCCTGCCCGACTGCGATTTTGTGCTCATCCACGATGCGGCGCGTCCGTGTGTGCCTGCCCCCGTGATCAGCGATGTGATTGCCGCGCTTAAAACCCATGACGCCGCCGCCCCTGGCCTGCCCATCACAGACGCGCTTTGGACCGGTGCGGATGATACGGTGACAGGCACCCAAGACCGCACCGGCCTTTTTGCCGCACAAACGCCCCAAGGGTTCAGGCGCGATGCCCTGATGGCCGCCTATGACATATATACCGGCACGGCAGCGGATGATGTGGCCGTTGCGCGCGCGGCGGGTCTGACGGTTGCCATCACGGCGGGCGACCCCGATAATATCAAAATAACCACCCGCGGCGACTTTGCCCGCGCCACAGCCATATTGGAGAAGACGATGGACATACGCACCGGCAACGGATTTGACGTTCATGCTTTTGGCACTGGCGACCACGTAATGCTCTGTGGAGTAAAGATACCCCATGATCATGGGCTTGTCGGCCACTCTGACGCAGATGTCGGTCTGCACACGGTTACTGATGCGATCTATGGCGCGCTGGCGGCGGGCGATATTGGCACGCATTTCCCGCCGTCTGATCCACAGTGGAAAGGTGCACAAAGCCATATCTTCTTGCACCACGCCGCACAGATGGCGCGTGATCAAGGGTTCACCATTACGCACGTGGACTGCACCCTGATTTGCGAGCATCCAAAAGTCGGGCCCCATGCGAGTGCGATGCGCGAAGCCGTGGCCGAGATGATCGAGATCGAGGTGGCACGTGTTTCAGTCAAGGCGACAACATCCGAGCGCTTAGGATTTACCGGACGAGGTGAAGGGATCGCCTGTATGGCCACGGCCACGCTGGTGAAGTCATGATGTTGGCGCGGATGATCGGTACTGTGATGGGCGTCGGCTATATGCGCCCTGCGTCCGGCACATGGGGTTCGCTTGTCGCACTGCCTTGGGCGTGGCTTATTCATGTAATCGGCGGTCTGCCTTTGCTTGTGCTGGCAATCATTGCAGCGTTTTTTAAGGGGTGGTGGGCCACGTCCAAAATGACGTCGGGCAGTGACGATCACGACCCCTCCGAGATCGTAATTGACGAAGTGGTGGGCCAGTGGATCGCTTTACTGCCGCTGTCTATCGCAAGCTGGCGCATGGGGATCGACATCACGGTCATGTGGCCGGGCTGGATCGCGGCCTTCGCGCTGTTTCGTCTCTTCGACATATGGAAACCGTGGATCATTGGCTGGGCCGACAGACGCGGCGATGCTCTGGGTGTGATGCTGGATGACGTGATCGCAGGTGTGTTTGCAGCGATCGGTGTCGTGGTGTTGGCGGGGATTGCCCATGCGCTCTGACATCCTTGCAGTGGCAAAAGCGCGCGGCATCATGATCGCCACTGCGGAAAGTTGCACAGCAGGCATGGTGGCCGCAGCACTGACAGATCTGGCAGGCTCCTCCGCCGTGTTCGAGCGCGGGTTCGTCACCTATACCAATGCCGCCAAAATGCAGATGCTGGATGTGCGCGCACAGACACTAGAGGCGTATGGTGCAGTATCCGAGCAAGTTGCCGAGCAGATGGCGCGCGGCGCCTTGACCTACAGCGCGGCGCAGCTTGCAGTGTCACTGACAGGGATTGCGGGGCCCGGTGGGTCGGAGCACAAACCGGAAGGGCGCGTTTGCTTTGGCATTGCTGGACCAAAGGGTGCGATGACGCAGACCATTGAATTTGGGGCTCTGGGCCGCACAGAAGTCCGCGCCGCTGCACGGGATCATGCGCTGATGCTTTTGCGCAACGCACTTCGCGCTTTGCCTGAATAACAGGCGCAAACCCGTCATTCCCGCCTAATCCCTACGCAAACCTGAAAACGCCCATCAAATAGGCGGTGCTACAACAGTTGCCCCTTTTCGCGCCATGACCCATCGGGTCTATCCCACGTCTAAACTGGGGAGAGACCACATGAACGGCGCAGATACCGCATGGATTATGACTGCAACAGCATTGGTGCTGTTGATGACACTACCGGGGCTTGCCCTGTTTTATGGCGGGCTGGTTCGTGCGCGTAATGTGCTGAGCGTGTTCATGCATTGCTACGCCATTGCCTGTTTGATGAGCGTTTTGTGGTTTCTCGTCGGCTACTCCATTGCCTTTGGCGAAGGAACCAGCGGGCTTTGGGGTGGTTTGGGTAAGATCGGGCTGAATGGCGTCACTGCCGAGAGCCTGTCAGGCACCCTGCCCGAGGTTGCCTTCTTTGCGTTCCAGATGACATTCGCGATCATCACCCCCGCCCTGATTGTCGGCGCTTATGTCGAGCGGATCGGATTTGGATTTGTCATGCTGTTCTCGGGGCTGTGGATGCTGCTGTGCTATGCGCCCGTCGTGCATTGGGTTTGGGGCGGCGGGATGCTGGCCGATGGCGGCATCTTTGGCGAGATCGGCGTGCGTGATTTTGCAGGTGGAATCGTGGTGCATGAGACCGCTGGTCTGGCCGCGATCATCCTTGCGATCTTCCTTGGTGCGCGCAAGAACCAGCATACGCCACCGCACAATCCCGGTCTTGTCATGATCGGTGCAGCGATGCTCTGGGTGGGCTGGTTCGGCTTTAACGGCGGCTCACAGCTGGCTGCGGACGGCGGTGCGGCCATGGCGATCACTGTCACGCATATCTCTGCCGCTGCTGCCTCGCTCAGTTGGGCATTCTGGGAGCGTGTCAAATTCGGGAAATCGTCATTGGTGGGCATTGTCACAGGCACAATTGCGGGCCTTGCCTCCATCACCCCTGCCTCCGGTTTTGTCGGGCCTTGGGAGGCGCTCCTGATTGGCTCCATCGCGGGTATCTTATGTCAGGAAGCGGTAGTCCTCATCCGCAACAAGGCCAAGATCGACGACACGCTTGACGTTATGGCCGTCCACGGTGTTGGCGGCATCTTCGGCACGATCATGATTGCAGTCTTCGGTGCAGGAACATGGACAGCGCAGCTTGGCTCACTCGCGATTGTAGGCGTCTACACGACCGTTGTGACCGTGGGGCTGATCCTCCTGTGCCGCTTGGTGACA
This sequence comes from uncultured Sulfitobacter sp., assembly GCA_965364195.1. Classification (GTDB taxonomy): domain Bacteria; phylum Pseudomonadota; class Alphaproteobacteria; order Rhodobacterales; family Rhodobacteraceae; genus Sulfitobacter. The sequence goes on along the minus strand of CBDTVN010000005.1, from coordinate 862 downwards.
CCTCTGCGCGTGGATGAAGAGACCGAAGTGGGCGGTCTTGACCTCGCTGTGCACGGTGAGCGGGCCTATGATATCACAAGCTAAAGTCGGCTACTGAAATTTAGCAAGGGGCGGTCTTACGGGGCCGCCCTTTTTGTTTTTAGCTTGCTTCAGCACCCGCAAAGCAATCTGTCACCGCATCCAGATCAGTTCCGATGGCCGCTTGCCAAAGGGCCTCCGCCCGCGCGTCGCCCAACAAGGCGCGCACCTTGGTCCGCAATTTTTCACTGCGCGCCTCCAGCGTCATCGGGGTCATTAGATCATGGCGCAAACGGCGCACCTCACCAGAAATAAGCGTGAGTGTGATCAGTGATTGCGTTTCGCTCAGGCTCTCGTCTTCGACAACTTCGATCCTCTCGCGCAGTGCGCAGATGTCTTTGTCCCGCGCAACCGCATCGCTGAAATTGGCAATCGCCCCTGTGGCATGGCCCAGCAGCGTCATCGCGCCCGTATGGGCATAGCTGAATTTAACCTCCAGCCCCGTCTTGGGCACAGCAATGTTGCACACCGACATCCAGCGCGGATGGGTGCGGATTTTAATGGCCTCGATGCGCTCTGCCTCGACATCAGTACCACCGAGTGCTTCCAACATGGCGTGCAGACCATGACAGCAGGCGTGGAACTTGTGACTGATCGAACTGATCTGCCAGTCCTTGCGCGGCAGTTTAACATCAGCAGCTTCGCCATGATGCGTCTCGCCGAACCCGAGAGGCCCTTCAAGACCGTCTTCCGCCGCCGTCATGCCCGCTTGTGCCCAAAGGGCCGCCTCAACGCCTGTGCGCGCGGCCAATCCGGCATTCAGCGGCTTTGCCATTGTGCCAAA